>JAGBFT010000068.1 GCA_017936345.1 Spirochaetaceae bacterium
AGTACCTGCAGGCTGTTCAGGAGGTGCTGGAGTCCCTGGAGCCAGTGGTGGAGAAGATGCCGGAGCTGGAGGCCAATTCCATTCTGGAGCGGATTGTGGAGCCGGAGCGGGTCATCATGTTCCGGGTGCCCTGGATGGATGGCTCTGGAAAGGTGCAGGTGAACCGCGGCTTCCGTGTCCAGTACAACAGTGCCATTGGTCCCTACAAGGGTGGAATCCGCTTCCATCCTTCCGTGAACCTGAGTATCCTCAAGTTCCTTGGCTTTGAGCAGGTGTTCAAGAACAGCCTCACCACATTGCCCATGGGCGGCGGAAAGGGTGGCGCTGACTTTGACCCCCACGGCAAGTCCGACGCTGAGGTGATGCGGTTCTGCCAGTCTTTTATGACGGAGCTGTACCGCCACATTGGTGCGGATACCGACGTTCCCGCTGGCGACATCGGTGTTGGCGGCCGTGAGGTGGGCTATATGTTCGGCCAGTACAAGCGGATTTGCAACGAGTTTACCGGCGTGCTTACCGGAAAGGGACTCCAGTTCGGCGGCTCCCTCATCCGACCTGAGGCCACCGGCTACGGCTGCGTCTACTTTGCCCAGAACATGCTGGCCGTCAAGGGAGACGATTTCAAGGGAAAGGTCTGCGCTGTGTCTGGTTCCGGAAACGTGGCCCAGTTCTGTGCCGAAAAGCTGATTCAGCTGGGAGCCAAGCCTGTGACCCTGTCCGACTCCGCTGGATTCATCTACGACCCAGACGGTATTGATGCCGAAAAGCTTGCCTTTGTGAAGGAGCTGAAGAATGTGAAGCGCGGCCGCATCAAGGAGTATGCCGACAAGTACCCCAGTGCCACCTACACTGCGGGAGCCCGTCCTTGGTCGGTGAAGTGCGACTGCGCCTTCCCCTGTGCCACCCAGAACGAGCTGAACGGCGACGAGGCCAAGGCCCTGATTGCCAATGGCGTGAAGCTGGTGGCCGAGGGAGCCAACATGCCCTCAACCCCGGAGGCAGTGGCCGCATTCCAGGCGGCTGGCGTGATGTTCGCTCCCGGAAAGGCATCCAACGCAGGTGGAGTGGCCACCTCCGGTCTGGAGATGAGTCAGAACTCCATCCGCATGTCCTGGAGCCGTGAGGAGGTGGACGAGAAGCTGAAGGGCATCATGAAGGATATCCACGACAATGCCTACGCTGCCGCCAAGCAGTTTGGCATGGAGGGCAACTATGTGGCGGGAGCCAACATCGCCGGCTTCCTGAAGGTTGCCCAGGCCATGATTGCTCAGGGTGTGGTGTAAGGAGTGAGCATGAGGATCGAGACAGAATGCCTCCACGCAGGCTATACCCCCAAGAACGGGGAGCCCCGGGTGGTTCCCATTGTTCAGAGCACCACCTACTGCTTTGACTCCACCGAGCATATCGCAGACCTGTTCGATATGCCCACTGAGTTCATGTACTCCCGCTTTGCCAATCCCACCTGTGATGCGGTGGAAAAGAAGATTGCCGCCTTGGAGGGTGGTGTGGGTGCCATGCTGACCTCCAGCGGCCAGGCTGCCGTTCTCTGCACCATCCTGAACCTGTGCAAGGCGGGGGACAGTATCGTTGCCGTGTCCACCATCTATGGCGGTGTCATCAACCTGCTGTCTGTCACCTTGAAGCGGCTGGGCATCGAGTGCAACTGGGTTTCCCCCGATGCCACTCCCGGCCAGATTCGTAAGGCTATCCGCAAGAACACCAAGCTGGTGTTCGGTGAGACCATTGCCAATCCGGCTCTGCGGGTGCTGGATATTGAGCGCTTTGCCAAGGCTGCCCACGAGAAGGGCGTGCCACTGGTGGTGGACAATACCTTTGCCACGCCAGCTTTGTGCCAGCCCCTGAAGTGGGGAGCCGATATTGTCATCCACTCTACCACCAAGTACATGGACGGCCATGCCCTGCAGGTGGGTGGTGTGATTGTGGACGGCGGCTCCTTTGACTGGGCAGCGGCAAGCGAGCGCTTCCCTGACTTTGTGACCCCCGATGAAAGCTACCATGGCGTTGTGTACACCCGTGACTTTGGCAATCTGGCCTTCATCATCAAGGCCCGGATGCAGATTATGCGTGACTTGGGCATCTATCAGTCTGCCCACGCAGCCTTCCTGCTGAATCTGGGGCTGGAGACCCTGCCGGTGCGTATGCGGCAGTACAGCCTGAACGCCTCCGTTGTGGCGGAGTACCTGAACTGCAGCGACAAGGTGGAGTCCGTGTACTATCCCGGTCTGCCCAAGAGCCCTGAGAAGAAGCTGGTGAAGAAGTACCTGCAGAACGGCTGCAGCGGTGTCATCACCTTTGTCATCAAGGGTGGCCGTGAGGCGGCGGTGCGTTTTATGGACGCCTTGCAGCTGGCCTCCCGTGTTGTCCACGTGGCGGACATCCGTACCTGCGTCCTGCATCCGGCCAGCTCCACCCATCGTCAGGCCACTGACCAGCAGCTGGAGGCAGCCGGAATCAATGCCGGCATGATCCGTCTGTCTGTGGGCCTTGAGCATGTGGAGGACATTATAGCCGACATCCAGCAGGCTTTGGAGAAGGTGTAATTGGCAGGAATCTCCAACTTCCACACTCATACCTATCTGTGCGGCCATGCGGAGGGCTGGGTTCCCGACTACGTTCGGGTGGCCCAGTCAGCGGGCTGTACTGCCCTGGGCTTTTCCGACCATTGCCCCTATCCTGAGCAGGACTCAAGGTTCTGGCTGATGGATGGCGGGAAGGGTGCGGCCCGGGGGCTGAATCTGTGGCCTGAAATCAGGATGGCGGAGGCCGACACTGAGGACTATGTGGCCGCCGTGCGGCAGGCCGCAGAGACGGTGGACTTTCCCGTCTACTTGGGCTTTGAGTGCGAGTACGACAAGCGGCTCCACAGCTGGTACAAGGACGAGCTTTTGGGCCGCTGGGGAGCGGACTACCTGGCCCTTGGCCCCCACTGGGTGGCTGGTGGTCAGGAGCTGCCCTACATTCCCGGTGTAGCCTCCCGGAAGGAAATCCTCCGGTACTTTGACGGGGTGGTGGAGGCCATTGCCAGCGGCCTCTTTGCCTTTGTTGCCCACCCGGACCTGATTATGGCCAACGGGCGGGACTGGAACAGCGAGATTGAGGCAGGACTGGCGGCGGTGCTGGATGCCGCCATTGACTGCAAGCTGCCGGTGGAGGTGAACGGCCTGGGTCTTGCCCGCTCCACGCAGGTGGGGCGTGCCGGGAGACTCTACCCCCACCACAAGTTCTGGGAGCTGGCAGCCCTTCGTGGAGCCACCGTCATCTGCAATTCCGACGCACACCAGAGCCAGAACACCATCATCCACGCCCAGCTTGCCAGGGACTATGCCGCAGAATTCGGGCTGGTTCCGGTGGAGGGGATTTTTTAGGGAGAGGAGAGCAGGGCTAGTCCGGCTGGAAAAGTTCTGGATGTTCGTGCCGTTCCTTGTCGATTTCCAGGATTTCCTTGTTCAAGAAAAAGGACAAGACGGTACGCAATACTACAACACCGCCAAGAATAGCTAGTTCATGGAGACCTGGCTCCACGATAGTTTTAAGAATGTCTGCGGCAATCAAAAGCTCCAAGGCTAAAAGCAGATAGGTTCCTAAATCCGCTCGCAACACTCGAAGCTTTTGAATATTGTGTTTTCCCCTTAACCGTGCCAGTTCTGTCTTTATAAAGGCTCCTGCGGCAATAAGAGTTCCGTACACCACAACGAAAATACTTATAAAACTGATGATAATGGCAAGTTCCTCAAGAAATTTCATTCTGTTCTCCTTGTTGGCATCAATCCTTCCACCATAAATTCCTTGGGAATTGGTGCGGGACGACCTTCTTTTGTAACGCAGGCCCAGGTGACTTCTGCTTGGGCGCAAATTGTACCGTCTGACTTTTTTACTATCTGGCTAAAGGTACCGGAAATTGACTTGGTCTTGATTGGTTCCACTTCGATAAAAAGCTCATCCCCCAAGATGGCGGAGGCCTTGTAGTAGATATCCACATGGGTAACATAAAGATAGTAGCCTGCTTCTATTACACCTTCATAGTCAAAGTTAACCGCCCGAAGGAATTCCATGCGGGCATACTCAAGGTAATTTAAGTAGACAGCATTGTTCACGTGGTTGTAAGAGTCGCACTCATAGGAACGAACGGTGAGGGTGGCTGTGTGTTTCATGGTTTGCAGTATACCAGATGTAAACCAATAGTAAAAGGGGGCTGGTTCTGCGCAGGATTATTGTCTGCTGAAAAAGTCTTGGGCAAAGCGGACGGTTTCCAGTGCGTCCTTGCCGTAGAAGTCTGCTCCAATCATGTCTGCGTATTCCCTTGTCATAACAGCACCACCTACACAGACGGTGCAACCAGGAGCCTTTTCTCGCAATAGCTTGATGGTGGCCTCCATGGAGGGAACTGTGGTGGTCATAAGTGCGGACAATCCTACCAACTTGACATCTTCCCTTTCAACTGTTTCCAATATCTTTTCTGGAGCCACGTCTCGTCCTAGGTCAATGACGGTGAGATCGTAATTTTCCATCAGCACCTTTACGATGTTTTTGCCGATGTCGTGGATGTCCCCTTTTACTGTGGCCAAAATCACAGTACCCTTGGATTCTCCCTTGGTGCCAGTCTTAATCATGTGTTCTTTGATAAGCTCAAAGGAAACCTTGGCGGCTTCAGCACTCATTAAAAGCTGGGGCAAAAAGAGCTTTTTTGTCTCGAACCCCCTACCCACAATGTCCAGGGCAGGAATAAGGTGCTGATTGATGATATCCAGGGGAGGGATGGTTTCCAGCATGGTTGCCGTGTATTGGTGGGATTCTGGTTTCAGTCCCCGTACAACAGCATACTGCAGGCTGTTTTTTTTGAGTTGGGTGCCATCAGGGGCAATAATGGTGTTGTCGTCCTGTACTTCTGTAGCTGTTGCGCCAGTGCTGGCCTTGTTTGTTCCACTTTGGGTGACTTTTGAGCTCTGGACTTCTGCCTGTTCTTGATGCCTCAGGGCAAAGTCAATGTATTCTGTGCAGTTGGGGTCAAATCCCCGGAGGAGGCAGAAGCAGGTGTAGGCCTTCATCATTTCTGTAGAGTTTGGATTCATAATGGCGGCACTTAGTCCCCGTTCCATGGCCATGGTAAAGAATGCTGCGGTAACCAGCTCCCTCTGGGGTAATCCGAAGGAAATGTTGGATACTCCCAGAATGCTTGTGCCGCCGAATCTTGTCTTTACCGTGTGGAGGGCATCAAGGGTGACTGCCGCTGCGGTGGTATCGGAGCTGATGGCCATAGCCAAGGGGTCAATAATAACGTCTTTTTTGCTGATGCCATAGGTGGCGGCGGTGGCATAAATCTTCTCTGCAATGGCAATGCGGCCCTCTGCTGTTTCAGGAATTCCCTCTTCATCCAAGGTGAGCCCAACTACAAGTCCACCGTATTTTTTTACCAAGGGAAAAATCTCTTCCATTACCTCAGCCTTGCCGTTCACCGAGTTTATGAGCGGCTTTCCGTTGTACAGCCGCATGGCCTGTTCCATGGCCATTGGGTTGGAGGTGTCCAGCTGAAGGGGCAGTTCTGTTACACTTTGCAGCTCCTTTACCACAGTTTTAAGCATGGCAACCTCATCTATCTCCGGCAGGCCCACATTTACATCCAAAACATGAACCCCCTTGTCTTCCTGGGCAAGCCCCTCGTTAATGATGTAGGGCAAGTCATTTTCTTTTAGGGCCTGCTTAAATCGCTTCTTCCCCGTGGGATTGATTCTTTCCCCCACCAATATGGGGCTGCCTCCAAATTCCACTGTGCGGGTATAACTGGTAATGCGAGAAAAGCCCTTGTCCGTGGTAACAGGACAGGTTTTGCCATGACAGGCATCCACTAGGCGGCAAATATGCTCCGGGGTGGTGCCACAGCATCCTCCCACTATGGCAACTCCCTTGTCTATAAAACCTGAGACAATTTGCGCAAATTGTTCTGGGGAAATATCGTAGATGGTACGTCCATCCTCACTGCGGGGCAGCCCTGCATTGGGATTGACAATAAGAGGGGTGCTGGTTTCTTGAGCTAACATGCCTACGATGGGCTCCATTTGAACAGGGCCAAGGCTACAGTTCATTCCAAGACCATCCACCCTCAATCCTTCTAGTATGGTGACCATCGTTTTTGGGTCGGAGCCAGTCAAAGACTTGGCAGTTTCATCGTAAACAGTGGTGACAAAGATAGGGAATTCAGTGCCTGTTTCTTCCATTACTTCCTTGGCTGCAATAACGGCAGCCTTGGCTTCGTAACAATCGTTCATGGTTTCAATGAGGACTAAATCGAAGGGAAGTTTTTCCATGCCAGTTTTTTTCTGTGCGGAACTGTTCCTCGCTTTGCTGCCACTGCAAATTCCACAACGGATAATCTGGGCAAAGAGTTCCACCGCCTCATCAAAGGATAAATCTCCCAGGGGTTCCAGGAGTTTGCCCGCAGGTCCAATGTCCAGGGCAATAAAGTGGTGGCGGCTCTCTGGAGTGCTGTGGGTGGGAACCAAGCTTCTGGCTCTAAGTTCTTCCATCTTTTGGGGAGACAGTGCGTTTTCCTCAATGCGGCGGCGGGCTTCATTGGCATTTTCTAGGGCAGCCGTTATGATTTGTTCAAGGCTATAGTCCGTACATTCTGGCTGGAAAGAGGTGTCCGCTTCATTTGTAGAGCCTTTGTTCACAGAGAATTTAAGCCGATTCGCACCGAAGGTATTTGTCTTGATGATATTGGCTCCTGCCAAAAAGTAATTGTAGTGAAGCTGGATAATCTGCTCTTTGTGGGTAACATTCCAGGTTTCCGGCAATTCCCCGGGAGTCAGCCCCTGTGCCTGCAAAAGGGAGCCCGTTCCTCCGTCAAAAAAAAGTATTTCCTTTTCTAGTAAATCTTTAAGTGTAGCCATAAATCCCCCGATTTTTCTAGACATACGCAATAGCTTTGTGTGGGAAATAGTATACGACAAAATGTCACAGGGAGGGAAGGGTATTATTTTAAAAATTCATCTTCAGTTTTGTTGTCTTGAACAGTTTTCAGGAGAGTTCAATACATTGAAATAATGGTTTGTTTAATATATAATTACAGATAATTATCCAAGATGGAGTTTTTATGGAAAATCAAATTGAAAACAATACAAACAATGAAGATGAGATAAGCCTTATTGATTTATTTGCAGTGTTAATTCGGTATAGAAAGTTGATTGTCATTGGAACCCTTGTGGTGTCTTTTCTGGTGGGAGTGTATTTGTTTATAGTTCCTGTCCTGTTTCCTTCATTCAGTGGGGCAAAATACGTGGTTTCATATTCTATTGGGGTGGATTCTTTGCCTTCAATGCTTGCTTCTGAATTTTCAACGGGAAAAGATAATGGGAATTATATCCTTCAGTTAGCCGTTAGTTCTTTTACAAATCCTCAAAGCTTTTCAGCCTTGTATCGGGAGCAGCCTATTTTCTCTAGAGACGGAAAATTGCCTGATAATAAGGTTGAATTCAACAAGATGGTATCGGATTTCTTTGGAAAAGATATTACCATAGCAGAAAATAAAGTTGGTGGCATAGATATTGTTCTTGAAATTCCTGTTGTCAACGAAGATAAGGTGGACTCATTTATGAGCGCCTTTATTGCTGCTGCCAATAAGCAAATATCAGACTCTGTTTTACCCCAACTTACAAGTGTTGTATCCGTAGCGCAGCAGTCCGCTATTGCCGGAGCTAACTCAATGAAAGAGGAAAATATTGCAGCCATGCTGGATTTACAACTCCTGATAAATAGTGCAAATAGATTTTTGGCTGAAAATGTTTCTTTTGTTCATCAGGTTGGAGAGCCCTTTGTTGTTCCTTCTGCCCAAGGGAGACTTACAAAGCTTGTAATTGCTACATTTGCAGGATTTTTTGTCTTCGTGTTCATTGCCTTTGTGTTGAATGCAATTAGAAATGTCAAGGCGGATCCCCAGGTCAGCAAAGTCATTTCCGATGCATGGAAGGCCGGAAAATAGATGTTGTTTGAGCTGGCCATTAAAAACATTTTATCCCGAAGAAGTTCTGTAGTCATCATTCTTTTTATGAGTTTTGCTGCGGCGCTCCTTGTTGTTTCTAATGCCATATTTGACAGCACTGAAAAAGGTGTTCAAAGTAGTTTTACCGAAAGCTTTACAGGGGACTTCATTATCCGTCCCCACTCAAATATCCCGCTCAGTCTCTTTGGTGATGAAACTCCTGTTACAGGAGAGCTTTCGACCATAGAAAAGCTTGTTCCCTATGAATCAATCGTTGAAACTCTCTCAAACAATTCTGATATTTATGGATTTATTCCCCAGGTTTCTGGTGTTGCCCTGCTGGAAAATGGTGGTGCAAGAAAAAGCATGAGCCTTTTTGGTGTCCAAGCGGATGCCTACCTTTCCTTGATGGATGGTGTCCAGCTGGTGGAAGGAAATCCTTATTCTGCCGGGGAAAAGGGATTGGTTGTATCGGATAGGGTCGCTGCGGAACTAGGAATTAGGGTGGGAGATACCGTTCAGTTTAGTATTGCGGACGGAACATCATTTAGAATCCGTGCCGTTCCTGTAACAGGAAAAATAACCTATATGAGTCCCAATGCAATCTTTGAGCGGTTTGTTCTTGTTGATCCAGATACTGTGCGGGATATAATGGACATTTCAGATTCCTATTCATTTGAAGATGGCGACATAGATGAAAGCAAGGTCAATCTTTTGGATATGGACATGGATTTTGATGACTTGTTTTCATCAGCAGAGGATGTGTCTGCCATTTTTGAGGAGGACCAAGACGCAGCTGATGTCCTTGTTCAGGAAGAGGATTCTCACATCATGGTGGAAGAGGCGGAGAGCACCTCGTGGAATTACCTTGTATGCCGTTTGCAGGAAGGGGTTGACGCTAGTCAAGTTATAAGGAGACTGAACCGCGAATTCAAGGAAAATCAATGGCCGGTGGAGGCTGTTGATTGGCGAAATGCAGCGGGAAGCACTGCCTTGTATCTCTACTGGATGAGGATGATTTTTAACATTGGTATACTTGTAGTTATGGCCGCAGGTTTTATCGTAGTAAACAATACCCTGGTAGTTAATGTACTGGATAGAACACGTGAAATTGGAACTCTCCGTGCCATTGGTGCAACTCCAGTCTTTGTATCCTTGCAATGTATGATTGAAACTGTGTCTATGGCTCTCGTCTCTGGAATCATAGGTTGCCTCTTGGGGGGATTGGTCGCATTGGTGCTTACTGGTGTGGAAATAACCTTTACCAACACCTTTTTGATTCAGCTGTTTGGAGAAGGTTCTCTTGTTGTTGCAGTTTCCTTTGGCAACATTATGAAGATTATGTTTCTAATGCTTTTCCTTGGCATTTTAGGGTGGGTATATCCTGTTATGACTGCCCTCAAGGTTCATCCTATAGAAGCAATTCAAGGTGTAAAATAATGTCTGTATTAAAGATGGGACTTCGTTCTCTGCTGTATAGAAGAAAACAATACGTTGCCTTGTTTTGGGTATGTGTGGTTGGAGTGGGAATCTCTCTTTTCTGTCTCTTTCTTGTGGAGGGAATGCTTGATTCTCTGGAGGGTAAGGCCAGATTATACTATGGTGGAGACTTTACCTTTATTGGTGGACAAAACGACCTTACTTTTGACAATGTTGATGACTTTATAAAAGAAATTGTTCCCATATTCCCCCCAGATACAGTAGTTTCTTCCCGTTTTGACTACGATGCAGACTACAGCTCCTTTTACTTTGAGGGAACTGAGGCTCGGCAGCGGGTGATTAAGGGGATTGATTTTTCCAAAGAGGTGGAACTTTTCCAGGAGTTCAACTACTTGGCTGGCAATCCCTCAAAAATGGCCGGTTCAAATGGTATTTTATTGTCAGAGCCAATTGCCAAAAATTTGGGAGTTCAGGTAGGTGACAGCATTACCTTTCTTTTAAGAACTGTGCAGGGATACACAAACACGGTGATACTGGAGGTGCAAGGAATTTTCCGTGATTCCAGCCTCTTTGGAATGTACACCTCCTACATGGATATCGATTGCTTGAGAGAAAGTTATGGGATGCCTTCTCACTGGGCAAATAGAATCTGCATATCTTTTCCAGGGAATTATACAGCGACCAAAGCCGATGTACAGGAATTCCAAGCTAGGCTGGAGCAAAAATTCACCATGTTTCCCCTGGTAGATGACAAAGAAATTTTTTATGAGCCTCTTACCACTGGTCAATTTTCAGAACCACATTATGCCCTTGTTGAGCTCTATGCAAACCTGGAAGACTTGAAGATTGTAATAGATGCAATGAATATCATTGCTTTTTTTATAATCTGTCTCCTTGTTGTCATAATAATGGTGGGAGTGAGCAGTACCTATCGTGTTATTGTGATGAAGCGTATTAACGAAATTGGTATTTACAAGTCCATTGGAATGAGAAGGCTTGGTATATTTTCCTTGCTTTTGTCAGAGACATCAATACTGATTTGTGTTGGTTGCTTGGTAGGCATGCTTTTTTCCTTGGCCCTGTGTCAGTTTGTTTCATTCTTCAATTTTTCGTTTATTCCAGCCTTCGATGTTTTCCTTGTAGATGGAAGACTTCTCCCAAGTTTTTCTCTTCTGCAATCACTGGGAATATCAGTGCTGGTGTATGTAACAACCACTTTTGCTGTATTGTTTTCTGTACAGAAATCAGTGAGAATGACTCCCGTGGAAGCGTTGGGAGTTACAGAGTGAGGTCAATATGAAGAAAAAATTTACAATCAGTTTCTTTGTTTTAATGTTGTGTGGAGGTGTTCTTGTTTCCACCTTGATTGCGCAAACGACACAATCTTCAGAGGAACTCCTAAAACTTGCTCAAGACAACACCGCCTTCTTTGACACCGACTTTTCCGGCAGATACACTGTAGTGCAGGATAAGCCTGGTGAGGGAAAAAGTCTAACTGAAGCAATTATGTACCGCAGGGATAAAACCAATCAGTGGACAATCCTGGTAACAGGACCTGCCAATGAAAAGGGCAAGGGCTACCTTCAATCTGCGGGCAGCATTTGGTTCTACGATCCGTCTGACAAACGATTTACCTTTACCAGCGCAAAGGATAAGTTTCAAAATACAAATGCCAATAATTCAGATTTTGCCCCCCAGTACTACTACAGGGACTACTCCATAGAATCAGCTGAACGGGTTAAACTGGGGAATTATAATTGCGTTTTGTTTGACCTTGTCGCAAAGGTTGAAAGTGTGGATTATCCACGTTTAAAGCTTTGGGTTACTGAAAACGATGGACTTGTTCGCAAGAAGGAGGATTATAGCCTTTCTGGTCAACTTTTGCGTAGCACAGCCGTTCCTTCTTACCAGGTTGTGGAGTACGCAGGGAAAAAATATTCTGTTCCAGTCAGTATGCTGATTATGGACAACCTTAGGGGCAAGAGAATTGGTGGAAAAATACAGTATGAGCGAACCCAAATTTCTATTTCAAATGTATCTTTCTCAAAAGTTGACGATATTGTATATACAAAACCGTATTTGGAAATGATGGGTGATTGATGAGGAAGCTGGTAGTAGCGGTAGTGTGTATGTGTCTTTGTTGGAGGGGCTTTGCGCAAGAGGAGCCTTCTCCAACAGAGGGTGACTATAGTTTTGCAGGTGAAAATGCCTTGGCAGGAGTTCTAGAAGAGCCCCCTGTAGAAGAAGCCTTTGCAGATGAAGACCCCTTTGCCGATTTGTTTACGGTAGCGGAGGATGTGTCTGTAGAAAATCAAGAGCCTGTCACACCAAATTCTGTTGCTGCTACAGAAGAGAAGGAAGAACCCAAAAACTTTTTTTACAAGCCTCTTACTTTTTCCGGTCACTTGGAAGCCCAAGTTGGTGTGTCGGGGGAATTTAAACAAGATGAGGCGGATGCAACAGGATTTTTGTTGTTCAAAAATGATTTGTTTGTATCTGCACGGACCTCAAAAAATTTAGGGATGAGCGGAACCTTGACGATTCAATATCCAGATTTTTCTCTGTTTGTCAAATCCCTTTATTTTGACTACTTGTTGCTGGACAAGGTATACGTTTCGGGCGGAAAGAAAACCATCAATTGGGGATATGTTCAGTTGTTCAGTGATATGTCCATCTTTACCTTTGACTTCCATTATGAGTTGACCCAAGAAAAAAAATACATCCCCACAAATATTTTATCGGATAGCGGCAGCATGATTTCACTCCATGTTCAAGTTCCTGTTTGGACAGGTACTGTCAGTGGCGTAATGTTGTATCCCACAGGGAGGAAGTCAGTCCCCAGTATCCATGACTTTACCTTTGCTGGTTCTGTGGAAATGACAGTCTGGGAAACAGCCGTCAATGTTTTTGGACGAAAAAATCCCTCTGCTGAAAGTGAGCTGTCCCAAAATGGAGCTTATAAACCTCCTGTTTTGGGAATGGAATTTAAAAGAACCCTGCTGGGCAACGATGTGTATGGTCAGGTTGTAGTGGCTGTACAGGACTTTAAATCCTTGGAAAGTCAAGCTGGATATGAATCTGTGGTTTCCACCGCAGGATTTTATAGGTACTGGGACGGAATTATACCCAAGGTGGGAATTAACCTTGAATATCAGCACGTGTATACACCTGGGGGAGGACGGATTCATACCCATAAAACCGCTTTTTTAGGCGGCTTGTCCGGGTTTGGCTCAAAAAAGAACATGAGATTCGCCCTTGCTTGGAACCACGAGTATATGACGGATGATGGTAATTTAAAGCTGGGCTTTACGGTAAGCAATGTTCTGCCCCATGCAAACTGGAATGCTGGATTGGAAATGGTCTATGGGGGAGAATTTTCTCCTGTGCCAAAGTTTACCCTTGCAACATCAGTGACATTGTTGATGGATTATTGAGTGGTCTTAGGCTACTGAATCATTCCGTCTTTGATTTTTATGACGTGGTTGGACATTCCAACAATCTTTGCATCGTGAGTTGAAAAAATAAAGGTTGTATTCAGCTCCTTATTCAACCTTTGCATCAGCTCTAGAATTTGGTCACCCGTTTTGGAGTCCAGGTTTGCGGTGGGCTCATCTGCCAGAATGATGGGAGCCTTTGTCACAAGAGCCCGGGCAATTGCTGTTCTCTGCCTCTGGCCACCACTCAGCTCCGATGGAGTGTGTTTTTCCCAGTCTGTAAGACCTGTTGTCTCAAGGAGATAATCAATCCACTGGTTGATTTCAGTCTTGGACATAGAATCCTTGGCGGGTGAATTCCCCAAGTGAAGGGGAAGGGCAATGTTCTCCCGCACATTTAAAACAGGGATAAGGTTAAAGGTTTGAAAGACAAACCCCAACTGGGTCCGACGCAGGTCTGTAAGGCTTGTATCCAGTTTGAGCGGAACCTTTGTCTTAACATCCAGTTTAACATCCTTATAAACATCAATACCATTGAGAATAACTGTGCCAGAGGTGGGCATATCAGTAAGCCCAATAACATTCAGCAGTGTGGATTTTCCCGAACCAGAAGGCCCTGATATAGCTGCAAATTCTCCCGCCTCAATGGAAAATGATGCCTCCCTTACTGCATGAACCTGCACCTTGTCCATTTGATATGTTTTGCTGACATTTCTCAATTCAACGATGACCATGAAAAAAGTATATAATATTGTGATGAAAATGCCAAGGCTAGATGGAATGTTCAAAAAAAAGCTAGTTTTAAGAAAAAAAATCGCAAAATTCTGAAAAATTTATTTGACATATTGGAAATTCCGTGAGAGAATAATCTTGTATGCAAGTAGTTGTATACAAGATTATTTTGATCCAGGAGGAATGGGATGAGAAAAAAAATCTTTTTGCTGGTTCTGTTGACAAGTTGTGCGATTAGTTTGTTTGGACAAAACAGAGATATTGATATTTCGAGTGAAAATATAGGGGGGGGGTATAACAGCCTTGTATTAAGCTTTGAGGCAAATACCGGAAGACTGTCTGATGATACGGACGGCGGCCCCTTTTCCGGGAATGCCTTTGATTTTGCTGCTGAGGGAAGCCACACCTTTGGTTCCCTTCCATGGCTTTCCCTGTACGGAAAAATAGATTTCCGCTCATCGATTAATGTAAATAATGAAAATTTAAGATCTAAGTATCCTGATGAGGATAAAACTAAACATCCTAATATTTATCCCATTTATATGATGAACGGCACAACAGGTTCAAGTTTTGGGCTGAATTATATTGACCTGGGTGCTCGTCTTGGTGGTTGGGGTTCTGTTGGATTCCGCCACAACCTGCTCCTCAAAGGGGAGGCTCGCATTCCGCTGACCATCCAGTTGTTGGGTTCTTCCGATGAACCCACATTTGCCATTAACGGGAACGGCATGAAACTTGCTGTTGCTCCTAGTGGTGGAAATCCTGTATCTATCTCTGTTGCCCTTTATGGTGGTATTAACGCTTTCCCATACCGTATCGGCAAATGGTGGGATGTTCTTCCTGGAGACAAGGTTGGAGTGGATGCAGCTGGGGAAAGAGGTAAAGCAAATGAACCTTCTATTACAGACTTGTATGGTGGTATTACCATTTCTACCAGCTTTGGCTGGACAGATGTTCCTGTTGTGGAAGATTTTGGTTTAGCCTTAGATGCTAGTTGGCATACCAATGGTAATACCATTAAGGATAATAGCAATGCAGGTTATACACCATGGGATTGTGATTCTGCGGAAGCCCTTAAGTACAACGGGTTTTTGAGAGCTCAGGCAACTCTTTCTTATGCACCGAACAGTAAATTCTCTGCTTATGCTCGCTGTAGATATGAATACACCAATATTTTGCCAACTCCTCAAGGAACATATTCTATTCGTGACAGAATGCTTCATGATTTTTATGTAATGGCCGGTGTGTCCTACAAGCTTGGAGGTGAAAAATGATTTTTTTTAAGAAAAAAATAGCTATAAGAACCCTCATCGCAGTTGGATTGGTAACTTTCGTGGCTGGTTGCTACAATGTAAGTTACGAGATTCTTGAAGTAACTACCCTGGCTACTAGTGCTAAAAAGGTTTTTAAGTCTTTGGGGGAAGTTGTTTTGTTTGAAAAAAACAATGGACAGGTAATGATTCAAGATAATGAAGATACAGCAGAGAATCTTGAATCCATTGAATACAACAATGGGTTGCGTATTCCTACATCTGTTCTTATTCCTGCTGGTGCCGTATTGCCCAACGGTCAGAGAGTTGGTTCTCAGGGGCGTTTAGTTGCAGTAGGTGATGCCCGCTGGACTGGTAACAGCGACCTTCCTCAGAAGGCATCTGCCTGGTTACGGTACAGTGACGATGGTGGCAAGAACTGGAGTAAACCTCAACTTGCAGTCCACTTTGATGACTACGATATGAGTACTGCAAGTGGATTGACTATGGATGGTGTAGTTACAGGAGATCCCACCATTGGTCGTACAGCAACTAATCGTCTCATTATGTTGAGTACATTTGGTGGAACTTCCACAGGAAACTGGACAGGTGGATGGTCAAATCGGGGGGATGGGCTCAATCAACCGGGAGATGCTTATTTTCAAGTTGGCAACTCAACCAATGACTGGAATGACACACAACATTATCTGAGACTGAGAAAAAATACTAAGGAATATTTTGATAAAGATGATACATCATTGGAACCTGGAACAGACCCGGATATGGATGGAAAGTATACGGAACCAAAATCTGATGGAGAAGTGTATACTGGTGATTGGATGGCTGAAGAGTTTCCAGCAACTAATGACAACTACTGCTATTATGTAGATGTAAGAGGTGGAGAAATTAAGAAAGCATCTGCTAATGGGACTTGTGATCCTGAAAGTGACCCAGGAACAGGGCTTTTTGTGGATGAAAATTATTTCTTGTATTTGGATAGACATTTTGAACATAAGTTCATGGTTAAACAGTTAAAGAAAGAGGGAGGAGTTGTTAAAAAAGGGGAAAAAGATGTTCATTGTCATTTGTTTATGGGCTTGTCTCCCTATCAGGTATGGAGAGGTTGTACATTTATTGGTATGAGTTACAGTGACGATGGTGGAGTTACATGGAGTCCCCATCGTGATATAACTTACATGGTACGCCCGAAAGAACATTCCGATAGAACGAATCGTTATTTCTTTGTAAGCCCTTGTGGAGGATACCTTCATGATGGGATGAGTGATGAAGTGGCTGAAAAACAAGGTGGAAATAATCGTCTTTTATTTAGTGCCTACTGTAGTGCTGAAGCCCCTGTAGTATTCTGGACAGATGATAATGGAGAAACATGGGAACATGCAACAGATGGAGGAAAAGGAGATCAGTATATGGGTAATTCTTCTTCTTCTGAAACTACCATTGTAGGTCACCCTGATGGTGTTCTTATTGCTATTTCCAGAGGGACACCACCCCAGTGGGCAGTGTCTTTGGATGGTGGCGTAACCTGGCAACCCAAAGGAAACTTTAGAGATATTCTCCCTGAAGTAAGCGGAAGAAACCTTATGAGTGCCGTTGTCTTGGATTGGACAACAAACACAGCAGGAGATACTCTAATTGCATTGAGTGCTGCATGTAGTGCTGGTAATGATCGTAAGAATGGGCATGTTTTTATTCTCTCAATAGAACCTGATGGTAGTGGTAGTTACACTTTGAATCCAGCATGGAATGGTACTACTGTAAAATCATCGGTTCATACTGGTGATTACGCTTATTCTTCTGTATGTGAACTTGCCAACGGTGATTTGGCCGTATTCTTTGAGGGGGAAAGTTCAAATTACCTTTTAAAGTTTGTGGATGTAACACATAACGACTAGGTTTTGTTCCGTTCAGCCTCGCTAAGGGTTGGACGGAACATTTTTAGGGAGTGTTTTAGAAAGTCGACTTGTTCGTTGGCTTTTTTATGGGAGATTGAAATGAAAATATTTCTACATAAATTAACAGTATCTTGTATGTTCTGTACAATGGTAGTCTGCTTTGCACTTGCCGGTTGTCAGGATGTAGTACGGAGAGTAGATGATAAATATCGCCCTGTAAAAGAACCTGGTTCTGTAACAGTGCTTGCTGACAGAGCTGATGATTTAGGGGTTCCTATTCAGATAAAAAATTTGAGTGTTGATGAATTAGAGTTAAAAGTTTCTTCCAGTGATAATTCTCCAGTACCTTTTGTTCCCATTCTTGAGGAAGGTGTACAGTCTGGTTTTGGGCGTATCACAATAACACCTCCTAGCAATGATGAACCCTTTGGAAATTTTACTGCAGTAATTGATGTATGTTCAAAAGAAACTGGAGAAGTATACGATAGTTATGAGTACACCGCCGACAGGTATCCCTACCGGATTTATCAGGTGGGTAATGAAACCTACAAGTTCGAGCTGGTAAAAATGTTTCACTTTGAACAGAATCGTGGCAATTTTGGAGCTGCCGTGGGAGGTGGAGATGGAATAGTGTCTCTTTTTACTGGCAATAATGATGAGAATAAGGATGTCAACGAGAAGGGAAGCACTGTTACCATCAAAGACACCAACACTGATAGCCAGAAAGGTACGGGATTGACCTTTTATTACAATACCAGCGATACTGGGCAATTCAAGCAAGACCAGTATAACTATGTGGAAATTAAATTCAAATCGGGAGAAACACAGACTCCCGAATTTGCCTTGTTAGGAGAAGCTGCGGGTGGAGGAAAGTTCGGCTTCTGGTATGATGGGGGATGTATTGGTGCTGGAGAGGGGATTCAAGTGTCAAGTTTTAGGGTGAACGATTTCTCTTCTCTGTTGCCAGCCCACAGCAGTAGTAGCATTGATTTGACTTATGATGACAGTAGTACCGACTGGTGTGTAATCGGATTTCACAATAGAAAAGATGGAAAATGCTTGTTTACTGAGAATCTTGAAAACGCAACAGAAAAGACACTGAGTTCAACAAAAGACTTTGACTTTACCAAAGACTATACGGTTTTTTATGTGGGACCTGGATCAACGTTGGAAATCGACTACATCGCCTTTTTCAAGCGAGTTGAACAATAGGAGATTGCCATGAAACGAATTCTAAAAGATTCGGCAAAGTGTATTTTTGTTTTCTGCTTTTTTGTGGGGCAGCTGCTTGGATGTTCACAAGAGGCTACCTTGGACAATACGGAAGGTGTTGGCGATGGAGTTGTAGCTCCAGTCTTGCCATTCCAGCAGCTGGTGACCTTTGCTTCTGGGGACAGCCAGCATCACGTCACCAAGGATTTTTCCCTGAGTCTGGACAATGGCAGCTGGACTTCCAGCGATACCAGCGTCCTTTCGGTTGATTCCTCAGGCAGGGCAATTATAAAAGAGTATAGTGGGGGAGGATATTCCCGTGATATTGAGCTCCGTAACGAGAGGGGTGGGGCTGCCGTGGTGACCGTGCGCTATCCACTGCCCCACGATGGCGTAGGCTACGACAAGCTCACCCTTCACGGAAAGTTCCGCAGCTACCGCCCGGACACCACTCGGGGAGACAGCATGACACACTGGTGTAGCGGAGAGTTGCTGAATGATGGCTCCACCTGTGCGGACTGTCCCAACGAGGACCGCTGCATTCCAGAGGGTGCAATCGTAGGTGGTGTGGAATATCCCACCTACTGGAGCCGTCTGCCCCTGTCCATCCATGCAGACAACCACGATACCACCAAGGGCTTGTATGCCATTCAGGACAAGGGGACATCAGCTATCTTCCCTAACAATCAGCAGGGTCTGGGTGACAGAGCGGACAACAATATGAGGCAGTGTACCGCCGGTGTGTACATCGCCTTTGAGACTGACAGTACGAGCATCACCGTGGATGCGGAATATCTCCATTCTTCATCTACCAATGTTACCAACGGACGAGCCTTCAGCGGGCTTGACCTGTACAGCAATGAGGGCAGCGGGTGGGTTTACAAGCATACCTTCAAAGACAACGACAAAGATGCCGTTCTGGACGCAACTTATTCCTCGGCATCAGGAAAGATGACCAGCTACATCCTGATGCTGCCCACCTACAACGGCTTTGAATTCGGCAAGGAAGAAAACCCCAGTGGTCTGAAGCTTTTGTTCAGCGAGGGTGCAACTACCTACGAGATAGACCCATTCAACGAGCAGGTGCAAAAGCCCATCCTCATCTACGGAACCAGCATCACCCAGGGAGACGGTGCCAGTGGCTTGCGTCCCGGCGCCACCTACGCTGCCCAAATCATGTGGGCAACAGGCCGGGAGGTCATCAACATGGGTGTGGCTGGCTCCGCCCAGATGGAGTACAAGATGGCGGATTTCCTCTCTCAGATTGAAAGCGAGGTATTCGTCATTGACCCGGGCTGGAACTTGACCAGCACCTCCCTTGCTGCTACCTATTGCAATGCGAATGGTGACGCTGCTGCCATTACAAATGAGGAAGTTGTAAAGCGTGCTAAATACATGGTGGAAACGTATCGTAAGAAGCATCCGAATACACCCATCATCCTGTGTCCCAAATATCTGAAAAGCAATAACGTGGGTTCCATGGCCTCTACCAAATCTCCTGATACGATAGATATGCCGGTCAGTTTCGACAACACGGAGAACTATCTGTATGGACGTGAGAGCTTCCTTTTGTACAAGGCATTTCTGGAGCTACAGGCTGACGGTGTAAACAACCTGTACTGGGCGGAGCAGGGGGTGCCTGGAAATGAAAGTGGTCAGCCCACCAACACTGAAAATTTATTGTATGGTACTGACCTGCACCCGCCCATCCAGGGGATGACGGACATTGCAAACTTTATCCTGCCAGCAATTACCGAGGCGGCTCCCCACGTGTATAGCGGGGGAAAGGTTTCCGTTCCAAGCAACTAAGGGGGTGAAAAGATTATGTCCAAGCTGAAGATATGTTTTTTTGCCACATTGATGGGCTTTGTCCTGCTGTTTGCCGGCGGATGCAAGACCGATGTGGAGCCAGCTTCAAGCAAGGGGAAGGAAGATGCCAAGACTCCTGTCCCTGTTTTGATAAGCTATGATTCCAGAGAATTGACCTGTTGTATAGATGAGGGGGTAGCAGTGCCAGGCTCTACCGTCATGTCTGGGACGGAACTGACAATTATTCCAGCAGAGGGTGAGCCAGTGTTGTTCCTCACTGCCAACGGTCTGCCCTTGCCCTACTCTGGTGACGCTGCTACAATAACACTCCCGGACACCAGCCCCACGATGGAGCTGAAGGTGGAGAAACGGCAGGCTCTGGCGGAAGAAGCGGGACAGTACAATGTCCGCATTCTCTTTGGTGGTGAGGCAACCTTCCCCGTCTCCACAACGGAAAGGATTGACAATCTGTTCACTCAATTCAATTCGTACTTCAGCAAGGGGTCCTCCGACCGCTGGCAGGACTTCAAGCTTTGTAACGGTGCTTATCTGTCCAGTGGCAAGGGCTACAAGGACTGGCTGGACTCTTCCTACAGCGAGACCTTTGCACAGGCTCCCCATGCTGTTGTGGTAAGCTTGGGGCTTGCTGAACTTGAGGCGGAAAGCTTTGATGAGACAGCCTTTGCCTCTTGGTGTGCTGGCATCCTTTCGGGCTATGGGCGTGCTAGACCTGGGGCCGTTGTTGTCGCGGTGGGACTTCCTCCCTTGGCTATACTTCCCAGTGTGGAGAAATCCCGCTATGAGGCGGTGGACAGGGCAATTCGCAGTGCAGTTCGTTCCTCGGGGGCAATTCTGGTGGATGTGGCTGGTCTCTACGCTACTGACCCCAACCTTGCCTCCGATGCCACCAAGGCAAAGCGTCGTATTACCGAAGAAATCTTTCTGTCTTTCTATAGCAGGATTGAGGCACAGGCGGGCAACCCGGGAGACATGATGATTGATGGCAAGCCCATCACCACTACGCCCCGCCAAAAGTGGAGCGGGACCGATGACGGAAACCAGGACACGGCCAAGAGGGAGCTGATTCAGACCATTGCAAGCGGGGACAAGACCAAGTGGCCCCAGGTTGTCTTCATTGGAGACAGCATCACCGATTTTTATGACGGAACCTACGATAACGACAGCAGAAAATTGAAGATGACCGACTGGTGGAACAAGAACGTGGGCTGGGGCAACAACAAGGTTTTGGATGAATCCGGCTCCGCTGCCACCTATCGTGCCTTGAATCTGGGCAATTCCGGCGACTTTACCCAGTCCCTGCTGTACCGCCTCCAGAAGATTCCTGGGGACGATGGTTCCGGAGCCTATACCGGTGCCTTCCAGTTCAAGGACACGGTAAAGGCTGTGGTGCTGATGATTGGAACCAACAACATCGGTGTCAGCAGTCCCAGTAGTACCGCTGTAGGCAACACCAAGTATCAGGAGCGTCCCATCAGCACGGTGGAGGCGGTGAAGGGCATTCAGGCTGTCATCGGTGTGCTGAAAAAAGGTTTCCCAAATGCCAAGATAATCCTTATGGGTGTCCTTCCAAGGGGAACAAAAACCCAAAGAGACGATGTGGACTTTATCCGTCTGCAAGTACTTTCTACCAACCGCCAGCTGTATGACTTGTACGGCTCAGGGCAGGATTCCAGGGTGCAGCTGCTGGATTTGTACGAGAACTTTGTGGACTCTGCCGGTGTTCAGAAGAGTGGAAGCTTGGAGGCTCTGGGAGATGTGGGGACTTGTGACAAGCTCTTCTTTGACACAGTTCACCCTAACAACGCTGGGTATAAGGTGTGGTGGGACAATCTAAAACCTATTTTGGATGTTATTTTACAGTAACATAAATTCTTTTCTTCCTTCCTAGTTTTGGCTGACCAGGAACATCTTCTTGGTCAGCCTTTTTTAAATCAGAAAATTTAATTTGACAAAATGGAAATTCCGTGAGAGAATTATCTTGTATGCAAGATGATGTATACAAGATAATCTCAATTCAGGAGGAACATGAAATGAAGAAGTTTGGAAGAATAATATATTATTCTTTATTATGTAGTGTTTTAGTTATATTGGGGGGGGGTGTAAACAAGAACCCTCTATAACGAAGCCCGAAGGAATTCGGGTGGACAATCCTTCAAATCAGCCAGGTGGAACAGGAGAAGAGGATTCCGTACCTGGAACTGATGGAGAAGTAAATGTTGTAATAGGTAATCCAGAAAAAGTATATAAAATTCCTGCCAATTTTAAAGATAATCTGAATAGTACAGAAAAAGAAGTGTCTGTTTGGAACAATGTGGCAAATACCCAACAAAGTGATATTTTAGGGCGTAATTATTCAATATTATTGGGTGACAATCCCAAAACTGATGGATACGTCATAAGCGGTTCAGCCACAGAGGAAAGGACTAACTTAAGTACAGGTCCAGGCTCATACCGTATCCCTGCTATAACAAAGGCCGTTGTGAACAATCAAGTGCGGTTGATTGCGGCATTTGATGTCCGTTATCGAGGGGGACACGATGGTGGAGGTGATACGGGGGCGGCGGCAAATGGTGGCAGCGATATCACTATCATGTATAGTGATGACGGTGGTGCAACGTGGACAGCAGCTAAGAATAAGGATACAGGAAAAAAACCTGCAATTGATGTGAAGAATCTCTACAATGACCGTGGCCTAGGTGATGGAACCCCAAGTCCGACTGATACATTTGATGTTTGTGATCCTCAACTTTCTGTGGCTCCTGATGGTATAGTGTATTGTGGTATGGCTGCTGGAAATGGGACTATTGGAACTGCTGGTGGCGGACCAAATTTCCGTATGTGGAAGAGTACTGATAATGGTGAGACATGGGAAGAGGTGGAAGGTTCCAGTGGAGATGGAACAACTGGAATCTTCAAGACTTGGAGCATTGAAGAAAGCAATGGGCTTTTGACCACTCCAGGTCACGGAATCATCCTTACAAAGGATGTCCCTGGTTCCAGCAATTTTACCAAGGGTAGAATGGTCATGCCAGTTTTTCAAAAACAAAAGAGTAATTCTGGAAATATTTTCAGGATGTATTTGGCAACTGGTACTGGCAAGCCAGAAACTTGGGATAGCAGTACTTTTTCTGCCCCCTTCACAAGAAATTATGGTGTTGAGGAGGGGCAGATATGCCAGCTGGATGACGGTAGTCTGCTGATGTTTGCCAAGACATATGCTACTTCTGGCTCTGGCCAAGATGCCGTTGGTAGGTTTACTTTGTTCAAAGACAATAAATGGAATGAGGTGCATGAGTCGGATCAAAAGTTGATTGGCGGACAGTCTGGACAGGGAAGTATCCTGAAGGTTGCGGAGGGGGACGGTGATACAAAGGCAGGTGTTATTGCCTTCGCCTACACTGGGCAGAAGACCCAAAACCGGAACAATGGAAACTGGGGAAACATAGGGCGTGGAGATATTACAATCGCATTGACTCGGGATGTTAGTGCTTTGAACAGTAATGGTGAGCCACTTGATTCGGAAAGAGTATATTATCTCAAGATTCGAACCCCTCGTCAGGGTTATTTTGGGTACACGGATATGGTGATGATTGATGACAAGACCCTTGGAATCTTGTATGAAAACTATAGTGGTGAAAAAGATTCTAATAAGGGAGACTTGGCACCAGATGGAACCAATGCTGTGAATGGTATGAGGTTTTGTCGCATAGATATTGGTGAAATCATCAAAGATTTGCAGAACTAATCACCTTACTTTTTCTTGAATGACAGACAGTTGTTTTTGCCTGTCATTCTACTTTCATTACAGGAGAAACATAATGAAGTATGTGGCCAAGAGATTTTTATTTTTTTCTTTGAGTTTTTTTCTTGTGAGTATACTGATTGCTCAACCAGCCTCACCTATGCACGAGGGAACCAATGGGTTGTTCGGTAATGATACTGATAGTGTAACTAGTACCACAGGCTGGAGTAGTGTGGATTTTGATAAATTTCTGTTCACTGGTGCGTATGGATATGTGCAGATTGATAGCTCAAATACAGGAGCCCTCATATTAAAAACACATATGTTGAATTTGGCAGGAATGTTCAAAATGGGAAACTTGACACTTGGTCTTTCTTACCAAGGAGCATTGGGAGGGAATACTAGTAAAGGAATCTCATTTTCCAATAACATGAATGGTGACAGTAAGATATCAACAAGTTCTTTCCCTCTTTTCCATAATATACGCTTGCTTGTTGGTATTCCGATGAATTCTGGTATGAATTTAGGGATTCGTGCTGGTGTTGACTTTGGGGGTGAAGTAGGAAAAACTAGTATGGACTCCCCAAAGACTTTGGCAGATTTGCGGAGTTACACTCGGACAGATACCTTTTCCTACAAGCCCCAGTTTTCTGTTGGAACCTCATTTGGTGTGGGAGATTATACCTTTACGCCAACCCTAGATTTTTCGTTGAGTAGCGTCAATGGTACTTCTGTCGGTCAAAGCTCAACTTCTGGATACCATTTAGGACCGATTGAGGCAGAAGATGGAAGTGTGTATGAGGCAAGTAGAAAGATACGTACGTATACACCTGCCTTTACCTTGGGTTTGAATGTGGGGCTACCTTCTGACAACGAGGCAATCTCATGGAGCAGCAAGGTATCCTACGGATTTAGTGCAACTGTCCAGCCGGAAAAGTCTGAATATACGTATGCTTATAATGGGCCATCAAAAACTTATACCGAGCTTTTGCATACTTATCGTCCAGACAAGATGTTTGCCCATACTGTTGCACTCAATATCGTGGGGTCTAAGATTGTGTCGCCTCGCCTCACGGTAAAGGGAAAGGCTCAGTTTGATGTAAGCTATACGGATTCATTGAGTGGAGGTACAACCAAGATTGATGGAACAGGGACTCCAGTGCAGTCAACCAGGACAAAGAATATCTATTTGGCCCCAGTGGTTTCTCTTGCCGCCAATGTGCAACTTTCAGAAATGGTGAACTGGTATACGGGACTAGTTTGTATTCCTGTACGGTACACAACGACAAATACACGCAATTATGCCGAGTCTGGCATCGTTGTAGCTGGAAAGAGTGAGACTAAGTCTGTGACGCACAACATCCACTATCCTATCATCAGTCAGTTTGGAACAGGAGTGCAGGTGCAGCCAGCGGATGAACTGACCATTTCTTTCGGGCTTCTCTTCGGCTCATCATCTGAACAGATTGAGCTTACAACCATCAGTTCCGTCCTGAGCAACGCCAACATCCGGCTGGGCTTGATCTGGAAAGATGTTCCCGACAAGTAATGCTTTCTGACACAGGTTATTTTGCAGTAACATAAATTCTTTTCTTCCTTCCTAGTTTTGGCTGACCAGGAACATCTTCTTGGTCAGCCTTTTTTGTTCTCGTCCTCCCCCTGTACAAGATACACTTTGCTGACTATACTAAAGCCATGGAATCAACTTTTTCCAGGGTAGGGAGGGAAGAGCTGCGTTTTCGTCTCTTATTTTTTTCTGCTCTTTGTCTCTTTTTATCAATGATTGAATATGCTATCCCCAAGCCTCTTCCTTTCTTACGGCTGGGACTGGCAAATTTGCCGATTTTACTGGCTTTCCCAAAATTCCGATTGAAGGATATTGTTCTGTTGGTGGCGATAAAGACCCTTGGCCAGGGCTTGATTTCCGGAACTCTTTTTTCCTATGTGTTTCTTTTTTCCGCAGTTGGTTCCAGTGCCGCTGCCTTGGGCATGGGGATTATGTACCATCTTTTTGTAAAAAATCGAAAAAAGGTTCTGATTGGTTTTGTAGGTTTGAGCCTCGCTGGGGCTATGGCAAATAATGGCGCACAGTTGTTGGTTGCTCGGTACATTTTTTTTGGGGCAGCGGCCCGATACATTGCCCCGGTGCTTTTATGCAGCGGACTGATTACCGGTCTTTTACTTGGTTTTTTTGCCCAAAAATTTGTAGACACTTCTCGGTGGTATAAATCCCTGGAGGTCTTGCCGTGAAGTTGCCCCAACCCCTTGCCCTGGCTTGTTCTCGGTTTTGGAGCTGGTTAATCTCACCCTCCCTGCTTTTTTTTGCTGTGATGGTAAGCTTTCCCGCCTTTCTTTTTCAAAAGAATTTACTGGTGCTAGTAGCAGAAGCCACCACCTTCTTTTTCCTTGCCCTTACTCGTCGGGGAAGACTACGAATTTTGCCCTCCCTTTTGATGATTTTTGGCATAGTGATTTTTGCCCTCCTTTCTCCCCATGGAGAGGTGGTGGCTCGGTTGGGCAATTTTACTGTAACCAGGGGAGCCTTGGAGGCGGGGCTGGCACGAGGAGTAACCTTGGCGGGGATGGTGTTTTTGTCCCAGCTGGCCCTGTCTCCCGGCTTGTCCCTGCCTGGTCGGGCTGGAAATTTTTTAGTGGATATGTTTGCTGTGCTGGATAGATTGGCCAGTGAACCAATTGCATTTGGGGAAGATTCAAAAAAACTCAAGGGTATTTTTACCCTTTTGGATGCACGTTTGTATCAAGTCTATTGGAACGAGGAAAATTCCGGCAGAAATGAAGGGTGTGTTGGGGATGATAATGGGGATTCCAAGGACGTTCTTGTGAATTCTGCGAAAGAACCCCACAATGAACAAAAGCTAAATAGGGGTAGTTTTAGGGAGATTCTTACTGCCATCCTGTTGCCTTGTATTTTGTATTTTTTGCTCTGGAAATCAATATAAGGTGACCTGGTTACGTAAACGGAGTTGTTTGGAAAAAAATCCTTGTGGGGGCTTCATTTTTTTGTTAAAATGGAAGTCAGGAGGAAAAGATGGGTCTGTTTACAAAAAAAGAAACAATTTTTAGTGAAAGGAACAAGCCCCTTTGGGCAAAGATTAAGGAAGGCTTGAAGGCTGCCGGAGTTAAGGCTTCCTGCGGTTCCTATGATGTGGAGCCACCCTTTGTGGGGTGTGGATGCAAGCTTGATGTCCGTGATTTTAGCGGCAACGGAAAAGTTGACCGAAAAATGTATTATATCGATGTCAAGGTTACGGAGTTGGAAAGGGCTCGTGCCATTATGGAAGAGGTTCGTTCACAAAATCTCGATTTGGAGTTGGGTGAAAAGATTAAAGTTAGTTATTACTAACTCTTGACAAAACTTTTTTGATTCGTTATTTTTATAGCTAGTTAGCATGGATTAACTTTATCTCTGCTGACTAGCTTTTTTTTCTCATAAAGTTAGCCATTGATAACTCTTGGCTGGTTCTGATAGAAAAGCGCTGAATAAAACCTTAGAGGAAAATATTGCGTATTAAGGAAAATATTTGCACACTGGTACTTTTTGCATTGCTGGTGATTTTATCCACCGTTTCACTTTTTATAGGAGTCTTGGACATCAATCTCCTTGCCTTGCTGCAGGGTGACTCGCATCAATTGGGTGTCTTTGTGATTTCGCGTCTTCCCCGCCTTTTAGCTATACTTTGTACTGGAATTGGCATGAGTGTTTCCGGTCTCATCATGCAGCAATTGTGCATGAATAAGTTTGTTTCTCCCACAACTGGGGCAACCATCACTTCTGCAGAGCTGGGAATCTTGATTGCCCTCTTGTTTATGCCCCAGTCAACTCTGTGGAGCAGGGCACTTTTTGCCTTTGTTTGTGCCATTGCAGGAACTTGGATTTTTGTCTGGTTTATTCAAAGGATTCAGTTCAAGGATGTAATTATGGTTCCCCTCATCGGTATTATGTTCAGCAACGTAATCGGAGGTGTCACTAGCTTTCTTGCCTACAAGTTTGAAATGACCCAATCCCTGTCGTCCTGGTTGGTGGGACATTTCTCCATGGTGCTTCAGGGCCGCTACGAATTGGTGTACATGGTAGTGCCGCTGGTAATTGCAGCCTTTGTCTTTGCAAATCATTTTAATATTGTTGGAATGGGCAAGGATTTTTCAAAAAATCTTGGTGTGAACTACAACTTGGTGCTTTTTATGGGGCTTTCCATTGCGGCCCTTATTACCGCCAGTGTTGTGGTTGTAGTAGGGGCTATTTCCTATATCGGCCTCATTGTTCCCAATCTTGTTGCCATGTTCAAGGGTGACAAAATCCGTGGAACCTTGGTAGACACGGCACTCTTTGGAGCCCTCTTTGTGTTGGTTTGCGATATGTTGGCTCGTGTGGTAATTGCGCCCTATGAGCTTCCCATTGAACTGATAATTGGTGTAATTGGCAGCATCCTGTTTATAGGTCTGCTGTTTTATCGACTTAAAAATGGCCGCAGGTCTTTTAAGCTCAAGTCCCGCCTTCAGTCGCCCAGTGTTTCTGGGTGTTGTCAGACGGTAGCTAATCTAGGGGAAAATTAATATGGAAGAACAAACAACCTCTCCTCTTCAAGAGGAGTCAAAGAGTAAGTCTAGGCTAACCCTTCAAAATAGAATTTTGAGCCTGGGAAGGGCAACAGAGATACACCCTGTTGATGGTGAAAAGGATGTGGTTCTAGAGGCGATTGTCCCAGTGGTAGGGGATGTCTCTAAAAATCACCACCTCAAAAAGACCTTGTCCTTTTCACAGAAAAGACTTTTGGCCGGAAGACGCAAGCTGGCTGCCTTGGGGTGCGTGGCGCTTGCCGCAATCCTGGCCTACCTCCTTGTTGGGGTGAATTTTGGCAACGAAAGGCTTTTTAACTTTGCCATGAAGATTCGCTTCCCCAAGGTGTTGGCCATGGTTATTGCTGCCACTGCCGTGGGCGGCGCTTCAATAGTCTTTCAGTCAGTTATTAACAATACCATCGTTACCCCCTGCTTGCTGGGAATGAATTCCTTGTACACCCTGATTCACACAGGGGTTGTGTTTGTGGCAGGTTCTGCAAGTATCTTGGCCACCAACTCAAACCTCTCCTTTGCTGTGGACTTAACGGTGATGGCAGTTGTAGCAACCCTGCTGTATAGCTTCTTGTTTAAGAAAACTGGCCACAATGTGCTGTACGTTTTGTTGATTGGTACTGTCCTTACCTCCTTTTTTGGTAGCATTCAAAGCACCATGGTTCGGGTGATGGATCCCAATGAATACGATAATCTATTGTCTTCCTTGGTGGCAAGCTTCAGCAATGTAAACGGAGAGATTATTCTCTTTTCTGTAATTGTGCTGATAGCGGTGGTATTCTTTTTGCGAAGGGATCTGGCCTTGTTGGATGTACTTACCCTGGGAAAGCATCAGGCTATCAACCTCGGACTTGATTACGATGCTAGTGTTCGTCGGCTCTTATTGGGAGTTTCCCTGTGCATTGCCACCGCCACTGCCATGGTGGGACCTATTTCCTTTTTGGGATTGATTATTGCAAATCTTGCCCGCCAGTTGATGAAAACCTTCCGCCACACTCACCTTGTTTTGGCTTCTGCCCTGCTGGGAGTTGTGGTTTTAGTGGGGGGACAGTTGATTGTTGAGCATCTGTTCTCTTATTCTGTACCCATCAGTGTGTTCATTACCTTTGGCGGCGGTTTATACTTCCTCTATCTATTGATGAAAAAGAAGCGAGGATAATGGAGCGAATATGAAAATTTTTAACCTGACAAAAAAATATGATGAAAAGACAGTTGTTGATTCTGTTGATTTTGAAATCCCCCGGGGAAAGGTTCTTTCCCTCATTGGTCCCAACGGAGCTGGAAAGTCCACCGTCATGGGAATGATTTCCCGTCTTATTGCCAGGGATTCCGGAAGGGTGGATTTTGAGGGCAAGGATATTAGCAAGTGGCAGGACAAGGAGTTGGCAAAGGAATTGGCCATTCTTACCCAACAGAACAATATCCAGATGAAGTTGACTGTGGAAGAGCTGGTTTGTTTTGGACGCTTTCCTCATTCTGGAAACCGGCTGTCAGAAAAGGACATGGAATTGGTAGATCAGGCTATTTCCTACATGGAGCTTGATGATTTTAGGGATAGCTTTTTGGATGAGCTTTCCGGGGGACAGCGACAGAGAGCCCTTATTGCCATGGTTATTGCTCAGGATACAAAGTACGTGCTGCTAGATGAACCCACTAACAATCTTGACATCTACCATGCCTCCAATCTGATGAAAATGGTTCGTCGTCTCTGTGATGAATTAGGTAAGACTGTGATTCTTGTTCTCCATGAAATCAATTATGCCGCTTCTTATTCAGACTATATCTGTGCATTTAAAGATGGCAAGATTGCAAAGTTTGGCACTGTAGAAGAAGTGATGACAAAGGATGTGTTGTCAGAAATTTACGGTGTGGATTTTGAGATTATGAACATTAGAGACAAGCCTCTGTGCATTTACTACTAGGGATGTTGTTGGTCTGTTCCGGGCGGAATCTCTAAGGAGATTCCGCTTGGGATTTTTTTAACAGCTGGAGTTAGCCGTTGCTAATTATACTGGAAATTTCCACCGTTATGGTGGTGTATATAGGAGTTTTAAATGAAAAGGATTTGTAGCCTTTTGGTTGCTGTTGGGCTGTTTGCCAGCCTGTTTGGTATGGGGGGAAAGGAAGCTGCCCCTGTTTCTGGAAAAACGGTAAGTGTTTCTACCTTGGACGGAAGTCGTGTTGCCACTACCATTGAGGTTCCCTACGACCCTCAGCGTATAGCAATTCTGGATATGGCAGCCTTGGATATTCTTGATGCCTTGAATCTGGGAGATAGGGTTGTAGGTATGGCTGGCACCTCCTTGGCTTACTTGGACAAGTATTCTTCCAACAAGAATTTGGCAAACCTAGGAACTATTAAAGAAGCTGATTTGGAAGCAGTAATGGCAAGCGAGCCAGACATTATCTTTATTGGTGGTCGATTAAGCGGTTCCTACGATGTATTGAGCGAAATTGCCCCTGTGGTGCAGTTGGCTGTAGACCGCAACCTTGGCGTTGTAGAAAGCGTCCGTCAAAATGCCACCACAATTGCCTCGATTTTTGGCAAAGAAGCTGAGGTTGCTACCCTCATGTCAGATTTTGACCAGAGGATTGCAGCTCTGGCTAGCTTTGCAGCAGGAAAAAATGCTGTTATTGGTCTTTGTACCAATGGTGGCTTTAACATATTGGGAAATGACGGCCGCTGCTCCATCATCGGTACAGAAATCGGTTTTGAAAACATTGGTGCCAGTGATGTTACCTCTACCCACGGTAATGAGAGCTCCTTTGAACTCATAGTGGAATTAAATCCCCAGTATCTCTTTGTTATGGATCGTGACGCTGCTATTCAGGCTAATGGTGCAAAGCTGGCAAAAGAAATCATCGAAAACCAACTTGTAATGAAAACAGACGCTTACAAGAATGGCCGCATAGTATACTTGGAGAACCCCGCTGTTTGGTATACTGCAGAGGGTGGAATTACTGCCCTGGACATTATGCTTCAGGATTTGGAAGGAGTCTTATTGAAATAAAGCGTCTGACACACCTTAAACTGAGCCTCGGCAGGTTTTCTTCTTGGATAACTTGCCGAGGTTTATTTTTTCACCAGCTCCTTGAACATGGCATGGCGGGTCTCGTCCTGCATCAACCGGTTCATCTTAAATTGAGCGTCTCTTGCACCCTGAGCAACACACCTTTCCTTGAATTTTCTAAATGATTCCTCTTCCAATATATGGGTTAGGGGATGCTTGATACGGTGGGACTCCCGCTTTGCCTTGTATTCCATATTTACTTCTTTCAGCTTGTTGTCCACGATGATGGTAAAGTCTTTTAATTGTTGCCGGGCGACAACATTATCTGCAAACTCGTAGTAGAAATGGTAGGTGGATGCCTCCAAATCTGCAAAGCCAACAAAGAAGTTCAGGTTCAGGTTCATCTCTTTTTGTGCCTCTTGGACAGCTTCTATGAATTGCCTCTCGTGGAGTTTTTCTCCTGTCATGGAGATGATGCCATTGATTTTTTGCACCATTTCAATGTTGGGAAGAGTGCCGTAAAATCCAGTTACCTCCACCAGGTCGTTCATGTTATAACGATACAAGCCGGCGTAGGTGGTAACGAACATGGCATATCGCCTGCCCTTTTGCAACTGACTGGGGCGAAGGAAGGTTTGCTGGGAACGAGGCAGTTCCAATTCTTCTTGCGGAACAAATTCCAGATAGTTCATGTGGGTAAAGAGGGTGGTGGCCTTTCCGTCATCTAAAACCTTGCCGGGACAGCACTCTGTGGCAAAAAAGCCAAATTCCTGATGAAACATATCCTGTGGAAAGGCATTCTTTAGCTTGTCAAGATATACGTAGGTGTTTCCACACTTCCAGGTAGACAATACTTGGAGATTTGGCCAATAGTGTTTGGGGAGAAGTGTACCATATTTTTCTTTTAAGGCTCTCAGTTCTGCCGCCCTTTTGGGATTTGGTTTTAGAACGGATGAAATGGATTTCCTGTACTCATCCTCAATATTGAGTTTCATGGAAAGGGTGCCATTTTCGATGTCTGAGACATAATCCTCAAAACTATCGTTGACACTGTCCTGCAACTCGATGATGGTGGAAGGATTCGGGGTTACAAGGATACGAATGTCTCTTTCCAAACCCATACGGACAATACAATAGTATCGAGCCCTGTGGTCGTTGATGGCATACACATCATCGTGCTCTGCATAGATAGCCTTGATGAATTTAGGAAGGTCTCGCCGGACAATGCCAGAGACAGAACCACAGATAGTGCCGTCAGGGGCATATCCCTCAATTACCTTTCCAACGATGGAAGTTCCTGCGTCGTCAAAGACACTAGGTTTGTATTTGTATGCTGAGTAAAGCCATATTTTAGAAATCTTGCTGTACACGTTTTTGTAATATTGCCTTGTGATGGGAATCCACTTTGGCTCCTTTGTAGTTCCACTGGTAGTAGCATACATCATTGGCTTGCCAGGAAAAAGAACATTGGCTTCTCCATTTTTATGACGCTCAATAAAAGGTGCTAAATCTTCATATTCTGCAGGAGGAACGTTTTCTTGCCACCGTTTGAATAGTTCTTCTGATGTGGGGGCTGCTAGAATGTGGTCAAAATTGTGAACTCGTCCCCATTCGGAGGACCTTGCAAATTGGAGAATGCCTCGTAAAGTTTTTTCCTCTGATACAGCACAGTTTTTAGATGCCTTGTTAACTGCTGTCATTAAAATCTTGCCAACGGTTCCGAGAGCCAAACGAACCTTCCAAGAACCCTTCATTTCTGCCAATTGTAACCTCCGTTATTTTGACAATTATAACAAAAGTGTCAAAATTGTTAAAGAGGTATTAAATTGTATCTGTGTTTTTTTCACCAAATTTTTATCAGCAAAAGACAGCCTGTGCCTACAGTAATTTCTGCATTCTGGTTTGGCAAAACTTGATTGCTGATTGCATATTGATAGGTGGATTTTATTTTAGCCTTATCTAGGGGATACTTTGCATTCCGAATGGTAACATCCCCTGCATCTCCCTTTATACTTAGCAGGGAAAAATAACTGAAACTACAAGAAACTTTGACCGGTGTAGCACCTACAATTTCCATTTCAGAGTAATCATCAACTAAAAGGGCTGGTAATCCTTGTTCATAAAGATGGAGCAAGATGGAAAGGTTCCCCATGGTGTGGTCTAGCCGCTGCCCCGTCATGCCTATTAGTAAAAACTGGTCAAATCCACGGGTAATGGCTTCTTTTGCTGCGAACCATGTGTCTGTGTCATCTTTTTCGCAAGGAAGTTGAATAAGGGGGCAGGAAAGATTCTCTGGAGCTGGGTGAGAATCAAAATCTCCCACCACAAGATGGGGATTTAGGGGACAGCCTAATTGACGTTCCAATTTTTCTTGGTGAAAAAGACCGCCATCACAATAAATATAAAAGTCTTGAGAGGGGTTCAAGTAGGATGCAACCTTTGGGTAGTTAGCAATAGCTGCTGCACCAATAATAACAGCTCGTCCTGTTTTCTTTGTCATGGATAAATTATAGAAGGAAAACCATCTTTGGGCAATGTAAATACTCTTTACAATGGATTTGACGGAACGCTGACTTTATTTTCCGCAACAATTTCCTTTTTAACCTTTACAATCACTTTCTTTTGTGCTTTAGGAATTGCTTTAATGAGTCCATCTCTGGTACGAATGAGTCTTAGTTTGCCTCCCTGTAAATACTGTTTTCTCCACTTAGAAACAATTTCCATTCCCTTCAATTTAAATGTAACGGCAGTCTTTAGGTCGGATGCATCGTGAACTTGCTGCCAATACAGTACTTCGAGCTTAAATTTTAGTGGATGGGGAGATGCTTCTTGGTTTTCACTATTTGAATTTGGAAGGCTATGGTTCTGCTTGTAGTAGGCAACCCACTGGATAAGGGCTCCCCGTGAAACATCGTAGTTTCGAGCAATTTGACGTATGCCTCCCTCTCCACTCATGTAGGCTTGTACTGCTGCCTGTATTTGCTCCTGTGAATATTTTGAACCCATAATTTCTCCATCCATTTCAAGTGTAAGTCACTTGAACACGAGAAATCAAATTTTACTGAAGGAGGATAAAATAATTCTTAAAAAAAAGACTGCCCTTTGAAATTTTCAAAGGGCAGTCAAAAACAAACTGGGAGGGGGGTATGTTAAATGTGAATATCTTTCTGTAACCAGTCCAAGACCTCTGGTACCGTCGCGAAATGGCCTTCCATGACACCAGTATGTGACATCTGTGTGTTCTTCTGAGCCTGAATTTTGAGCATCAGAGAAGAACCTTCTGCAAAGCCAAATGCCTTGCAACCAGCCTCTACAAAGGCCTTGGTCATTTCAACCAGTTGACCACCTTCGTTTGGTCCCACCGGTCCCATCTCGGAACAGTCGGCAATATAGGCCCAGCCTGTGGCCTTCCATCCAGCTGCATGGCGTAAAACCGTTGACATGAGCCATTTCAAGTCATCAACAGTTGTCTGTCCCTTTCCTGCGGAAAGTATAATCTTCCTGCCGGCTACAACCTCAACTGTCTGTGTTCCATGGGTTTCTTTCATATTTCGACTCCTTAACTCTGAATCGCAATCAAGGCGCATTAACTATAGTGTTTAAAGCTTGTTAATCGTCTTTAGCTACCTTCTCTCATTGTACCCCCATAAATCAAATCTGTCAAATTTGATTTTTCAGTCATCATCAAAAAGATTGCGGAACAGGCGGGAATTGCGGGAAATGACCTTCATGTCGTCGGGATGGATGTTTTGCTTCAGCTGCTGGATGGCGGCATAGGGGTCG
>JAGBFT010000069.1 GCA_017936345.1 Spirochaetaceae bacterium
CCATGGACGGTGGTGATGAAATCCAGCATGAAGAGTGCAAAGAGGGCCCAGGCGATGATGCGGGCGGTAGGCAGCGGGATGGAAAGAATCCGTGATTCCAGCCAGGGATGCAGGAAGTGGGCGATGAGGGTTCCCATCACGCCAAAACAGATGGCACCGCCCAGGAAGATTCTGCCGTGGAGGTTGAATTTCCGGTTGGAATAGTCCCACCAGCGGGTGTGGAAGAGCTTTTCCAGCAGCCAGCTGGTAAAGTATTCCAGAACCGAGACAATCACCATGCTGGCAAGGAAGAGGGGAATCCAGGTGTGTGCCCAGGGCTGCAGCAGGTACATGATGAGCATTCCGCCGAACCCGTAGACAGGACACAGAGGCCCCCGCAGAAATCCCCGGTTGATGAAGTGCCCGTGGCGGATGGAGCAATAGCTGGTCTCCCAAATCCAGCCGATGAGGCTGTAGGCCAAAAACAGCATGAAAACGTATGAAAGGTGGATAGGTGGCATACACTAAAGTATAGGTTTTTGCAGAGGGGGGAATCAATTTCCAGGGGGAGGCCGTTGTCCCAAAAGGTAACGGTGGCGGGAAAGTGTTGATAGGGCAGTAGTCCTCGCCGCCCCTTTATTTTTCCTCCTGAGCCTGATATAATTGTATTACAGAGAATACGTGTAATACAGGAGGCATGAGTATGACAAAGGCAGTTGTTACTAGATTTGACGTTGAGATTGTTGAGCGGCTGACGGAGCTGGCCCGCCGTACTGGACGCACCAGGTCATACTACATCAAGGAGGCGGTGGAGGAGAAGCTGGTGGACATGGAGCTGATTTATCTGGCCCAAAGCCGTGCGGAGGATTTGCGGGCCGGCAGAAGCAGCACAATCTCCCTTGATGAAATAGGGGAGAAATATGGCTTATAAAGTGTCCTTGGACCGAAAGGCTGAGGAGGATTTCTCAAAGCTGGACAAGGCTGTTCAAAGGCGACTGTTCAAGTACATGAAGCGGATTGAGGAGCGGGAGGATCCCAGGACTTTGGGGGAGCAGCTGCAGGACAACCTGTCGGCCTACTGGAAGTTCCGGGTGGGAGACTACCGCCTCATTGCGGAAATCATCGATGACAGGGTTATCGTGCTGATGCTGGTAATTGCCCACCGCCGGGAGGTCTACAAGACTGCCAAGAAGCGGCTCTCGGAAGAGTAGTAGAAATTAACTTCATCTTTCCATCAGCATTAATCTCATGTTACATATAAATTCCTGTCTATTGCACTTAAATTGCACAGGTTCTGATGGTATATTGAAGGGAGAAATCTTTTCAGGAGTGTAATCATGGCAAACGTAACCATCAGACTAGACAACAACGACAAAATCGAATTCGCCCGCATCTGCGAAAAAATCGGACTTTCAGTGTCCACCGCCTTCAATAGAAAAGGGAAAAGTGGCGGGGAGCTGTTTTGGGTGAAGAATATTACCTGTAGGGGCCAATAAATCTGTCTCCATTAAAATGAATCATGTGACTTGGATTATCTGAGATCCAAGCTTCTGTTTCCCAAGCTATGTCTTGGGCATAATGAATAAATGTTTTTTTATCAGGGAATGCTGAGATGTAAACTTTGCCGGCCGTTACATTTTCAAACAATTTTTCCAGTTCAATGTATCTTTTGCTGTCAACTGGACCGTGAGACGTTACGGCCTCTACAAGTACAAGCCATTGTTTATCTTCTACATACAGAATTACATCGGGCATTTTTCCGTGTTTCTGGACATTGAACAAAAGATTTCCAGCTAGTTCTTGATCATAATATCCCCATTTTTTTTCTGTATCTCCTACATAGATAAGAATGCTGTTGGGTAAAAATCTGGGTGCCATTTGTTCAATAATATTTTGAATCAATTGACTGTGCTTACCTGGAGAAAGTTGGATAATATGGTTTTCCTTGATTTTCACTGGAACTAAACTTTTTTCACGTTCATGGGCATATTGGTCTGTGAGTGTAGATTGCCTAGCTTTAAAATCTGAAAGCAAGGTGTCAAATGAATCTGTTTTATACGCTTGCACAACTTGCAGTGCGGCAGGAGAAATTTGATATACAGCATTTGGACTGTTTACCGCTCTATCAGGTTGATCAGGATTGTAAACTGCAATTCCAGCTTGTACTAATTGATGGGTACTGAATCTTCTGAAAGTTTCTCGGGTATTTGGTGCATACTCTTTTTTATAATATTCTCTTGCAAAAGCCATCATGGGAGTAATACCTATCAGAGGTGATTCTGCATGTATCCAGTCTTTTTCAGGAGTCATGTTCAGCATGGAGAGCAAGCAGTATGCGGTTCTTTCATTTTGTTGGGCAGCTGGCATTCCAAATTTATTAAGGATATCTATTGCCTCGTTTATCTTGTTTTTAATTTGTTCTTCAATTTTCACCTATTACCTCCTTTGCAAGCCCATCTATGCTCTCTTGGCACCATTCTGTACAGGATTTTAGTTTTTCCCCCAGTTTTGTCAGTTTTTCTGTATCAGGATAGGGTAAATTTCTTAAGTCTGTTGCATTTACCTGGGTATGACCACTGAAAAGACGAAATCTGTCGTCAATATTTGTGGAGTTGAGCCAGCAAACTAAACCATAGGCAAGATATTCAGGAAGAGAATTCTTGTTCACATGGAAAATATTTAAATGATTTTCAAAAGTCATTGAATCTCCGATAAAATCATCTGGAGTTATTATAGACGCTATAATTCGTTTTCTTTCTTCTTTTGTCGAAAACCTTTTTACAAGAACATAAAATCCTTTTGGAAACTGTTGCTTCCTTATCACTTCAGAATCAACGATGGCATTGGGTTTCTTTGAATCTTGTGGCCAAGAAAGACGGTGATTTTTCAGATGGACGGCATAAATGATTGGAATCGTATGCTCTTCAAAATTCTTTCGTAATAACTCTTTGTGCCTAAAATCAACAATTGGCCCTGTTGATACCTGTATATTCAAATCTGCTAAAGTTGAATCCTGATTCATGTTTTTGATTTCAATTTGCTGTTTTGTCGGAATGTAAAAATATTTTTCAGTATCATTTTCGTGTAAAATTTGGGAAAAAGGAACATTGAAGTCTGTTAAGTCTGAGAAGGTTTCATCTGTACAATAAGTAATTTTTACATTTTCTTGAAGAGAATTTTTTTTGAGCATGATGATAATATTTTCTTGTAAAACAGACTCATCTTTGAAGGCTTGATTACGGGACTCAAAAAGATGAATATGTTTGATTGCACAATTTCTTAAGATAAATTCACGAAACGGCTTATAATAAACACCATTGCAAAAACTTCGTGGGACAATAGCTACAATATGCCCCCTATCTTCTGTCAAAGAAATTGCTGCCCCCATAAATGCAGCGTATAGATTTACAGTTTCAAGTCCAAAGGTTCGTGACGCATATCGTTCCTTTGATTTTATGGAGATCTTTTTGTAAGGAGGATTCATGATGACGTGAGTAAAAGTTTCATTGATTTTCCACATATAGTCTAGGGAAGTTTTCTCTAAAAAATCCTCTGAAAAAATTTCATATTCCGATTTATGTAATGGGGAGCTTGCCAGAGCAAGGTTTTGTTCTAAAATGTTTTGTACATTTTTGTCGATATCGTATGCAACTACACGAATCTTAGGAGTGTTCCAGTTTTCCTGGACGATTCTCTCCAAAAAAGAACAGCTTAGTGTACCAATCCCTGCTCCAGGGTCTAGGAGTTTTATATTGTCCTCAGTGACAGGAAATAATGATGACATAAATCGAGCAATTGAATAAGGTGTGAAATATTGACCTAAAACTTCTTTGTGGTGACCGTCAACCTCAAAAACGTGGTTTAATCGCTCCTTCTCCAGTGTTTCTGCAACTGAAATCATATCACAAGTATATAACACTTTTAATTTTTACTGAATAGTTGAATCTCCTTCCCGCTCTCTTCCTAAATTACTATCTATTGCACTTGAATTGCACAGAGTCTGATGGTATATTGAAAGGAGAAATCTTTTCAGGAGTATAATCATGGCAAACGTAACTATCAGACTAGACAACAACGACAAAATCGAATTCGCTCGTATCTGCGAAAAAATCGGACTTTCAGTATCCACTGCCTTCAATGTTTTTGTAAAGACTGTCATCAAGGAGGAGAAAATCCCCTTTGAGCTTTCTGCCAAGGAGCCAGATGATTTTTACAATGAGGCCAATATCCGTCACTTGGAGGAATTGAAACGCCTTGATGATGCCGGTCAGCTGCATTTTGTGACAAAGACCTGGGAAGAGTTGAAGGCTATGGAAACATGAGCAAGATTGTTTTCTATGAGTTGGCCTGGGAGCAATATCTGTACTGGCAGAGTCAGGACAAGAAATTCATCAAAAAACTGAACAAGCTGCTTGCCGACATTGACCGCAACGGCAATGCGGGGCTTGGCCACCCGGAGCCCTTGAAGGGGAATCTGGCTGGCTGGTGGAGTCGTGAAATTGACGAGAAGAACCGGTTGATTTATAAAATCGAGGACGGCTGCATCAAGATTTTCCAGTGCAAGAACCACTACGCTGACCGCTAGGTCAGAGTTTCTGTCAATTTTTCTTCTCATAGATGAAGGCATTTAAATGCATTGCAATCCTTAAATTGTATCCTAATAATTTACTGCACTTATATAATTCTTAATCTGTAAAAAAAAGTGCCACCTCCCAGGCGGCACTAAAACAAATCTTGGGTTAAACGAAATCCTAGCCCTCGATTTCCTTGATGAGGTTTACCATCTCGATGGCTCCAAGGGCGCAGTCGTAGCCCTTGTTGCCGGCCTTTGTTCCGGCCCGCTCAATGGCCTGCTCGATGTTTTCGGTGGTGAGGATGCCGAACATCACGGGAATCTGGCTGGAAAGGGAGACCTGTGCGATTCCCTTGGACACCTCGCTGCACACATAGTCGTAGTGGGTGGTGCTTCCCC
>JAGBFT010000070.1 GCA_017936345.1 Spirochaetaceae bacterium
AAGATTGCCGTTTACGACCTTGGTGGCGGTACCTTCGATATCTCGATTCTCGAGCTTGGCGATGGCGTATTTGAGGTGAAGTCGACCAATGGTGATACCCACCTTGGTGGTGATGACTTTGACCGCCGCATAATTAACTGGCTCATTGATGAGTTCAAGGCAGATACTGGAATTGACCTGTCTCAGGATCGCATGGCCCTTCAGCGCCTCCGTGAAGCGGCTGAAAAGGCAAAGATTGAGCTTTCCGCTGTAGCAAGCACGGAAATCAACCTGCCCTTTATTACAGCTGATGCTTCTGGACCCAAGCACCTGCAGAGGTCCTTGTCTAGAGCGAAGTTTGAGCAGATGACAGAAGACTTGTTGGAGCGCACCAAGGAACCCTGCCGCAAGGCTATGAAGGATGCCGGTGTTACTGCCGATCAGATTGATGAGGTATTGCTTGTTGGTGGTTCTACCCGTATGCCTAAGGTCATGCAGGTTGTAAAAGATTTGTTTGGTAAGGAAGGTTCCAAGGGTGTCAACCCTGATGAGGCTGTTGATGTAGGTGCGGCTATTCAGGGTGGTATTCTTGGCGGCGATGTAAAAGACGTATTGTTGCTGGACGTAACTCCGCTTTCCTTGGGTATTGAGACTATGGGGTCTGTATTTACAAAGCTCATTCCTCGCAACACTACAATTCCCACTCGCAAAAGTCAGATTTTCTCCACAGCTGCTGATGGTCAGACTGCTGTATCCATCCACGTATTGCAGGGAGAGAGAGAAATGGCTGCCCAGAATAGGACTTTGGGTCGGTTTGACTTGGTAGGAATCCCTGCTGCTCCCCGTGGAGTTCCCCAGATTGAAGTCACCTTCGATATTGACGCCAATGGTATTGTCCATGTTTCCGCCAAGGACTTGGGAACTGGTAAGGAACAGTCTGTTCGGATTGAGAGCTCCAGTGGCTTGAGCGACAGCGAGATTGATCGCATGGTCAAAGAGGCAGAGGCTAATGCGGAGGCAGACAAAAAAGAGCGTGAAAAGGTAGAAATCCGCAACGACGCTGACTCCCTGGTTTATGCGACTGAAAAGAGCATGGCTGAATTGGGAGACAAGGTATCTGGTGCTGACAAGCAAAAGATTGACGATGCTGTTGCTGCCCTGAAGCGTGCTTTGGAAGGGGACAATGTAGAAGAAATCAAGGCCAAGACTGAAGAGTTGAAGCAGGCTTCCTACAAGATTGCTGAAGAGGTTTACAAGCAGCAGCAGGCGGCAGGAGCAGGTTCCGATATGGGCGGAGCAGGTTCCGATGCAGGTGCAGCTGGTGGAGCCGGCGGTGGTGCAGGTCCCAACAAGGGTACAGCTGAAGATGTCAGCTACGAGGTTGTGGACGACGACAAATAAATCTACCGGTAATAAAGGCGGGCAAGATTTCTTGGTTGTTAGGTCATTTCAAGAAATCTCCGCCTTAATTTCTGTAAAACCATCATTTTATAATGGTGGTATTTTTATATGGAAGGCATGGAATGGCAAAGCGTGATTATTACGAAGTTTTAGGTGTCCAAAAGAACGCTACAAAGGATGAAATAAAAAAAGGATACCGAAAATTAGCTATCCAATATCACCCGGATAAAAATCAGGGTAACAAGGAGGCTGAGGAAAAATTTAAGGAAGCTACTGAAGCCTACGAGATTCTTTCTGACGACCAAAAGCGTCAAATTTACGACCAGTACGGTTTTGCCGGTCTTGAAGGAATGGGTGGCGGTGGTGGAGGCTATTCCCATGCCTATGCAGATTTTAGCGACCTGTTCGAGGGCTTTGACCTTGGTGGAATCTTTGGCAACATCTTTGGTGGTGGCGGCGGACGTCGTTCTAGTGGTCAGACAAACCAAGGGGCTAGTCTTCGTTATGACATGGAGATTAGCTTTAAAGAGGCTGTTTACGGTACTGAAAAACAAGTTCAGTTCCAGCACACGGAGCCATGTGAGACTTGCAAGGGCTCTGGTGGAGCAAATGGAGCCCAGAGAAAAACCTGTAGTACCTGTGGCGGTTCTGGTCAAGTAAGAAAGAGCGCAGGCTTTTTTGCCTTTGCCCAAACCTGTCCAACCTGTGCTGGAGAGGGTTCTGTCATAGACAATCCCTGCAAGGTCTGCGGGGGCTCCGGACTTCAACCTAAGAGGAAAAAAATCAATATCCAGATTCCTGCCGGGACAGATAACGGAAAGAGGATTACTATTCCCAGACAAGGCGACGCAGGAAGAAACGGTGGCCCTGCAGGCGATTTGGTTATTATAGTCCATGTGGCCCGTCACCAGTACTTTGAGCGTAGTGGAAACGATCTGTATTGTGCTGTTCCGATTTCTGCTACCCAGGCAATCCTTGGAGCGGAAATTCAGGTTACCTCTTTAGATGACAAGAAGATAAAGCTAAAGATTCCTGCAGGTACCCCCCATGGAAAGCTGTTACGGCTCAAAAACGAGGGGGTTCCCTATAGTGGAACAGGAAAGAAGGGCGACTTGTACATCAAAGTCCTTGTGGAAATTCCTACAAAGCTTTCTTCCAAGCAAAAGGACTTGTTGGCTGAGTTTATGAAATTTGAAAATCCTTCTGAGTCTCCCATGCCACGGGCCCTCTCCGAGTTGGAATAGCCCATCATCCTTTGACCTTCCTGGAATTGAAGGAATCAGTTTTAGGAAGGTTGTTTGTTAGTACTCCTATTGTTTTTGTTTCATTTTTTTTTAATTATATGATATAATTAACAGAGGTTTTTTCTCAAGATTATCTTGTCTTGAAGGCTCTGTAATGAGGCAACCTAGAATAAGGAGTTCTTATGCTTAAGGCTAGACAGAGGCTTTGTCTGTTGGTTATAGATGGTGTCGTTGCCACCATATTTATCCTTTTAAGTATTTTTTTATTTCCAAAAGAACATTGGGTGTTTACATTTTTCTGCGGAACTCTCTTGTTTATTGGTTTGGAGCTAACAGGAGAGGTTGCTCTAAGGTATTTTTTTGGAAAAATCGATATTTCAATTTTACAAAAAGGTACAACATCCCTTATTTCTAATTTTATTCAAAGGCTGAGATTTTGTTATTCACTTGAAGATTTTTATGCTGCGATTAGTGATGTGTTGGAGGTGCAGGGAGACTGTTCAGTTTTGTTCATTGATAGAAGTAATAATTATGCCTTGTACAATAGTCCAAGTAGACTCACCTGCAAGCCGGAAACCCTTGAAGTCCTCAATCTAAATTTTTCTGACAAGAGAACAGACGGCGTTTATTTTATTGACAAAAATTTTGGACTTACTACAGTATATAAATCCACCCGTGGCTTTTTCTTGGTAAAGGAGAGTTACCACCTTTATATCTTCTGCCAGTATACTCACCTATTTGACAAGGTCATTTACGACAGTCTTTTGGAGGAATTTAATCGATTTCTTAGTCGTCAAGAAATTATCTCCAATCTTAGTGAAATTACGGAGCTTTCTCGTGAATGGAGTATGTTGTCCGACGTACAAAAATCCTTTTTGCCCCTGGATATGCCAGAGGTCAGACGATTGGAGCTTGCCTCTTATTTTAGACCCTTGGTAAATGTTTCCGGTGACTATTATACTGTATTGCCTTTGGATGAGCATAAAACCCTGGTAATGCTGGGTGACGTTTCCGGAAAGGGATTGGCCGCCGCCCTTGTTATGGGTTTGGTTTTAAATACTGTCAAAATCATGGAAGATAAGGAAGATTTGGTAAGCGTCATCTATTCCATTGACCGGGCTATAAAGGATATGAAGCTCCAGGATAAATATACCGTTTTATTTATTGGAATTATTGATACAGAAAAAATGACAATACGATATATTAATGCTTCTATGTCCGACCCCATTATTGTCACTCGTTCTCCGGAGGGTTATCGTATCAAGCCCCTTTCTTCTAACTGTTCATTGATTGGTATTATCGATTTGGATGGGGTAATGGTGGCGGAACAAAAATTGTTCCGTGGAGATTTAATTCTTATGGCCTCCGATGGTATTTCCGAAGCTATGGATAAAGAGGGAGTGGAATTGGGCAGTACAGATTTGTATCTTGGTACAATCAAGAGTAGCGCAAATAAATCAGCAAGAAACTTTGTAACTGATATTGCAAACCTTGTTTTGTCTTATTCCGACGGACAGCTTCGAGACGACGTTACTATGCTGGTGGCAAAGGTTGAAGGCTAATGATATACATAATTCTTAGTGGACTATTGTCTGTCTTTTTGGTAGTCTTTTCTTATTTTGTTGATAAAAAAACAGCAATTAACAGCGAGTTGACAGTTAACAACATTCTGTTGCTCTTTACGTATACCCTATGTGAGTTTTTATCACTTCTATTCATTTTTTACCTCCCCAACTACAACATTACTTTTATGTTGGTGCGTTTGGCATTGATTCTGGAAAATCTATTTATTCTGAATTTTTGTCTCAGTGTTCTGGTGTTTCCATCTCCCTCAAAAAGCAAATTTTTGCTGGTGGGTGAAATAATACTTATTGTCCTCCTTGCCTTTAGGGTGTTTGGAGATTCCATCAGTTATGTTGCCTCCGAAAAAATGGGGCTGACCTTATATACCCAATACATATTTCCTGAATTCACAATAAGATGGAAAGTTGTGTGGGATATCTTCTATCGTTATGTAATTCCAGGGATTACAGCCTTGTATATCATTGTGAGACCCGCAAACACAAAAAATCGTTTGGCACAAGAGCACTTGATTATCAACTTGTTTGCTTTGGGTACAATAGTTGTCACTTCTGTGGCATTGACTTATGCCTCAAGCCTAGTTCCCTTCTTTTACAGTCTAAAACCTCATGGATACTTAATTGCCATACTCCTTGCCTATAGTACAACTCGTATCCACGTGTTGTATGATATGAAGACACTGTTGTTTAAAAGCTTGCGGATTATTTGGCTCCACGTAGTTCCAGCAATCTTATTAGGTCTTGTAACTTCATATGCTATAATTAATTATCGTGATGAAAACATTTTCTTGTTTATAGGAATTCTGCTGCTTGTAATGACGGCAATCTTCTTCCGAACAATTTTCTTACCCAGGATTTTTTCCAAGCGCACGAAAACACTTAATGATGAGTATGACAAGTCCTTGGAGAAGGAATTTGCCGAATTGGAATATAACCTCTCTGCCGAAAACTTTGCCATTCAAGTGGATAAAATCCTTTCTGAAGCAATCATGTGCAAGGGTATAAATATTTTGCTTAGCAACGGCAAAGAGTATTCTTGTGTTTATAGTTCTTTTTCTTCAATCTCGTCCATTCCCTTGGATTTTCCAGCCTTTGGCGTATTGGTTGGTGTTGGAAGGCAGGTTGTATTTAGAAATCAGTTGGATTCCCAATACGTTCTTGCAGGCGCAAGATTTGGCTTGAATGAACTATTTGAGGAAAGTAAAGCTGATGCCTGCATACTTTTGGCGGAAGGGTATCGTGTTTTTGGTGTCATTCTTTTGAGTGAAAAAATGCTGGGAAATGACTACACTCATTACGATTATGCAACATTTACCAAGTTGTATCCCTATTTCTTTATGATTGGTTACTATATGAATAGCATGGCCAATGAGGGTGTTATCGGTACAATCAACCGGGAGATAAAGATGTCCGACCAGATTATCCACTCCATTCAGGAGAACATGGACTTTATTAGGAGCCCCAAGGTTGATGTTGGCTACTTGATGAATCCAGCAAGGAATATTGGTGGAGAATTTATTGATTTTATCCGTCTTACTGACACTCGCCACATTGTAATTCTTGGCTCTTTAAGTGGTAAGGGAATTACCGCAAGTATGTCCATGGTTATTTTGAAATCCATCATTCGAATATTCTTGTCAAAAATTCATGATTTTAAAGAGCTTATTCAACACGTAAACCATTTTATACGATTTAATTTGCCTCGTGGAACATATTTTGCTGGAGTATTTGCCCTGTTAGATTTGTCAGAAAACACAATGTACTACATCAACTGTGGTGTTCCTACCTTGATGTTGTATACCCAGTCATATAATAACGTAATTGAAATTCAGGGAGATGGTCGAGTTTTGGGATTTGTATCTGACATCAGCAAGTATGCCAAGGTGAAAAAAATCAAGTTAAATCCGGGGGACCTCGTTTTTGCCTGTACAGATGGCTTGATTGAATCCCAGTCCCTGCGTGGTGAAGCCTTTGGCAAGGGACGTATCCAAGGTTGCATTTTGGACAACTTAAACTATTCTTCCAATAAAATCACTCAGTTTACCTATGAAAATATGCGTGAATTTACTGCTAAGGAACAAGAGGCTGATATTACCTGTTTGGTTATGAAGTTCTTTGCAGATAAGGGAGAGTCTCATGGAACAGCTTAAAATTCAGGAAAGAAGGGGAGTAAACTACAGCTTGTTGGAGTTGTCTGGGGTTCTTGATTCTTATAATTTTACAGATTTTCAGCAGAAGGCCTATGCCCTCATAAAAGACAATAATCTGGTGATTGATTTGTCGAATTTAGCTTCCATCGACTCATCTGGAATTAGCACAATTTTTGGTTCCATTACCTTGGGGCAGGAATTTGGCAGGACACTGTACATAATGAATCCTTCCCCAGAGGCAAGAAAGGCCTTGTCATCAACAGGATTTATGGATACATTCAATATTATTTTCAGCGTGACGGAGGTTATTTAATTGTACAAGCTGATGAGCATCCTATTGATGGCTTTAATATGTGTAAACAGTGTTTCCTGCCAGAAGGGAAGACAAATTGCAGAAAAGAATATTGCTGGAAATGAAGTTTCCACTGCATCAAAGGAAGAGAAGCCCGTTGTGGAAACCGTAGTTTCTCCTGAAATAGAAAAATTGCAAAGGGTTTTTGCTTCCTTGTCTCAACGAACTCGTGATGGGATTGCAAACGGCGATACACAAGATTTTTTAACTGATTTGCAAGTGGTGCTTGATAATGACACCGACAACTTGTTGACCTTAGTTGACAAGCAGCATTTTTTGTCCGCTGATTTTGTTCCTGCGGATATTGTTCCCTTGAAGCCAAATGATTTTTACCTGTTGAATCGTAATGACCTTTCCCTTAGAAAGCCTGTTGAGGCGGGCTTGCGCAAGATGGCGGCGGCGGCAAAACAAGAGGGAATTAATCTTGTGGTGAGCTCTACCTATCGTTCCTACGATTATCAGAAAAATCTATATGAGCGAAATGTCCGCCAGCTAGGAAAGGAGGTTGCCGACAGGGAATCTGCTCCCCCGGGAGCTAGCCAGCATCAGTTGGGGGTGGCGGTGGACTTTGGTTCCATTACCGATGAGTTTGCCCAAACAAGACAGGGGATGTGGCTGGCCGAAAATGCAGCCGATTATGGTTGGTCGCTGTCATTTCCAGATGGCTACGAGGATGTAACTGGATACCGTTGGGAATGCTGGCATTATCGGTACATTGGAGAGAAAGCTGTGGAATTTCAGAGAAAGTGGTTTTCTGATGTACAGCAATTTATGTTGGAATTTATTCACGCATGGAAGACAATAAACTAGGACTGCCAATTTTAATTTGAAAGATGAAGCCAATTTTCGGCATCATTCCTTGAAGTCAGATTCTGATAGGCCGAACTCCTCTTTTGGATGATGGGCACTGTGTCCTGCCGGTTCCATGTGTACCATAATGTCATATACATCAGGAATGGCTTTTCGTACTGCAGTCTCCACCTGTTCTGCCAATTCGTGGGCTTCATGGAGGGTGATGTGGGGAGCCACTTCAATGTCCATATCAATGTCCCACCGGGAGGCAATTTTTCTAATACGAACACGATGGGGATTTGTTACTCCAGGAACAGTATGAACTGAATCAAAGAGACTCTGGTACAATTCCTTGTCATGGGTGCCATCCATTAGTTCAAGGTTCATTTGCAAAAAGATGGAGATTGCGTTCTTCAAAACCCACAAGCCCACTATAAATGCAATAATGGGATCAAGTATGGGTAGAGCGAAGATGGTTGCAGCCCCTAGCCCCGCCAATACGGAGATGGAAATAATGCTGTCAGTTGCCATGTTTTTTGCGTTTGCAAGCACCATAACACTACCGCATCTCTTTCCTATGTCAAACTGACTCCAGGCTAGCAGGAGTTTTCCTGCAATGGAAATGGCCGTTGCCAGGAGGGCAATTTTTTCCTTCCCATCAAAACTTGTTGACTGGAGTGGTGCGCTTGTAAGGAGGGAAAATAGGTGCTTGCCTGATGAGAGGCACAGCTGCATTCCTGCATAAAAAATAATGAAGGCTACAACCATGGTGGCTGTGGTTTCTGCCCTACCGTGTCCCCAGGGATGTTCCTTGTCGGAGGGACTTTGGATAATCCTGCTGACAAAGAGGGTCATGCAGGCAATACCAACATCGGTGGCAGAATCCAGACCATCGCCTAGAACTGCAAGGCTTCCGGTTGTGGCTCCTGCCACCAATTTAATGAGCGCCAAAACAAGATTACCCAGAAGGGCAATCCAACCAGCCAAGGAAAGAAGCTTTGTTCGGGAGGAATCGGAGGAAGAGTCCCCTTGCCGGCATGAATCGCAACAAGGGGAGCAACCTTCATTTTGTTCAGTTTCTTTCAACTGAGTCACCTTATTTGACAACAATATTAACTAGTTTATTTGGTACAACAATAACCTTTACGGGAGCCTTTCCTTCCATAAAGCGGACAACTGTCTCACAGGCAAGGGCTTGCTTTTCCAACTCAGCCTTGTCTGTATTCATGGCAGCCTGGAAATCGGCACGTTTTTTGCCGTTTACCTGGACCACGATGGTACAAGTGTCGTCCTGACAAAACTCTTCCGTATAAGTGGGCCAGCTCTCGTAGGCGATTGTGTCGGTGTTGCCCAGCTTTTCCCACAGTTCCTCTCCCAGGTGGGGTGCATAGGGTGAAAGCAGCTTGACAAAGCCACTCCACAGGGACTTTGGAATGGAGTCCATGCGAGCTGCATCGTTAATAAAAATCATCATCTGGCTGATGGCTGTGTTGAAGTTCAGGGTGTCTGTGTCCTGGCTTACCTTTTTCACAGTCTTGTGGTAGAGCTTCCGCAAATCTGCCAATTTTCCGTCTAGCTGCCCCTCCATGTCCATATCCACCATGGGCTTTTCAGAGACGGCCCAAATCTTCTCCAGGAAGCGGTGTACACCGATGAGTCCCTTGGTGTTCCAGGGCTTGGAGACTTCCAGCGGACCCATGAACATTTCGTACATACGAACGGAGTCTGCACCATAGTCCCGAATTACATCATCCGGGTTGATGACGTTTTTGAGTGACTTTGACATTTTGGCAATAACCCTCTCCAGTTTTTCTCCGGTCTCCTTTTCTATGAACACGTCTGGAGAAGTCTCTTCCACGGCATCGGAGGGAACCAGGGTCTTGTTCTTCCGCTGGAAGGCAAAGGAGGTAATCATTCCCTGGTTTACCAGCCGCTGGAAGGGTTCCCTTGTGTTTACCAAGCCCAAGTCGAAGAGTACCTTGTGCCAGAACCGGGCGTAGAGCAGGTGGAGGACGGCGTGCTCAGCACCACCCACATAGAGATCCACTGGCATCCAGTAGTCTACAGCCGACTTGGAGGCGAATTCCCTGTCATTGTGGGGATCAAGGTATCGCAGGTAGTACCAGCATGAGCCGGCCCACTGGGGCATGGTGTTTGTTTCTCGCCGTGCCGGTCCTCCACATTCAGGGCAGGTACAGTTTACCCAGTCTGCAATGCCAGCCAAGGGACTTTCTCCAGTTCCTGTGGGCTGGTAGGTCTTTACCTCTGGCAGTTTGAGTGGCAGTTGCTCCTCTTTTAGGGGAACACAACCACATTTTTCACAGTGAACTAGGGGAATTGGCTCTCCCCAGTATCGCTGACGGCTAAACACCCAGTCTCTTAGCTTGTAGTTGATTGCCTTTTTACCAATCCCCTGTTCAGAAAGCCAGTCAATCATGGCAGGAATGGTTTTTGCTGTGGCCATACCAGTAAAGTTTCCGCTATTGATGGAGTAGCCGTCAGCAGCTGTACACTGGGCTGCAATGTTAAATACCTCGGGATGGGCTTCTACTAGAACCTTATAGGCAGCCCCGTCCTTTGCGGCGGCAAGGAGTTTTGCCTCTCCTGCAGAGAGGTCTCCATCTGCAAGGGATGCAATCTCTTCTTTTGAGGCTACAACCTTTAGGATTGGAAGGTTGAATTCCTTGGCAAAGTCCCAGTCCCGTTCGTCGTGGGCAGGAACAGCCATAATGGCGCCGGTTCCATAGGACACGAGGATGTAGTCGGAAATCCAGATGGGAATTTTTGCTCCATTCACTGGGTTGATGGCATAGGAGCCAGTGAACACACCAGTCTTTCCCTTGGCCAAGTCGGTGCGCTCCAGGTCGCTTTTCTTTGCGGCAGCCTCTACATAGGCTTCCACCGCAGCCCTTTGCTCCGCAGTGGTGAGACTTGGAACTAGCTTGTGTTCCGGGGCTACAACCATGTAGGTGGCACCGTAGAGTGTGTCCGCACGGGTGGTGTAAACCAAAAGCTCCTTTTCTGTGGCCTTGCCCTGTGAATCTGCAATTTTAAAGGAAACTTCTCCACCCTCACTTTTTCCAATCCAGTTCTTTTGCATCATTTTTACGGATTCAGGCCAGTCCAAGCCTTCCAAATCTTCTAGCAGTCGCTCTGCATAGGCTGTAATCTTTAGAATCCACTGGCGGATTGTTTTTCTTGTAACGGCAGTGCCACAACGGTCACAACGGCCTTCCTTGACTTCTTCATTTGCAAGACCGGTAAGACAGCTCGGACACCAGTTGATGGGTGTCTCTGCCTCGTAGGCCAGCCCCTTCTTGTACAATTGAAGGAAAATCCACTGGGTCCAGTGGTAGTAGTCGGGGGTACAGGTGGAAACGCAGCGATCCCAATCGTAGGAAAAGCCCAGTGCCTTGATTTGCTGGGTAAAGTGTTCAATATTCGCGTTGGTAGTGGTGGCAGGATGGGTTCCCGTTTTGATTGCATAGTTTTCTGCGGGAAGGCCAAAGGCATCGTATCCCATGGGATGAAGCACGTTAAACCCATTCATCCGCAAGTAGCGACAGTAAATGTCGGTGGCAGTGTAGCCTTCAGGATGCCCTACGTGGAGCCCTTGGGCAGAAGGATAGGGGAACATATCCAGCACGTAACGTCGCTTGGCCGGCTCAAATTTGGTGTCTTCTGTTACCTTGAAGGTCTTGTTTTTTTCCCAATAGGCCTGCCATTTAGGCTCAATGGATTCAAAGGGATATTTAGCCATGATTTTCCTCTAAAAACGAATGTTAGTTTGACTTGCGCAAAGCCAATATCCGCATATTATACCATGAAGGTGGGGCTTTCTCAAGGGCTGTGTCCGTTCCAATAGGACAGACTGACACCCATGGAGGAATGAGCAAGAATGCGAAAAAATTGTGTAAGTAATAGTTGGACTAGTACTGTTCAACCAGCTGGTTCAAGCTGAGGAGGTTTATGTTCCTTGTAAATTCTTTGAGGTTTGTTGAAACCAATAACTTAAGATTTTCACTTTCCGGCATTCTGTAATTCGGTAATTATATGCTCAAGGGACTTGGTTGTTTGTCTCTTTTCCCTTTCATATTTTGCCATAGTATGGACCATTTCCTTGAGGGAATCTACAATTTTTTCCGGGAGACAGTCCATATCCAGTTCAAACCCCTTGTATTTTTGGGATTTTTTTTCTTCATGAGTCTCTCCTGTCACAAGATATTCTACCGTAACATTTAACACCTGGGCAAGTCGGACAGCCACATCTGCTGGTGGCATAGAAGCTTGAACACCCAAATACATATCTAAGGCTCTTTTTTTTATTCCAGCTCTAAATGCAACTTCTTTTTGGAGAAGCCCTGCATATTCAATTTCTGAACGAAGCCGTTGTGCAAATGAAGACATACCCTTAGTAATACCATAATTACGATATTATAATATTGACATATACATAAATACGATATATTATTCCGTAAAATAGTCGTGAATACGATACCATGCGTAGATATTCACGTGAAAGACTTAGGGAAATGTCTCCCCCGTCACGGTGTTTCGGCCCGGGCGGGTGGGGATTACTATAGATGGGGTTTGAGGTTGTGGAGCATTACTGTCTGATGGTAAGAACAGGGACGGAGGCTGAGTTCAAAAGGCAGGCCCAGGAGGTTCTTGAACAACATCAGGTGGTGGGAAGCCTGTACTTTTTCCAGCGGCGGCTTAAAAGAGGGAGGGGAGAATCCTTTGACGCTCCCTTGTTCCCCGGCTACCTGTTTTTACAGGTGGAAAAGCTGACAGCGGAAGGCTTTGCCCTGCTTAGAGGGGTAAAGAACTTTTGCCGCCTTTTGCCCAGCAACAGTGAGCCCCAGGTCATTCGTGGTCCTGCCTTAGAGGAGTTGCGGCTCCTTATGAGGCATGGGGAGTTTCTTGGAGTTTCCAAGGTGGTGTTCTTGCCTGGCAAGAGGATTCGAGCCATATCCGGCCCCATGGTGGGGTTGGAGGGCAATGTCTACAAGGTAAACAAAAAGAAGAGGCAGATTACCGTGATTTCCAGCCTGAGTCCCGATGGCAAGAAGTTCGATCTCTTGTACGAGGACGCGGAGTTGCTGGAAGAGTCATCCGTCTCCTAAAGCAGTCGTGGTTGTGGGAACTTGCCAGGTCCTGCAACAAAACAGAATCCACGAAGGGTGGTTTGGCCCATGGATTCGGCGGCGAATAGATTTCTTTCAGGCTCCCGGTTTCAGCTATCGGGATGCCAATGGGAGAGGTGTGTCCTGGGGGGATGGATTGTGGACGGAAAGAGTTCTGCTTGCTGGGCGGGGAGAATGAAGACAATGTGCCTTTGTTGTGGAAAAGAAATACTCTCCGAGGACTCCTCTGAAATACAGGATCAATGGCATAAAAAATGCGTAAAATCTTTTTTTGGGACAAATCAATTTCCTGAAATTTTAATTTCAAATGAGCAGTTGGAGTTCCTTGTCTCAGAGACTGTTTCAAAAGGTTTTACGATTTTTGAAAGAAAAACTTTTGACAGTCGTAGCAGACTCTTTCATCTGTAAAAGCGAAAAATCATCTTTTATGTCGTTGATGACAGAAAGGATGAATAGACTTTCATAAAACTAATACTTTTTTTGTATGCCTTTTCCTCAAAAACAAAGGGCTGACCATTCAAAAAATGCAGAGATGTGATTGAAAATTGTGGATTGTCTAATGTGGGACAAATAAAAGAAAACAGCCTTTACTTCGAATTTCTTGAATGAAGATTGTTGCAAAATATCTTTTTAAAAACATGAAAGTTTTTAGAAAGTACATAATTTGATATAAGGGACAAGATGTGTATTGGAGAAGTATTTAATGTTTGGGTTTTACAATTAAAAATAATTTTTGCCTAAATGAACTAAAGAAGAAATTTCACTTAACAAGATATATTCTATGGGGAAATTATCTATCATAAGATTTATTTTACATTCATAACAATCATTTAATTTTCAATCATAATTAAAGGAAATACACAATGCTAACAAATTCAACAATTCTCGTAACTGGTGGTACTGGTTCTTTTGGTCATACCTTTGTGCCCATGACCTTAGCTAGGTATAATCCGAAGAAGATTATCATCTATTCTCGTGATGAGATGAAGCAGTGGAACATGGCGAAATTATTCCAAGATGACCAAAGAGTTAGATTTTTCATTGGTGATGTACGAGATAAAGATCGTCTGTATCGAGCTCTAGGTGGCGTAGACTATGTTGTTCATGCTGCTGCCACGAAAATTGTTCCTACTGCAGAATATAATCCCTTTGAATGTATCAAAACTAATGTTAATGGTGCAATGAATCTGATTGATGCCTGTATAGATAACAAGGTTAAGCGTCTGGTAGCTCTTTCAACAGACAAGGCATGTATGCCTGTGAATCTTTATGGTGCTACGAAACTTTGTTCTGACAAGATTTTCATTGCGGGCAACTCCTATTCCGGGGGTAAAACCAAATTTGCTGTAGTGCGCTATGGAAATGTGATGGGGAGCCGTGGCTCTGTGATTCCGTTCTTCATGGAGACGGCAGGCTCTGGAAAACTGACCATCACCGACAGGCGAATGACCCGCTTTATGATTTCCTTGGAACAGGGGGTGGAATTGGTCTGGCACGCCTTTGATGACATGGAAGGTGGTGAGATATACGTCAAGAAGATTCCATCCATGAACATCTGTGATATTGCAACTGCAGTGGATGAAAAAGTTCAGCTGGTAGAAATCGGTATCCGTCCTGGTGAAAAACTCCATGAAGCAATGATTAGCGAAGAAGATGCTGCCTTTACCTATGAGTATCCAGAACACTTTAAGATTCTTCCACAGATTTGTGAGTGGGGTTCATTTGACGCAATGATTAAGGATGGCAAGCTTGTTCCTGCAGGATTTAGTTATACCTCAGACAATAATCATGAGTGGATGACTATTCCTCAGTTACGAGAGTGGATTGAATCGAACAGAGAAAAGGTTGGGAGGATTTAGATGGTTGTAGCCATTATCCAAGCTCGCTTAGGTTCCACTCGTTTACCTGGAAAAGTCTTAAAACCAATAAATAGGGAACCAATGCTCAAACTTATAATAAATAGGTTGTCATATTGTAATGAAGTTGACGAACTTGTGATTGCTACATCAACATCTTGTAAAGATGACGAACTTGTTGATTGGTGCAAAGATAATGATATTTGTTGTTATCGTGGAGATGAGGACAACGTGTTAAAGCGGTATTATGATGCAGCAAACAAAGCAGATGCAAAAATCATTGTTCGTGTTACTGCAGATGATCCATTTAAAGACCCTATTGTTATAGATGATGTGATACGTCTCTTAAAAAAAGATAATTTAGATTTTGCATACAATAATAGTCCACCTTCTTTTCCTGAGGGAATTGATACAGAAGTATTTACTTTTGATGCCCTTTCAAGAGCATACAAAAATTGTGTATCAGATTTTGAAAAAGAACATGTTACTCAATTTTTTTATCATAACCCTTCATTATTTAGAATGAAGAATCTTAGTTATAGTGAAGATGTTTCATCTATACGATTAACTGTTGATACTGATGAAGATTTTGTATTTGCGGAAGAAATATATCGTAGATTATCTCCAAATAAGGAGATGTTTTTTTTAGAAGATATTTTATCTTTACTAAAATCTCATCCAGAGTTATTGAAGATAAATGAGTCTGTGAAAAGGAGTACTATGTATGTCAAGGGATGTAATTGAGAGATTGGGTGATTTGGAAAAAAGATACGTATTGGATGTTATTGATAAAGGTTTTTCAACAACAAATAATAGTATTTATAATAATCTTTTAGAAAAGAAATTTGCGCAAGTTATTGGTTGTGATTACGCAATAGGTCATGTTAATGGTACCGCAACGATGCACACAGCTTTATATGCATTGGGTGTACGTCCTGGAGATGAAGTAATTGTTCCACCTTTGACAATGTCTAGTACATCATTAGCAGTCTTACACAATGGTTCTATTCCTGTATATGCTGATGTTGAAAAAGACACTTTTAATATTGATCCACAAAGTGTTGAAAAAGTGATAACTGAAAGAACTCGGGCAATAATTACAGTATCTCTTTACGGATTACCACCAGATTATGATAAACTACTTGAAATTTGTAGAAAATATAATTTATATCTTATTGAAGATAATGCCGAGTGTTTGTTAGGTAAGTATAAAGGAAAAATTGCTGGTCAGTTTGGTGATTTTTCTTCATTCAGTTTTCAAGCAAGTAAGCATTTGTCTACAGGTGAGGGGGGAATGTTAACCTGTAAAGATGTTGAATTAGCTAATAAGGCACGTCAGTTTAATACTTTAGGATATGCTAGTGTTAGTGCAACAGTTGGCAAAATTTCACGTAATGATATTCAAGATCCAAATTACTCAAGACACATTGCTTTTGGGTACAACTATCGTATGTCTGAATTACAAGCTGCAGTTGGTTTGGGCCAGGTGGAAAGAGTGAATGAACTTGTTGCTCAACGTGTAAAAGTCGCAAAATTATTTGAGGAAGTTTTGAGAGGTTCCGATCTTTTAATTCCTCAAATGACACCTGTAGGCTATGAAAATAGTTATTGGGCATACTCAATGGTGTTAAATACAAAAAATCCAGATAGAGAATGGTACCGATTTAGAAAAATATTTCAGGAAAATGGTGGAGATGGATATTATGCTGCTTGGAAATTATCTTATAATGAGCCATATTTTCAAGATGTAATTCAAAAGAATGAACGGGTATGGCAAAGATACGATTCAAATCTATGCCCTGTAGCAGAATATTTACAAAAAAGAATGATTCAATTAAAAACTAATTATTGGGATTTATCAGAGGCGGAAAAACAGGCAGATGTGCTTTCAAAAACAATAAAGAATTTTTAAGGAGTAGTATATGAGTATGTTTCCAGCGGAAATAAAAATTGGACAAAAGACAATAGGGATTAATCATCCTACATACGTAATAGCTGAGATTGGGGCTAATTTTGATGGTAGTATTGAAAAAGCAAAGACCCTAATTGATGCTGCCAAAGAATGTGGTGCTGACTGTGCAAAGTTCCAAACTTTTACTGCAGAAAAAATTGTATCAGATGCAGGATTTAAAAAAATGACGTTACATGGTGTTCATGGATCTTGGGGGCGTTCTGTCTATGATGTATTTAAAGATGTTGAATTTCCCCATGAATGGCATAAGGAAATTGCTGACTATTGTGCAAAAATCGGTATTGATTTTTCTACATCTCCCTATGATAAAGAGGCTGTTGATTTATGCTGCCAATTAGACGTTCCATTTATAAAAATTGGATCAGGTGATATAACTTGGTTGTCAATGTTAGAATATATTGCGAAAAAAGGTAAACCTATGATGCTCGCAACAGGAGATGCCACATTATCTGAAATTGATGATGCTGTAAGAACAATTCTATCTACAGGCAATAATCAACTTATTTTGATGCAATGTATTACAAATTATCCATCTAAGATTGAAAGCGCAAACATTCGAACAATTGAAGCTTATCAAAAGATGTATAATATCCTCACTGGTTATTCTGATCATGCGCCTGGGCCTGTTGTTGCACTTGGTGCTATTACTCTTGGTGCCCGTGTCATTGAAAAACATTTTACCTTAGATAAAAATGATAAGGGGCCAGATCATCCACACTCAATGAATCCAACGGAATTCAAATTCATGGTTAAATCAATTCGTGAACTAGAATTGGCTTTGGGGACATCTCATAAACAAGTTGTAGAAGAGGAAAAAGAAACTGTTTTTGTTCAACGTAGAGGATTATGTGCAAGAAATTCAATTTCTACTAATTCTATTTTAAAAGCAACTGATATTGATGTACTTAGGCCGGCATTAGGTATTCCTCCAAAATTTGAACATGTTATTGTAGGCAAAAGGGTGAACAAAAACATTGAAAAAGGTGAACCCATTTACTGGGACGATATAATTTAGATTATCTATTTATCACTGAGTAATTGATATATGACAGATAGAGAAATTTTTATAGTTTTATTAGATTCTGATGTAGTGGTAAAAAGTGACGTTATCGTTCTTTTGGAGGGAGATGGTTTCGCAAGATGTAAAGAAGCTGTACGACTCTACAAAGAAAGTGTAGCGCCTGTTATTTTCTTTTCTGGTGATTTTGACGACGCGAGTTCTGGAGCATTTACTTTTGAAAAAATTAAACCAAGGCTTTTATCTGAAGGAATACCCGAATCAGTTTTAGAATTTGAGAATGTATCACAAAATACATATGAGCAAGCTGTAGAAATGATTAATATTGCTAGAGAAAGAAATTGGGAAAGAATAACTTTGGTGGCATCTCATTACCATAGTTATAGAGCCTTTTTGACATTCTTATGTGTTTTAAAGGATAAGTATCCTAGTCTTATATTAGATATGGCTTCTGTAAGGGATTTAGATTGGTATGAGGAAACTGGTTATGGTATTCGATTGGATTTGCTTCAATATGAGTTGAAAAAAATAGATTTGTATCAGAAAAAAAATAACGTTGCAACCTATAGAGAAGGTATAGAGTATCTAAAATGGAAGTATCTACGGCAAAAAAAATAATGGGTAATAATTTTATTGGTCTGAATGAATTATGTTTATTATCTGACGTATTTGATTTAGAAACAGAATTTAATATTCCTTCTATTAATTATGATGAAAATTTTCTTTTAGAAAAAAATAAAACACATTTGTTACTTTTGTGTGTTTCATCATTCAAAAATAGAAATCCTGTTACAATTCGAAATATAAGAAATATAATAATTGAACGTAAAGAGGCTCCTTTTTTTTATAATCAGGATTGGTTTTTGAATGAAAGTTTCATTGATGAGGAACTTACATGTCAATGGATTCTTGTATCAAAAAGTATTTTACGAGAATCAAGAGGTTGTGAACCAAAGGAAATTAAAAAAAAATATCCTTTGTATAAAGCTATAGAGTTAACCTATGCTTTCTTTGTGAATTACTTTGTCTCTGGTGGAGAAAAACTGTGGAATAATGATTATGTATGGTGCAGTGACTTTGATGACAAAGGGGATCAAATATATGTTGGTAGATATACTGATGCATCAGGATTAAATGCTGATGGTTTTGAGATTCATAGGCATTTAAAAATTAAGATGAACTACGGAGTTGTGTAATTATGAATTATATGAAAGTAAAAATAATCTCTCCCGATCCCTGTTCGCCTGCGCGGACATACAGAAGGGGGAACTGTTCACGGAGTCCAACATCCGCTCCGTCCGCCCTGGGGACGGGCGCAGCCCAAAGTATTTGCCACAGCTATTGGGCACACCTAGCAATAGGGATTATAAGTTTGGGGAGCCGATAGAGTTGTAATGGTAAATACTTCAATTTCTCGATCTGTTGCTTGGCAGCTAATAGGAAAGTTTTTTTTACAAGGTGTGGCTTTTTTTACTACACCCATATTTACACGTTTATTAACTCCTTCAGATTATGGATACGTTGCCTTATATAATTCTTGGTTGTCAATGGTCACTCTTTTTATTGGTCTTGAAGTGGGGGGATCAATTGCTAATGCTAGGATTCGATACCAAATTGAGAATCCTTTTAAGTATTTATCGAGTATACTAACAATTTCTTCTATTTCATTTTTTGTATTTTTATTTATTGGTATTTTTTTTAAAGATGTGCTTTCATCTATTCTTAAATTAAGGCAAGATTTAGTTATCTTGTTAATTGTGCATAGCTATGCTACATTTGTTATTTCTTTTTTAGTTATTAAATATGATGCATTCAAACAAGTCGAAAAATCAGCAATTCTTTCTCTGTTGCAATCAATTGTGGTTGTAATATGTTCCCTCTTATTTGTTTTTTATGGTAAAGGACATAAGGCAGAATCTAGGATATATGGCCAGGCAATCCCCACGATAGTTATGAGTTTAATAATAGTTTTTTTTATTTACATTAAAGGGAAAGTTTTTTGGAATTCAGAGTATAACAAATTTTGTTTAAAACTTACTCTCCCATTGATTGCTCATAGTATAGGTGGAGTTGTATTCTCACAGAGTGATAAAGTTATGTTGCAATATATGGCTGATGATACTGCCTTAGGAATTTATAGTGTTGTATACTCTTTGTGTTCTATTCTGACAATTATATATTCTGCATTGAATGTTGCTTGGGTTCCTTTTTATTATGATTATAAAAATCAACAAAATACAAGTCAAATTTTAATTCATTCTAAAAGATATATTAAATTTTTTACTTTATTGTGCATTGGTTTTATGTTACTCTCAACTGATGTTTTAAAAATTATTGCCCCTTCATCTTATTGGTCAGGAACATCTATAATTTGGATACTAGTGCTATCAATATATTTTAGATTCTTATATTTGTTTCCAGCTAATCATGAGTTTTATAATTGTAAAAATATTATAGCCCCTATTGGGACAGTTTTTGCTGCAAGTGTTAATATTATTGCTAATTATATTTTGATTTCAAAGTATGGTGTTAGTGGTGCTGCATTGGGAACTTTAATTGCAAATTTGTGTCTCTTTTTATTTCATTCGTTCATGGTTAAATTTTTTGTAAAAGAATCATTTGAATATTCATGGAAGTTTTATTTTCCATGGTGTGTATGTTTATTAGTCTTTGTACACATTTCCCCTGTCATTTCAAATTTTGTTATTATTAGATGGATATTATCATTTTTTTTAGGTGTTTATATAATAACAGATATTATAAAACACAAAAGTTTTTTTTAGGAGGAAATTTTGGTAAAAAAAATAATTAAAGATATACCTTTATTATATGGTTTCATAAAGCCAATTTATTTATATATATATAGATTTTATAAACTACTAAAGTGCATTTTTCGACAGGTTAATATCTCCTGTGAAGGTGATATTATAATTCTTGGTACAGGTCCATCTTTAAAAACGGACATAAATAGAGTTTTGTTAAACAAGGCTGATACTCCTATTATGGTTGTTAACTCTTTTTGCTTAGATGATTCATTTTGTAGTTTAAAACCGTCTTTTTATGTTTTGGCTGATCCTGGATATTACAATGATGAAGCAAGGGGATGCTGTGAAGATGATAGAGATATTTTCATACAAACAATAAATAATGTTGTAAATTGGCCTATAACAATAATATTGCCAGTTAGTGGGAATAAATCCTTTCTTGTTAAAAAATTGAGAAATAATAAATTTATAGACTTTATTTTTATTGAATCAAATCATTGTATTCATCCCTTATTTGTAAAAAAATTTATTTCTTATAATAAAAATATTTCAACTCCAATATTTCAAAATGTTTTACAAATGTGTCTATATTACTGTATTTATAAAAAATACCAAAATATTTTTGTTTTTGGAGCAGATCACAATTGGTGTAAAGATATAATGGTTACAGAAGATAATGTTGTAGCAATAAATGAAAATCACTGTTATGGATACGAACATCATAAAGTCCATCCATTAGAAAAACTTGATGGAGCCTACTGGAATATGGGTGAATTATTTGAGGCTTGGATGAATGTTTACAAAGGATATTATGATTTATATAATTATGCAAATTATAACTGCGTAAAGATTTTCAATGAATCATCTGTTTCCTTTGTAGATGCATTCCCAAGAAAAAGTGGTAGATTTTAAATGTTAAAAAGGATTGTAAAGTTTATAATACAAAAGATTCTGTATCGGGGATTATTAAAATTTAATTATTCAAATAAAATCGGTTTTAAGTCAAAATTTGAAGGAGCTAACATTTTGTTTGAAAACGTTAGATTTAGTGGCAAAATGGGATATGGAAGTTATATTGCATCAAACAGTATGTTGATAGGAAAAATTGGACGTTTTTCTTCAATTGGACCAAATGTTTCGTGTAATAATGGTCAGCATCCATATACATATCCATATGCTACCACACACCCTTTATTTTATAGTAGGTCATCGATTTGGTCAGAACATTGGATAGAAGAAGAGAAATTTGAAGAACATAGGTATGTAAAAGACTCAAAATATCCAATAGTTATTGGAAACGACTGTTGGATTGGGGCAAATGTTTTTATTGTTGGTGGTGTAACAATAAACGACGGTAGTGTTGTTTTAGCAGGTTCTGTTGTTACAAAGGATGTCCCATCATATGCAGTGGTTGGAGGTGTTCCGGCTAAAGTATTAAAGTTTAGATTCAGATCTGAAGATATTAGTTTTTTACAACAGGTAAAATGGTGGGAAAAAGATATTAATTGGTTAAAAATGAATGCAGAATTGTTTACAGATATAGACAAGTTAAAGAGTAAAATTAATGATTATACTAAATGAGATAAGATAAGTGGAAGAGATGGTGTATATATGAAAACTTATTTATATGAAATGAAATCTAGTCGTTGTCTCTTTAAGTCCTGATGATATAGCTGATTTATCAGAAAGTGATTCTGATATGTTTAAATTGATTCGTGATTGGAAAAGGGGATTAACGGATGTTATTGTAAAAAAATGGTAAGCAAACTCAATCTAACTTTTAAAACGAGAAAAAAGTTGTAGGGACGATATTAAGTATTTTCAAGATATTTTAGATAAAAAATTAAATATTAAACATGAGAACCAAAATAAAATTATTCAGGAATTTCAAAAGAATAAGAGAGTTGTTGTATTTATTGATGATCTTGATAGAGGATGGGAAGGAAAAAAAGAAGACATAAAGAGAATTTCTGCAATGATTAATGCTGTTAGAGATTTAGCACGTGAAAATTCTTCCATCAATTTCAAAATCAGTTTAAGAACAGATGTGTATTATTTATATAGGACAAATGACGAATCTACAGACAAGGTTGAAGGTGCTGTTGTTTGGTTAAAATGGAATAATTTCCAAATTTTAGCTTTATTGTCTAAGAGAATTGTTACTTATTTTGATGGAGTTGTAGCTGAAGAACAATTATTGAATTCTACTCAGGAAATACTGGCGAAAATATTGGATTATGTTTTTGATACAAATTTTAATGGTAAGGGAAAATGGGCAGAAATTCCCGTTTACAGATTGTTAACATCCTTAATAAGGATGCGTCCTCGTGACTTGATAAAAATTTGTACTCTTGCTGCTAGAGAAGCAAGAAAGAATAAGAAAAGTAAAATAGGAACAAATGAATTCAACTCCATATTTGAAGAGTATTCACGGGGAAGATTACAAGATACGATAATTGAGTTTCGGTCTGAGTTACCCGATATAGAAAGACTCTTGATAAATATGAAACCTACAACGATTGAAAGAAAGACTCAGAGTTCATATGTTTTTAAAACTGACCAACTTTTAAAAAAGTAAAGAATATTAAAGAAAGAGGTGATTTTTTATTTTCTAACAGGAAAAAAGCTTCAGAACATGAGTTATGTGCATATATGTATAAAATAAATTTTTTTGACAGCTCGCAAAGATACGGCAGATAGAATTGTACGCAAATACTTTGAAGAAAATAATTTTTTGTCAAATAAATTTGTGGATTTTGGTTTTGATTGGGAAATTCATCCTGTCTACAGATGGGCTTTACAACCTGAGAATGTATTAGATATAATTAACACATTGGCAATTTGTGATGATTGATATAATGGTAGTGGGCTACGTACAAAAGGAATAACTAAAGTTTAAACAATAAAGTTTTATGCAAAACATCAAAGCTTAAGCGATATCTCCCTTTTTTATTCAAGGGAAGTTTTATGATGATGAATTAAACTCCAACGATGACACAGATAAGGAAAAAGCGTGTTTTAAAAGATTTTACATCAGGTACAAAAAATCTTGTTGCAATCCTATATTTTATGGGCTGTGCAGTTGAAAATAGTTCTATAATTTTCAAGGAAATATCTATCAATGAGCGTGTCCCAAAGTCAAATAATAAAAAAGGGATGAATAAATATTTACTTCGTATGCATGAAACTCTAAAGAAATCAAGCAAATATATGCAGTAGAAAAAACCATGTATCATTATAGCATTTTTTAAAGTTAATTTGTCAATCTAACACATATAGTAAGAATAAAGGATTATCTTATGCTAACTGGTGGACTACGTACAAAGGGTATAACTAAAACAAGTAGTGAATCTCAGCCCCTTATTACAGTTGTTACTGTGGTCTATAACGCAGAATCAACCCTAGAACAAACAATTCTCAGTGTTATAAACCAGACCTACGATAATGTTGAATATATTCTCGTAGATGGTGCCAGTACAGATGGAACCTTGGACATTATCAAAAAATATGAGGATAAAATCGACTACTGGATAAGTGAACCTGACAAGGGTATTTATGATGCCATGAACAAGGGGATTGATCTTGCCTGTGGGGATTTTTTGGTGTTTTTAGGAGCAGATGACTTATTATTTGATGCGTACGTGTTCCAGAATATTTCTAACAGAATGGTTAATAGGGAGGCTGTCTACTACGGTAATGTTTTTTTTAGGGAAAAACAAGTTATATATGGCTTTAGTTTTAATAAACTAAAATTGTGTTGTAGAAATATTTGTCATCAGTCTATTTTTTATCCCAAAAGGATATATAAGAAATTGAATTATAATTTAAGATTTAAGATTTATGCTGATTGGGAATATAACATAAGAGTCTGGAATCAATGTCAATTTATTTATCTTGCTGTTGTTGTAACTAATTTTTATGATTGTGGAAGTAGTGGTCAAGGTGATTTTGAATTTTGCAGAAAAAAAAAAGATTTGATTATCCAGAATTTTGGAAAGCATGTGTATTGGTTATATTTATGTTTAAAACCTTTTTCTCGATATATTTATTTTCTCCGAGATTTAATTCTTTCTAAGAGATGAAAAGGACAATCTTATGCGATTAGATGCTTTCATTGATTTATTGTTTAATAATGTATCAGTTTATATCTTTACAGCTTGTATGGTCTTGTCTATTTACTATCTAGTTTTTCGCAAATATATATTTAATATTTTGGATATCTCTTTTTTTCAAAATTTTGTTTCATCTGCCTTTGCTACTTCAACAGTTATTTTTTTATTTTATTGTAGTGAAATAAAATTTATTTATATTCTTCACTATTTTTTTACTATAGGGGTGTTTTATTGTGTTTTTTTGTTATGTGCCAAAAAAGTACCTAAAAAAAATACATTAGGAATTATCCCTCGTCATCGTGTTTACATTCAAAAAAAAAATATTAGTATTACTTTTTTCACCGTATTTGTATTGCTTTCTTTTTCTCATTGTTTATACCAGTTATATATTTATTTAGTAGCTGGTATACCGGTGTTGCTTGAGTCCCGTTTAAGCATAAATCTATCGGGAGGTGTGCTGATGGGGTTCTTATATCGAGTTAGCGGTCTATTTATTACTCCAGCTATGCTAATGTGTTGGTATATAGTATATTTGGGGAGGAAATGGCAAAGACTATACGGCTGCATTTATTTGTCACTGCTGTTTGTTTTCGCTTTTCTGAGTGGCTCAAAAGGTGCTATATTAAATTTATTTTTTGTATTTACAACTTTTGTTTTTTTTAGTCAAAATTATAACGTGAAGGGCGTTCGTTTCCTTCAAAGTAGTAGAATGATAATTGTCATTGTTTCTATAGTGTGTCTTACTTTGGTGATTATTGTTATACAGAATAGAGGTAATTTATTGTCTGCTATCCAACATCTGTTTTTGCGTTTGAGTGCTTATGGGGATGGATATGTATATGGTTACCCCAATGATAATTTAACTAAAATGGTTAAAATAAAATTGCTTGATTTTTTATTTGGTGATTTGTTGCATACGTTTAGGTTGTCCGCAACAGATCGGGGTGTTGGCTACGGTTTTAGTTTGATAGATATTGTCTATGGAATACCAGGGGCAACATCAGGACCTAATCCCCGATTTAATTTGGTTGGGTATTCCTATTTTGGATTTTGGGGAAGTGTTGTCATTGCAGCTTTTGCTGGAGGCATTTTTGCATTGGGCAGGAATCTCTTTATTGGATGTGTTGATAAATCACCAGTTCATCAGGTAATATGTTACTATGTTTTTTCAATGGTGAATTTTATTGAAACTGATATAATTCAAGTAGTTACAAATTTGACTACAAATTTCTTCCTTCATACTATTATTTTTCTTGTTGGTTATTTTTTATTGAGATTTTCATCTTCTAAATCTCAATAAACCTGTTATTAAATATTGTTAGTTGCTGTTTTATAGAGATATTGGAATAGAGAATTGTTTGTGTATATTGAAATGTTAACACCTTTTTTTTCTTTGGGGTAATAATTTCTATTTTTTATAGTAAAGATAGTATTTATATGTGATTTGAAATAATGATTTTTTATAGGGATATTTTTCTGATGAAATTTAATCAAACACTTGTCATATACAATAAAAAGATAGAAGATTGTTTTCTCTTACGATTTAATGATATGTATATTTGTGATAACTCAACTGATGATAACATCAAAGAGTGCAATGTGCATTATGCAAGTTTAAATTATGACAAATTTGTCTATATTGACATGCAAGGAAATATGGGGCTAGCTAAGGCTTATAATAAGGCAATAGATGTTATTAAGCCAGGACAAGATGACTATATAATTATCTTTGACCAAGATACTCACTTTTGTGCTGATATATTTGACAGGTACATAAAATATATCGAAGAAAATCCTCACATCGATATTGTTTGTCCTGTAGTGATAGATTCTGTAGGAGTTATGTCGCCTAGTTTGATTTTAGGGATGAAATATACCCATCTATCCAGTATAAAAGAAATCGGTAATAAAAAAATTAATGATTTCTCTTTTATCAATTCTGGAATGTGTATCAAGGGTGCTGTTTTTTCAAAAATAAAATATGACGAGCATTTATTTTTAGATTTTGTGGATCATGATTTTATCATCAAGGCAAAGACAGAAGAATTAGAAATTGGTATTTGCGACGAAATAATTTTACATCAAGAATTTTCTGGAGTGACAAAGAATAGTTTTGAACAAGATTTCACAAGGTTCCAAATTTATGCTAAAGATTCAAAGGTGTTTTATCAAAAAAATTACAAAAAAGATTATCGTTTTATTCTTCTGAAAAGAGCATTAAAGTTGTGTTTCATTCACAAAAGAATTGTTTTCTTAAAGGAACTGTTTAAAAAGAATTAATATGATTTCCGTCTGTACTCCAACCTATAACGGCTCTTTATTCTTAAAAGACCAATTGGATTCAATCTTATGTCAATTGACAGCTGATGATGAACTTATCATCTCGGATGATTCATCTACAGATGATACAACTCAAATAATAGAATGCTATAATGACTCAAGAATAAAGTTGTTGAAGGATAATAGCTTTCATTCACCAGTGTATAATCTAGAAAATGCACTGCGGCATTCTCGGGGTGATTTTATTTTTCTTTCAGATCAAGATGATGTTTGGTTGCCAGGCAAAGTAAAAATAATGTTGGAACATTTGCAAAGATACGATTGTGTTGTTTCAGATGCTAAGGTTGTGGATGGGGAATGCAATGTAATCCACAAGTCTTTTTTCGAATTAAATCATAGTGGGCCAGGTTTGTTCAGGAATATTGTCAAGAATGGCTTTTTAGGTTGTTGTATGGCTTTTAATCGTACAATTCTTGATAAGGTATTGCCTTTCCCAAATCCAATACCAATGCATGACACTTGGATAGGACTTGTGGCAGAAAAATATGGAACAACGTTTTTTTTAAATGAACCACTTATTTTATATAGAAGACATGGGGCCAATGCTTCTCCAACTGCAGAAAAGAGTAGGTATAGTATAACGGAAAAAATATATCACAGATATTTATTTGCAAAGAATATAATACAAAGATAAATGAAAACCACCATCATAACCGTCAGCTACAACAGCGAAGCAACCATCTCTCGTACTATCGAATCCGTTCTGATGCAGGAATATCGGCCGCTTGAATACCTTGTCATTGACGGGGACTCCAAGGACAAGACGGTGGCGATAGCCAACTCCTACGGGGACAGGTTCAGGGAGCGGGGGATTTCCTTCAGGATTGTCTCAGAGCCCGACAAGGGAATTTACGATGCTATGAACAAGGGCATCGCCCTGGCAACAGGGGAAGTAATTGGAATACTGAATTCTGATGATCGATATGTGGATGCCACTGTTTTATCTACTGTTGCTAGTGCCTTTGAGACGAACGTACAGCTTGATACCTGTTACGGAAATCTCTTATATGTAAAGGGTGAAAAACCTTATCGTTATTGGAGGTCAGGACATCCACGTACATTTAAATTTGGATGGATGCCTCCTCATCCATCTTTCTTTGTTCGATCTACTATCTATGAAAAATATGGAGTTTTTCGTCTTGATTGTGGAGTCAATGCAGATTATGAATTGATGCTCCGTTTTCTAGAAAAATACAAGGTGTCCTCTCTGTGGATTGACAAACTTTTTGTGTTCATGGAGGCTGGAGGAACTAGTAATCAAGGAGTACGTTCCCGGATGGAGGGATTTCATAATGATTCTTTAGCTTGGGAAAAAAATGAAATTGATCCTACATTATTTTGTTTGTTGCTGAAGAAGTTAAGAAAAGTACCCCAGTTTATGTTGGCTAAATTCCTAATATTTTAACAATAGACCAGTTCCTCTTGCAGAAGGTCTTGCCCGCACCATCCACTACGAGTTCGTAAATCAAACCCCAAGGAACTGTATTTCAAACAGAATAACCAGCCCACAGTTACCAGCTGAACAGTACAAATCACTAGTAACTGCCAACCGATAACTATTAACTGGTAACTAGGATTCCATCAACCCTTGCACTGTTTCTAGAGGAAGTCCCGTACAAAATGCCACTTTTTCTGGAGGATCGCCATAAGCAAGAAAACTCCTTGCCGTCTCTAGCTTGTTCTGGTATGCACCTTGTTCCAGTCCACGTTCTAGCCCAATGGAAATACCTTCCTCACGACCCAGAGATATTCCTTTTGCGTAGGCTTCTTCTTGTTTAACTGCAATAGCTGTGTCAAAGTCATACTCTGCTGTTAGTATACTCAAGGCTTCACCTCCCTTTCGTTCTAGGTAGTCTTTCATTATGTTACGACGTACAGCTTCTTGAATTGTCCATGTGAGTGGGTTTTCTTTACCAGTAGTTTTAGCCTCATCTATGAGTTCAAGAATCTGTGTGTACTCTTGTAAATCAGAACAGTGGTGAACCACTGGACTTACATCTTTAGTGGTTTCGCAGGGGCTCAACCGAGACTCGCTGAAATTGTTCAATATATCGCAATTTTTGGCCTTTGGCCACCGCTCCCTACCTCTAATTTTACATACTTTGACTACTAATTCAAGTGTTGTTTCTGAATTAGAATCATGGTTCAGTTTAAAGGCGTCTGACAGGTACAGGTAAGATTCTGGAGGGATTTCTTCTTTTCCTGTGTAGAATACAAAAAACTCTGGCTTGGCTAGAGGTATCAGTTGGTCGGAGAACTTTGATTTTGAGTCCACCAAGTTGCCATAGATTCGGCTTACATACTCCAACAGTCTCAGTGGCATATTGGGGTTAATAGTGGATTGATGTTCTATCATCATAATGAACTGACCATTTACCAGCACTGCAATGTCGTTGTAGTAGTCCATGTAAAGGACTTGCTCTAAGTTTACCCGCTCCAGCCTTGTAGTTTCCACCTGTAAATTAGTGCCGTGGAGGGCATTGTATAAAGAAAGGAAGTGCTGCTTCCAGTCCCTGTCCTTGGAAAAGTAGTCCACAAAGAGGGAATCCTTGTGTTTGCGGTTTTCCTGCGAGTTTTGAGTTTTTTTTGTAGAATTTTCTTGCATTAAACCTCCTTCAAAAAATCTCTTTAATAATATTGTAGGTTTAAACTACAAAAAAAAGACGTTTTTACGGAAAAAACTTTGATTTTTTCAAATTTAAAATTTTGTCTTGTCTTTATTTCAATTTCTTAAAAGATAAAACTAGGAGTTCCCTCTATGAAAACATTACTTTCTCTTCCCCCCAACATGGTTTCCGCCTTCTCTCAATTATATCCTCAGTCACAAGAGGATTTTTTTGTTGAATGTGACCCAGAGGGAAGTCATGTTGGTTCTGGTGGTGGAACAGCTTGGATTTTAAATCAGTTTTGGAAAAAGAATAATGATGAAAAAAAGATTCTTATCCATGCAGGGGGGATGAGTCGTCGTCTGCCATCCTATGCAACTTGTGGAAAGATTTTTACACCCATTCCAGTGTTCCGCTGGAAGACTGGTCAAAGGATAGACCAGACCCTGCTGGACATACAGCTGGATTTCTATAAAAGGGTAATGGTTCGTGCCAATGAAAAACAAAACCTTCTCATAGCTTCTGGAGATGTGCTGCTCCGATGCAGTGATTTGCCCGCTAGCCTGCCTGATGTAGATGTGGTTGTCCTTGCCACTTGGACAGACTCTTCTATTGCAACCCGTCACGGTGTGTTTTTTGCCCAGCAGCAAAGTCCCCACATCTTAGACTTTATGCTCCAAAAACCTTCCATAGAAAAACTTCAACAGTTAATGCAAAGCCATGTTTTTATGATGGATACAGGATGTTGGATTTTAAGTGATAGGGCTGTATCTGTTTTAATGAAAAAATGCGGCTATCCTGTTGAGGGAGAAAAGATACCTAAGGGTGTTAAAGATTTTATCCCTAATGAATACGATTTTTATTCTTGCTTTGGAGAAAGCCTGGGCCGTAATCCAGCTAAAATGGATTCTGAAATTTCAAGTTTAACCTGTGCCTTGGTTAATTTAGAGGATGGGGAATTTTATCATTTTGGAACTAGCCGTGAACTTATTACCTCTACAGAACGGATTCAAAATATAGTTGTTGACCCAAGAAATATCTATCATAAAAAGGTTAAACATCACGGTTCAGTATTCCTTCAAAATGCGAGGGTTGATATAACTATTCAGCCCTGTCATAAAAATATCTGGATAGAAAATAGTCACATTGGCAAAAACTGGGTAATTCATCAGGATTCTATTCTTACCGGAATTCCAGAAAATGATTGGACTATAGATGTTCCAGATGGAGTCTGTCTTGATATTGTTCCTGTTAAATCAGGTGGCTACTGTCTTCGTCCATATGGATTTGATGATGCCTTTAAGGGTAAGGTTGGCGATAGTGCAACCCTGTGGATGGGAAAATCCCTTGTTTCCTGGTTTAATCAAAAGGGCATTTTACCTGAAAATCTAAATGTACACGGTGACCATGACATTCAGGATAGTCCTATTTTCCCTGTACTTTTAGAGGATGAAATGACCAAGTGGGGTGGAAACCTTCTTGCTTGGATGATTGATAGTACTTGTAATAATCTTGAAATGCTTAATTTATATAAATCGAGTAAAAAGATTAGTGCAACAGAACTTTTGTCAGTTGCTTCAATTCCCTTGGTAAAGAAACAACAGGAAGATTTTATGAAGGAAAATCTTCCCATCTTGGCAAAAAATCATCATCGTAGTGTCTTTTACCAGTGTGATTTATCCCACATGGTAGATTTATTTCAAAAATACAATCTTACTGTCCCAGAAAAATTATGCAAAGAAGAAACTTATATATCAAAAATTAGAAATATTGTGTTCCGTTCACAACTGGATCCACAAGTTCAAAGTAAAAGAGAGGCCTTTGATTGTCTTGCCACAGAGATTCTTGCTCAAGTAGGCACTTGTAGCCCTAAATATACGGTTTTAGATGATCAAATTGTATGGGGAAGAAGTCCTGCTCGATTTGACCTTGCTGGTGGGTGGACTGATACCCCTCCTTATTCCACCTATTATGGGGGAAGGGTAGTGAACATGGCTATTGACCTGAATGGTCAGCAACCAATTCAAACCTATGTAAGAAAAATAACTGAGCCATATTTTATTCTTCGTTCCATCGATACTGGAGCAGACGAAAGGGTGGAAACCTTTCAGCAGTTGCAAGAATATAATACTGTAGGCTCTTCTTTTTCCATCCCAAAGGCAGCCCTAAGCCTTGCAGGATTTCTACCTCAGTTTTGCCACCAAAAGTTTGGTAGTTTAAAAGAACAGTTACAAGAACTTGGTGGTGGGCTAGAAATTACCCTGTTGGCAGCCATCCCCAAAGGTTCTGGCTTGGGAACTAGTTCTATCCTTGCTGCAACCCTTTTGGGAACCTTATCTAGTGTTTGTTCTTTAGGCTGGGATGAACAAAAAATATGTTTTAATACCCTTGCCCTAGAACAGCTTTTAACAACAGGTGGTGGTTGGCAGGATCAGTTTGGTGGAGTCTATGGAGGAATTAAACTTTGTAGTTCCTTTGCAGGCTTGCAGGATACTGTACAAGTTCGTCGTTTACCCTCTGAACTTATGATACAAAGTGATACTTCTGGTTTGTGGCTCCTTTATTACACAGGTATTACACGAGTTGCCAAGGATATTCTAGCAGATATTGTGACAAATATGTTCTTAAATAATAAAACAGTGCTAGATGTAGAATATGAAATTATGGCAAACGCCAGTTCCATTGCAGATGCAATTCAGTTTTGTGATTATGGAAAAGTAGCAGACTGTGTTAAAAACTCTTGGAATTTAAATAAGCAGCTAGACAAGGGAGTGTCATCTTCAGAAATAGAAGAAATTATTAAACGAATCGATGATTACTCCCTTGGATATAAACTTGGTGGCGCTGGTGGTGGAGGCTACCTTCTTATCTGTGCCAAAGACTACGAGGCTGTTGGACATATTCACCACCAGTTGGAAACCAGCCCTACAAACAATCGGGCCCGTTTTGTAAGGTTATCTCTCAACACCAGTGGCTTGCAGATAACAAGAAGCTAGAGTTTGTTCTTAACTTATCCTCCTCCGCCGTAGGCTTCCGGTTCAGGGGCGTTCGATGGTTTTCCCCTCACTGTATCCATGGGTACTGCTGCACCAATTTTTCTGTGGCAGAGGCAAGGTTTTCCCCGGATTCTTGCAGCAACTGAGTAAAGGCCTCCTCCACCTGTGCAATTTCCACTGTTTCTATCTGCACATCTTGCTTGATGGACACCACCTGCCAGCTGTCTTTAATGTACTCCAAAACAATGTGGTCTTTGTAGTTTTGAATCTGAAGGGAGGTGGGACTGTCATTAAACACGATGGTGTAGTTTGCCAGGGCTTCAACAGGGAGAGAGGGTAAATCTCCTGTAGGTCTTGTTTTATCTCTTCGTTGTGGAGGATAAAGGGGGAGCTGGCTTGTCCGCTCATTTTCTATCTGCAGATTAAAATTAGTAAGCCCATAAATCCACACATCCCGCTGTTGCCGGGAGGCAGCCTCGCTGGTAGCTCCTTGTTTTTGCTCCAAGTACAAAAGCCACTGGTCAGGGGTCATAGAAAGGGATGTGGGATTCATGCCCGTTCTCATCCTATTCGATACAAAAAAATTGGAGAGCCTATCCTGAAAGTCTTCCGTTTCCCTTCCCTGACACATTGCCTTTGCCATCACAAGGTTTTGTTCATTCAAGGCTGTATACAGCACTTGGCAAACCTGTGGGGGAGTAAGACCAGTGGCTACAAATTCGTTTTGCCTATCCTTTAAACCCAGCCCCAAAGCAATTAGAAGCAGCAGCACTGCCACTGCCCCTATTTTTATAGGGGTGGTGTTCTTGCGAATAAACCTGCGTCGGCCTAGCTTTTTTTCTTGCTGGAGCTGGTAGTCCTGTCTTCGTTGCTGCAGCTCACTGATTTCTGTCTGGCTGGTTTCCCGCACAAGGTTTTCGGCAGAAAGCCCTGACAAAAATCTTCCTAAAAGGACTGGTTCGGTACGGGCAGCAAGTCCTTGCCCCTTGTCCTTGATTTTTTCCTGAATGCCAATTTTCCCTCCACAAATACTTGCAGAACCAAGCTGTAAATTATTGTTTATGGCGGTGGCCACTTCTTCTGAAACTCCTGCCACCAAAAGCTCCAGGGGTAAAAAATTTCTGTCCCGGCAATCTATTGTTCGTTGCTCCTTTTTTTCCTCTGGAAAGGGAAGCTGACCGGCAAGGCTCAAATATAGATATACAGATTGACTGAAGGCAAGGGCTTCTGGCTCCTGTATTTTTCCTTGCAAAAGTGGGTTTTGAAAATAGCCAAGCATCAGGGCCTGTTCCCTTTGGTTGAGGCTTTCTATGGCCCTTTGTAGGAGGGTAGGGGGCAAAAAAAGGATTTTTTTTGGGGTGGAGGAAGAAATGATTATTTGCAGGGGGCCGGCAAAGTGAAAGCCTGGTTTCTTTTCCAAAACAAGCTCCATAGCCTGGAACACTGCTTTTAGAAGCTCAAGCCTTGTATTCAAATCGGTTTGGCCCGCCCCTTCTCCAAGGGACAGAAGCTCAAAAAGACTCCTTCCTTCAAAACGCTCTCCCGCTATCTTGATGGTATCTCCCTGCTGAACAACTTCTGTAAACCTCCAGTTCAATGGATTTTCACTGCTCGCCCTCCTCTCAAGGCAAACTACCAGTCCCTCTTCTTCCAAAAGGGGCAGGAGCCGGGCCTTGGCAAAGTCTCTTTGACTCATGCCCATGTCCAGCTCCAGTCTCTTGTCATTCCAGCTCAGCAAGGAAATCATTGCAATACCTCTGTTCCTACAGTCCTATCTTCTTCCAGTTGAATCATACAGGTAGTCAAAATACTCCATGTTGGTGCTGTAGGTGGCGTCAAACTTGGGCAATGTTGTCTTGTAGGACTCCAAACTCTTCCAGAAGGTGTAGAATTCAGGGTCCTTTTCATAGGCTTCTGCATAGATGCGGCTGGCCTCCGCATCGGCCCGTCCCTTTTCCTCCTCGGCCTTTTTGTAGGCTTCCGACTGGATGGTAAGCTTTTCCTTTTCAAGTTTGCCCAACCAATCCGCCTTCTTTCCTTCACCAAGGGAACGATAAGCCTGCGCAACTTGATTTCGTTCCTTGATCATCCTGTTGTACACGCTTTCTGTTAGTTCATCGGAATACTTGATTTGCCGGGGTACAATGTCAATAAGCTCAATGCCGTACTCACTGATCATCTTGCGGGCTTCTTCCGCCATTTCATTGCTCAGTTGTCGGCGTCCCTTGGAAACAGCTTCTGACTGTGTGCTTACATTTACCAGAGCTTCAATTTGAGCCGTCTCCTCATCCTCCATAGTCACCAGTGGATTGGAGGTTGTCTGCTCGTTAATGATATTGGAGCTGCGGACTACCTCTGCCAGTCGGTTCTGGGTAATGATGGTTCTGGTGGCTGAGTCTATAATGTCACTCAGACGATTGTTTGCCGCTTCCAGGGTCTTGAAAGACCGATAAAAGAGGTCTGGGTCAGATATTCTCCATCGGCTGGTGGTGTCTACAATGATAAACTGGTTTTCCTTGGTGGGAATTCTCTGGGAGTCTCCATCTAGAGAAAGAATCAGTTTGGGGTAGGTAGTTACTGTATCAATGACAGGCACTCGGATATACAACCCTGCCTCCGTGCGTGTGCTTACAATTTGTCCAAAGCGGGTAACAACGGCCTGGTAGCCCTCATTGACAATATAGAAAGGTCCCATCATCAAAAAGACAATTACCAAGGCAACCACGGCTATCAAGCCAATCCAGAGTTTTTTCATTATTGTGCTCCTCCTGCAAGGGTTTTTACTGGCAACACGTTGTCCAGTTCTCCATCAATAAGGGTGGAGTTCTCCTTGGAATTAAAGACTTCTTCCATGGTTTCGATGTATAGACGTTCCCGAGTAACATTGGGAGACTTGCGATATTCTTCGTACACTGCATTAAAACGAGCCACATCACCAAGAGCCTTGTTTACACGTTCCACCGCATAACCCTGGGCTACCTGTATCTGCCTGTCGGCCTCACCCTGTGCCTTGGGAATCTCTGTGTTATAGGCCTCCTTGCCCTCGTTGATAAATCTGTTCATATCCTGAATAGCCTTGTTCACATCTTCAAAGGCATCCTGAACTCCTGCTGGTGGCACGATGTTCTGCAATTTTACTGTCAGCACGTCAATCCCCAGTCCCAGCTGATTGAAATTTTCGTTCATTAGGATTTGGGCCTGGCTTTCTATGGCAGAACGCTCGCTGCCCATTACATCAAGGATGGCCCTGTCGCCCACCAGCATATTCAACACTGACTGGGAAATGTCACGGATAGTCTTGGTCCTGTCCTTTACGTTAAAAAGCCAGGCTGCAGGATCGACAATCTTGTACTGGATAATCCATTCCACATCAACAATATTCAGGTCTCCGGTAAGCATGCGGGATTCTTCGGTAATGTTGTTTTCGTATATTCCTCCCTGGATTCCTGCCGTAGAAATTGTTTTGAACCCAAATTGCTCCGTTTGCACTACGTTTGACGGCACATTGTAGTTTCTATCGAGACCGAAGGGTAATTTAAATTGCAGGCCGGCTCCCACTGTGCGGGAATATTTTCCCAAACGAGTGACAACTGCCTGTTCTGTAGCATCCACCACAAAAAAGCTGCTGAGGGCTGCGGTAATTGCAACCAAGACTACCAAAATTGTAATGACAAAGGTAGGTGTAAGTTTTTTTAACCTCTTTGTCGGGTTAAACTGATTGTCTGCCATGGTTATCCTCCATACGTTCTTGTTTTCCAGTTACATTGAAGATACCAAGACTTGTTGATAAAAACAAGGGAAATGATGCTTTTTAAATCCTGGTAGTCTATTTTTAATGGCACATTCACATTTTGTGTGATAGAATTATTCCGTAGGAGTTGCTATGGCAGGGAAAAAAATCAAGGAAAGCAGGAAGGAACGGTCCCAAAAAGACAAGAAAAGGGAAGGTACTGCCAGTAAAAAAGGATTTTTCTTTCGTCTGAGAACAAGGATTTTTCTCTGGCTCTTGCTTGCCGCAATTGTTCTTGTGTCCGGATTTTTTTTGTGGAGCAAACTGTCGCAGGTTCATACAGAAAACAAGTATGCCCTGGTTTCCCAAGAATTGCAGCGGTGCTCGGAGTTGACCACCGTTAAATCCACTTACAGTGACATCGTAACAATCAAAAAAACCGCTGTCTTGGGCATGGCAAAGAGCTACAGCATTGTAAAATTTTCCGGGGTGATTCGTTGTGGAATAGAAAATCTTGGTGATTGCCGTATGTACATCGACGAGGGGGGCAAGGAAATTGTGCTTAGAATACCTCCTGCCAAGGTTTTGGGAAACGATATCCAAGAGATTGCTGTTTTTGATGAGCAACAGAATATCTTTGTGTCCATTTCTACCCAAGAAGTACTGGACCAGGTGGAGATTGCCCGGAAAGAAACCCTGCAAAGGCTTTTGGATTCCGGAATCCTGGAGGAATCCGAACAGCAGGCCCGTGTTTTGCTGACAACAATCCTCTCCAACATGGGATTCAAAAGAATAAACATCCAGAACTGAGGAGAGGTAGTCCAACTTATCTCCAAAACTTGACAGCTTCCGTCATTTCCCATTACAATTATGTAATGGTCCCCTGTTGTGATAACCAAGAATCAATGTGGTTGTCCGTTGTTGTTCAGGAGGACTTTTAGTGATTTTTTGTGGAAACATCGTATACAATAGTTGTGCCGGATCAGGATTTGCTGTCTCGATTATGCGGTACCAATGACAGTAATTTACATCTCATAGAAAAACATCTTGGTGTGTCTGTATTCACCCAAGGAAACGAGCTTTCTCTGGGCAAGGCGGATTCTCAGCTTATCAACCAGTTCCAGCACATTGTGGATAGGATCATGGACGAGGCTGCTGCAGGCTATGACATAGGACCGGATTTGGTGGCTTCCATCCTGCAGCTAAACCAAGATGGTCATAGGCCGGAAGATTATCGTAGCTGTGGCATTGTCATTAGCGGGGCGGTAAAAAAGGTCTACCCTAAAACCACAAACCAGCTTCAACTTGTACGGGCTCTTCGTTGCAAGGACATGGTGTTTTGTACTGGTCCTGCAGGAAGTGGAAAGACCTTTCTGATGATGGCAGAGGCCCTGCGCCTGGTGCTGGCAGGACAGGTTCGTTCTCTCATTCTTACCCGTCCAGTGGTAGAAGCGGGGGAAAGTCTCGGATACCTGCCCGGAGACTTGGAGCAAAAAATCAATCCCTATTTACGTCCCCTCTTTGATGTAATCAACACCCTGTTGCCGCCCGGTTTTGGAAAAAAGCTTATGGATTCCGGGGTAATAGAGGTGGCCCCCTTGGCCTATATGCGGGGACGTACCTTGAACAATAGTGTTGTCCTCCTGGATGAGGCTCAAAATACAACTAGGGAACAGATGAAAATGTTCCTCACCCGAATGGGAGAAGGGTCAAAGGTTTTTATAACTGGAGACATCACACAAATCGATTTGCCACGTAGAACCCCTTCCGGGTTGGTTCATTGTCTGGAAATATTAAAGGATATTCCTGAAATTGGTATGATACAGCTGGAAGCAAGGGACGTGGTACGAAATGAGTTGGTAAGGAAAATTGTACAAGCGTATGAAATCAACAAAATCAAAGAAGACTCAGAATAATATTCATTATATCAAGAATTCCATCCAAGAAACACTTTCAAAGAATTATGGTATTCTCATCGTGTTTATCCTTGCCTTGGCCTCTTGCATCTTTGTATCATTTTTTGTCATTTCATCTTCCGAGACTGTATTCTCTTACACTGTCTCAGACTTTGAGGTGGGGCAGATTGCAGACAAAACCATTATTTCGGATGTAAGTTTACCTCCAGATGCTCACCATCCGATTTCCGTTGAGGCGGGAGAAAAAGTGATTCGCAAGGGCTTTCCGGTTACGGAGATGGGGTTGGCAAAGCTGGAAAAGTTGGCTGATGCGCCGGAATACATTGACTACGAGTCATTTACCGACGGAATTCTGTATTTGATGTTGCTTTCAATGCTGACCTTCTTCCTCTTCAATCCAATCATTTGTGACAAGGCTGTCTCCCTCAAGGAAGCAGTTCTTTTGGCAGTGTTCTTTGTGGCAAATTATACCTTGGCAGGGTTTAGTACCCTCATTCCGCTTTTTTCTTCATCCTATAAACTGTCTTTTATCATTCCCAGTACCTTCTTTGTGTTGATAGTGGTGGTGCTTTTTGGAGAAAAGCATGGTGTTTTCTTTTCCTTTATCCTCGCCCTGGGCGTTCTCAATGCCCGCCAGGACAATATAATCTCCTGTCTCTTCATCCTGGCATCCTGTCTTGCCGCAGCACGAATGATGAGAAATATTACCCGCCGTATTGATATGGTGGTGGTTTCTCTCCTGGTTGCCCTTTTTAACATAGTTTTTATGCTCACCTTGAAAATTATTTTCTTGCCCACCCTCACAAACACTGTTTTTACCTTGCTGATAGTTGCCCTCAATGGCTTTATCTCAGGCATTCTTGCCCTTGGATTCCTTACACCCTTGGAGCACCTTTTGAACACAGCCTCCACCTTCCGTCTCATGGAATTGGGTGACACCCGCAACCATATGCTGGAAACCTTGAATACCAAGGCTCGGGGAACCTATAGTCACTCCATTATGGTGGCGGAGTTGGCAGAAAAGGCTTGTAGGGCCATTGGAGCCAACGACCGTCTGGCACGTGTTGGCGCCCTGTATCACGACATTGGCAAGATGGACCAGAGTGAATACTTTGTAGAAAACCAAATTGTGGGTATAAACAAGCATGATGGACTTAAACCCAGTATGTCTGCCTCCATTTTGCGGGGTCACCTCAAAAAAGGTATTGAAAAGGCAGAGCAGATGCGTCTTCCACAAGAAGTTATTGATATCATTGCGGAGCATCACGGAAATGGAACCATCTATGGATTTTATGCCAAGGCCAAGGAATTGGATCCCACTGTTTCTCCAGAAGATTTTTCTTATCCAGGAAATCCCCCTACATCAAAGGAATCTGCGGTAGTAATGCTGGCAGACACTGTAGAAGCTGCCTGCCATACCCTGGATGAACATTCGGTTTCCCGTCTGGAAAAATTCATCCATCAGTTGATTAACGATAAGGTAAGTCGTGGTCAAATGGACAATGCCAACATTACCTTCAGAGAATTGGCTACCATAGAGGATGCCTTCCTGGATGTATTGGTGGGATATTATCACTCCCGCATCAAGTACCCGAATCAAAAGGACCCTGATGATAAGGATGCTGAGCAGGACCCAAAGACAGAAGAGAAGGCTGCCACATGAGTTTGTCAACTACAGAATTTAACCCTGAGTCATGCAGTGTTCCCAGTAATTCCAGCAATCGTATAGAGGTTGCTTGCCATGAGGATGTGGAAAACGAACCTCTGTGGCTTGCCAAGATTGAGCCATTTTTAGAAGGTGTGCTCAAAAAACTAGGACTTTCTGGTTGGGAGCTTTCTATACTCTTTTGTGGGGATGGCTTTATCCAGGAGCTGAATAAAAATTATCGTAATCTTGATATGCCTACCGATGTTTTATCCTTTGAGTCGGGTTCTGTTTATCGTGACGAGGAGGATGTACAGTGGTTTTCTGCTGGGGATATTGTCATTAGTTTGGATACATTGGTTAAAAACGCCGGGGAGTTTGACGTAAGTGAGGATCAGGAGCTAAAGCGACTGTTGATTCACGGGATTTTACACCTTTCCGGCATGGATCACAGCGACAACTCTCCAGACCAACCGATGCTGCAGCTTCAGGAAGTAATTTTGAAGGATTTTGCATCTAAAAATGATATAATTATAGAGAAATAAAGCCGAAGGATAAAATAATGGGATTATTTAGTACATTCAGACGAAGGAACAAGGGTGGTCATCACGACTCTCATAATCTGGAACATAATCGTGGTGGAGAGGCGGTGTCTGAGCAGCAACAGCTTAATGAAGAAAAACGTGATATGATTCGTGGAATTGAGGAGTTGGCTGAAACTTCTGTAAAGGAAGTGATGATTCCTCGTATTGACGTGGATTTTCTTAGTTGCAGCACACCCCAGGAAGAGCTTTTGGAGAAGATTGCAGAAAGCGGACATTCCCGTTTTCCTGTATACAGTGAGTCCATCGACAACGTTATCGGAGTTTTGTACGTAAAAGATTTGATTGCAGCCTTTGCCCGCCACGAAACAGTGGATTTGGAAAAACATAGTCGCAAGGCCTTTTTTGTACCTGAATCCAAGCGCATCGACAGCTTGCTCCGAGAGTTTAAAAGACGTCATGTTCACATTGCCATTGCGATAGATGAATATGGAGGGGTTTCTGGTATTGTCTGCATGGAAGACATTATCGAGGAGATTGTAGGTGACATTCAAGATGAGTTTGACAACGAGCGGGAGGATGTGATTCCTTTGGGAGATAATATCTGGCTTTGCGATGCTCGAGCCAATCTCGACAATTTGAATGAGACTATGGGGTTTGATTTCCCCAATGAGGAATTTGATACCCTTGGTGGTTTTGTTTTCGATTTGTTCGGAAAGATTCCTGTAAAATATGAGAAAGTATCCTGGCAAAACTATGATTTTATTGTCCAGGATATGGAAGGTCATCGAGTTAACGTCATTAAGTTGATTCGCCATGTTGGAGACACAGAAGAATGAAAATGTTTTTTTCCAGTAGAACCAGCGGTATCCATGAGGAAGGAAGGGTGAGAGTTGCCCGCTTACTGGTGGTTGCTGTTCTTGGCTTTTTCTCAGCAAATCTCTTTGCCCAAAATTTTTCCCCTAGCCAATCTTTAACAGCCCCCCAGTGGTATCAGAAAGGACAGGATGCCCAAAGTGCTGCTGACTGGTATACTGCGATAGAATGCTATCAGGAGGCTGTTCGTCTAAATAGTGCTTACGGAGATGCCTGGTATGCCTTGGCAGAATGTAGTTATGCCCTTAATGAGCATTCCCTTGCCCTTACTTATCTGGAATCAGCATCAAAATACTCGAGGGATAAGACAGAAATTTTAAATCTGACAGGATTTTGCTACCTGGGACTCAACAAGATTCAGGAAGCCCAAACCCTGTTCAATCAGGTTCTGTCATCATACCCCAACAACATAGAAGCACGATTTGGTTTGGCCCAGCTGGATATTTTGGCTGGCCGTCTCACCGGGGCTGAAAACCGCTACATTGATGCGCTCAAGCGGCAGCAATCCAATAGGAATGCCTTGCTGGCTGTGGCGCTTGTGTCCCAGGAAATGGGCAAGACCGCAGAGGCTCAAAATTATATCCAGCAGGCTCTTAGGTATCACAGTAAGGATGAGGAGGTTCAGTACATTGCTGGTTGGATTTCTTTTTTGAACCAAGATTATAATGATACAGAGTACCGTGTTCGCACTTCCATCAATCTGAATCCGGAATATGATAAGTCTTATGAGCTTTTGGCTACAGTATTGTATCAGCAGGGACGTTATCAAGAAGCTATTGATATCAGCGATTACCGAATAAATCGAAATAGACAGGCCTCTACTGCCTGGTATCTAAAGGGATGTTCCCTGAAAATGATGGGAAGAATGGAAGAGGCCTATAGTGTCCTCAAACAGGGATTGGACATAACACCACAAGATGAGGTTATGAGAACTGCCTTGGAGCAGGTTGTTCTTGAAGCCTTTGATGTGGAAGACAGCCGCAGAAACCAGTGGGCCCAGTATCACATTGCCAAGGCTCGGGAACATGAAAAGCGGTACGAGGCTCCCCAGGCAGAATTTGAATATAAACAGGCTCTACGACTGGATCCATTGGACACAGAAGCCCGTACATCCTATGCCAATATGCTGGATAGAAAGGGGCAGCAAGAGCTGTATCTTGAACAGCTGAACTTTATTAGTTCAATTCAGCCTGTTTCCGTTAGGGTTGAGGACACCATCGAAGCATACAAGTCATTGCTTTCTGATAACCTGGCAAGCAGATGGGGTGTTGATCCCTTCTATCTGGATAAAACCCGCTGGTTCGTTGGTTTATATCCCTATGGTACACCACCTCAGCTGCTTCACGCAGATGCAAGTGTGGTGACTGTCCGTGCCATTGAAAATTATTTTTTAGGTACTGCTGCAATTGAGGCAACATCTTATCCCTATGCCGTTACCTATTCAGAGGCCTTCCGTCACGCTCGTAACTCCAACCAAGATTACTTTATTTTGCTGGAGTATCAGGAGACTGAACGGGAATTATTGTTGAAGGGAACTGTCTTCTCTGGTCGCAATGGTGTAGAGGTTGATTCATTTAATATTTACAGGACTGGCAACGATAGATTTGCCAGCGCTCTCCGTCACCTGTGTACTACTGTTTCGCAAATGCTGCCTACAAGAGGTCTTGTAATTGACCGAAGTGCAGATGATGTACTGGTGGATCTTGGTTCCACTGATGGTGTAAAAAACGGAGACGTGCTGACGGTAATCAAGGCTGGTCAGATACGAACTCCAGACAATACCTTGGGATTGGAGTATTCTGAGAACGACATTTTAGGAACAATTGCCCTGACTGAGGTAAGTGAGTCTGTATCTCAGGGTCGCTATTCTCGGGCTGGCTTCTACGACAGGATGAACATCAAGGACGAGGTGATTATCGTTCCTGCTCCGGCTACAGAAGATACAGCAGCTGCCACTGGTGAGGGAAATACCGAGAATTCCACTGCAAGCAACCAGCAGGCAGCGGCTCTTCCCTCCGATGAGGGCTCTCAGATATTGCAGAAGAGAATTACCCCTACAGCAGAAGAAATTACTGGTAGTGAGTATCCAGTGCTTTCACGGATGCTGCAGGAAATTTACGTTATACAATAAGCTCATTCAACAACCGGCAGCTGGTATCCGTCAAGGGCTGCCTGAATCCAGCGAATGGTCAAGTCTGGATACCTGTCCTGCACCGCCAAAAAGCAGGACAGGGCTTGTTGGTGCTTTCCTTGATACAGCAAGGCCTCTCCCAAATAAAAGGTAGCCCTATCGATGGCATCCTGAGAGTGGTTGATGCTCAAAAAATCTCGTAGAGAATTTTCTGCAAGCCCATATTCTCCAGCCATAAATTGAGTGGTAATGATTTCCTGTAAAATAAAATCTTCTCCCACATTTTCTGCCTCTTGTTCCTGACGGAAAAAAAACGGAGCAGGTAAGTCACTTGCCCTTGTTTTTTTTCCAAGTTTTTCTGCATAAGCTTCTCTTTGTCTTCGTTCGGGATCAACAGAAAAATTATTTGTCTTGGACTGCTGCAAGGGTAATTTCAGATAGGGAAGGGGAGTGTTTCTCATACCCGTAGCAGCATTTGGCTTTTCTTTAACCCTCTCACTTGCCAAGTCCTGGGAGGCCAGGGTTTTGGGAAGAAGCTTGGCCCCCACTACCGTAGTATTGCTTGCAGGAACCAGGAGGGCTTTCTCATTGTTTTCTGAAGAAGCAATGAGAACTGTGTAGTAAAAGGTGGTATTCTTGTTAGGTGTGTCTACATAGGAAGTTGTATTGTAAGGCAAGCTTGCTATGGATGTCATTTCATCTAAAGAAATACTGCCTGCCCTCTGTTGCTCCCCGCGATACACAAGAAGTGAAAACTGGGAGCTATCTATATCTTCTGATAGTGGTGGTAACTGCCAAGTGATTTCTATTTCACTGCTGTTGAGCGGCGTTGCTTGAATATTGAAAACCATTAATCGGGAATCCTGTGAAACAGCAAAGGAAAGGGACAAAAAAGAGATAATTATCAAAAAAAATTTCTTCATTACTATATATTGCGTTAAAATATATTTTTTTTCAAGGGTACTATGGACAATTGTTTTAGTTTATTTTATTCTAGAGATATGTTTGTTTCTGTCGTTTTAGATCCCAGTTCAATGGATTCAGCCAAGGCACTGGCTTCAGTCCTCATACATTTTAGGTTTAAGAAGGTACAGAGGGCTTGTTGGGAGCATTCTTCTCTTTCCAAGGAATCATTGGTTCTCCTAAAAAAAGAAATTGACCGTGTAACTGACTATTACGATATCGTTAGACTGTATCAGTATCCAGTTCAAGAATGTTTATGTCTTACAGAGCTTGCAAAAAAAAGATGGAAACGCTGTTTACTCAAGGGAACTCAACTGCGTTCCTCTAATTTATAGCAATTAATTTACAAGGGAATATTTTATGTTAGAAGATTTGAAAATGCCCATTACCTCTTTAAAAGAGGATATTCTTAATGTCTGGGGGCGTCTTTGACGTACCTGCCATAGAAAAAGCAATAGCAGACAAAGAAAATCTATCCGGTGAGCCTGGTTTTTGGGACAATCCATCTAAAGCCGAAAAGGTGATGACAGAGATAAAGCAGCTAAGAAGCAGGATTGAGCCATGGAAGGATTTGATGGCTGCTGCAGATGATATGGAAGCCCTTTATGAGCTGGGTGTAGAGACGGGGGATGCCTCTGTGGAAGAGGAGTTGAAGACTCTCTACGACCAGACCTTGGCCAATTTTGAAAAGCAAAGTATTTTAAACCTCTTGTCCGATGAGGTGGACAGAAACGGTGCCTTTCTTAGCATACATGCAGGGGCTGGTGGAACGGAGGCCTGTGACTGGGCTTCCATGTTGTACCGTATGTATTCACGGTGGGCAGAAAACAGAGGCTTTAAGGTTGAGACTGTGGATATGCTGGAAGCTGAAGGGGGGATTAAGTCCATTACCCTGCAGGTTTCTGGGGACTATGCCTATGGTTACCTTAAGTGTGAGGCAGGCATCCACCGCTTGGTGCGAATTAGCCCCTTTGACTCTAATGCGCGCCGCCATACCTCCTTTACCTCCGTGTATGTGTTCCCCGTCCTGGATGACACCATTGAGGTTGAAATCCGTCCAGAGGATTTGCGGGTAGATACCTATCGTGCTGGCGGCGCTGGTGGGCAGCACGTTAATAAGACAGATTCTGCTGTCCGCTTTACCCATATTCCCACTGGTATTGTGGTTGCCTGCCAAACTGAGCGAAGCCAGCTGATGAATCGTGCCACCGCCATGAGCATGCTTAAGGCTCGACTATATGAGCATTATCGTCAGGAAAGGGAAAAGGAAAACGCAAAGTTTGCCGCTGAAAAAAAGGATATTTCTTGGGGCAACCAGATTCGCTCCTATGTGTTCCAGCCATATACCATGGTCAAGGATCATCGTACAAAGCATGAGTCAGGAAATATTCAGGCAGTAATGGATGGAGCACTTGACCCTTTCATTGAAGCCTATCTTACTGCTCGTTGGAAGGGGCAGCCCCTCTCTTCCGATGACGAGGATGATGTGTAATGTGGAAAAGGCTTGTTGTTTTTATTCTTATCACAAGCCTTTTTTCTACTTCTCTTTTTTGTGGAACCACTGCAATAGAGGCAGATTGGGTATTGGCTGCCCGTAGCTTTACCCTAAAGGATTCTTCCAGCAATGAGTCTGAAGGTCTAAAAAATATTACTTCTATTGTTCCCACATTAATACTGGAAAATCTAGCAGACTCTGGTGTACGGATTCTTTCTCCTGAAGAGATTTTGCAGAGAAAACTTGTGGTTTTATACAATGAAAAAACTACTTTGGGAAATACCTTGACCACTGAAATCAAAGAAAGGGATAAACAATTATTTGTATCTTCATCAGAAAAGAGTTTTGAAAAAAATCTGAAGACCATGGAAGAAAAGATTTTGGAAACTCGCACAAAGCTAGAAGAAAAGGAAGGGGAAATTGCAGGGATAAAGTCTCTTTTAGAAAACAGGAGTTTTGAGGATGTAGAAGAACAAAGGGAAAGAATTGTCCTATGGAATAATTCTTCTGACAGTCTTTTTTCATCCGATACGGTAAAAAAAGAAGACATAAATGGGCTTTTAACAGGAACTATTACCGCTTCTGGAAATTATTTGGCGGTAACCGCAAGCCTTACCCTATATCCAGGTGAAATTCATGCCGTAGTTGTCCGCTCTTTAGCCTCCTTGGCAGATTTACCAAGTATGGCGCAAGAAATTGCCAATCAATTAAAACCTGTGTTGCAAAATAAAAAAATGGTACAGGTTGCCTTTGACATAAGACCTGTTGAGGCAAAAGCAAACGCCAAGGTTTATGTAGACGGAGAAGTTTTTTCTCTTAGTCGTTTGGTTGACGAAGATATTTTGTTGGCCAGTGGCAGCCATTCCATAGAAGTTCAGTCCACAGGATTTAAGTCAAGAACCTTCACTGCTGACTTTTCTGATAGCGAAAAATTCCTGGCTACAGTAAATCTAGAGCCTGTTGAATATACTTCGGTTGTTGTTTCCTCTGAAAAACTTAGTGATAACCAGGTGTATATCAATGGAATTCCAGAAGGAACCTTGGGGCAGCAGATGGAACTTTCTACAGGTTTATCCTTTGGAACAATTTTTCCCACACCTCTTCCCAAAACTCCCGGGGAAATTGAAGGGGATGTTGCTGATGGGGAAAATGTTTCTGATGAGGACGAGGAGGATTCACAAAATCCGTACTATTTTGTACTGGATATTCCTCAGGAAGAAAATTTACTGAATATAAATCTTAGATTAAAAAGAGATACGGCAGAAATTTCTACTCGCATTGAAAAAAGACGCAGGGCTATGTATAATTCCTATAGTGCCTTGCTCATTTCCTTGATTCCAAGTTTTGTTACCTACGGATTATATGTAAATGCCAATAATTCTTGGGCTCTTGGCCATAGTTCTAAGGATAGGGTTGATTTGTGGAAGACTATTTCTACTGGTTCCATGGTTCTTTCTGCTGGCTTGGGGGTAAACATGATAATCCAATTGGGCTTATTTATTGGGGCGGCAGATAGTGTCTTGCCAGAGAAAGGAAAAATAAAGTAGGTGTTACAAAACTAGTTGTAGTCTTTTTTATATATGAATATCGCAGGAGTTGGTATGGCAAGGATGAAATTTGCAAATAGATTGAAGAATTTTTTTGGAATCCATAAAAATCGGGATGATGCTTTTTTTGAAGAGCTTTCGGACTTGTTGATTGAGGGAGATTTGGGGGCTAAAACTGTCTTTGAGCTGGTGGATGAGCTGGAAAGAACCTGTAGTTCTCAGAAAATTGACGATGAAAAAGGAATTCTACTTCAGCTTAAAGCCCGTCTTATGGATTTTGTTTCCGCCGTAAATCTGGAACCAGAGCCAGACAAGGTAAACATTTACATGGTTCTTGGAGTAAATGGGGTAGGTAAAACTACCTCTGTGGCAAAGCTGGCAGGATTTTATCAAGACACAGGCAAGTACAATGTAGTAATGGCGGCTGCCGATACCTTCCGTGCGGCTGCCATTGAGCAATTGCAACTTCATGGAGAAAGACTTGGAGTGAGGGTGGTGGCGCACAAGCATGGAGCTGACCCTTCTGCCGTAGTATTCGATGGGGCAGAAGCCTTGGCAGCCCGTGGCGGCGGCATCCTTTTGGCTGACACAGCAGGCCGTCTTCATAACAAGGAAAACCTTGTGCGTGAGTTGCAAAAGATAGACAGAATTGCCGCCTCAAAGGCTTCTGCTGGGTGTTATAAAAAACTCCTTGTAATAGATGCCACCACCGGACAAAATGGTTTGCGACAGGCTGAGGTGTTCCATCAGGCTGTGGGCTTGGATGCCGTTATCCTTACCAAGTATGATTCTACTGCAAAGGGTGGAATTGCAGCCGCCATTGGCAAGGAATTTGGTATTCCTGTAGCCTTTATTTGCTTTGGGGAAGGGTATAAGGATATAAGGGCCTTTAATCCTGGTGAATATGTGGATGAATTCTTAGGGCTGGATTGATGGGAATTGGCTTGTTCCTTCGATTTCTTCTTGCTTCTTTAGCCATTCTTTTTCTTCCACTTCCCCTTGATGCAAGAGGAAGTAAGGATGAGCTTCCAGAAGAGGAAATTCCTGTAGAAAAACAATTGGAGGAAGCTCAAGGGCAGGATCCGGACTCTGGAACGGAGAGCTTGCAGGAGGAAGCCCCAGGGCAGAACCAAGACTCAGTAAATGAAAGCCCGCAGGAAGGTGGCTCAGAATCAACCCAGAGCTTTGAGGGTGAAGGCTTGCAGGAGGAGGTTTCTGGGCAGGAGCAAGACTCAGAAAATGGTTTCCCTGAAAAAAGCGATGAGCCAGAGAAAGGGCCGCCTGTCCCGCAATTAATAAAGGATGGTCGGGGAAAGCCTCGTCTTCACCTTTACGATGAAGAAGAAACAGCAATTCTATCAACAAATTCCAGTCAAACCTTGGTTACAAGGGCTGATGGAAGCTTTACTCATATTCTCTATGATAACGAATATAGATTGCAGAGTCGCCTTGTTTGGCAAGAGGGTGATACAAGTATAGGCGATGAAAAGTCTTTTTTTACTCCTTCTGAAATAACCAGCCAAGAAGATTATTTTTACCACGATAATTCTCGTAATCGCCAGAAAGTTGTCTTGACAGATTTTAAGGATACCACTCGTAGGGAAAGTTTTTATTCCTTGGAAGGACTTTTGGTAAGGGAAGAACTGTATCGCCATGTTCCTGACGAGGATACAGAAGATAAAACTAAAGAGAAAAAGGATGCTTCCAAGGAAGAAACAAAAAAAGCATCTGAAAGCGAAAATCTGGTATCAGGGGAAAACGGGGAGGCTGATGAAGAAGACTTGTCTCCAAAGGATGTTCCTCCTAATCCATGGGAGACTTTCCCCTCCCTAACCTTGGTTCAAGTGACAGAATATCAGTATAACCAAGATAAGTCCCTTACAGAAAAGAAAATTACGCAACACAGTGGAGATGGGGAATTTGTACAGAGAACAGTGTATCATAGTCCAGGAAACCTGCATGGAGGTTTTGATTATTTTGAAAATGAGCAGCTTTTAGTTTCCCGTAAGTATGAAGATGAAAGCCGATATACTGAGACACGGTATTTTGATACTATGAGGGTGGAGGCCATGTATAGTGGTTCACGTTTACTCGCTGAAGTAGTGTATCTTGATGGCAAAGAGTTAAGGAGAACAGAGTTTTGAAGTGGATTTTTTTTGTTTCTCGTCGTTTTGCCAAGGTTGACAGGTCCGGTCGTTCGGCTGTAACGGGATTCCTTGCCTCATTAAGCATTTGTTTTGGAGTAATGACCCTCATCGTTACCGTTTCCGTAATGAACGGCTTCCAGATGGGGTTTATCGACAGCATTATGGAAATAAGTTCTGCCCACATCCGTGTTACTGCGGAAGGGGACTTTGACCAGGATGCCTTTACTGATGAGTGTTATGCCCCAAATCTGGGAATTGTGGCAGTGGAGCCTATGTATGAAGCCCAAAGCCTTTTGGCCACCCCATCTGGTCGTCAAGCTGCTTCCCTCATTCGTGCTGTTTCTCCCGATATCATTTATAGTGACGCAGGTTTTGCCAGGGAGCTGCGGATGGTATCTGGGGAATTTGATTTATCCCGTCCAGGTTACATTGTTTTGGGAAGCCAGCTAGCCCATCAATTAGGGGCAAGGGTAGGAAGTACTGTAAATATGTTGGCCCTGTCTGGTGGTAGTGATGTAGATTTGATTTCTGACAATAGGGTTTTTGTGGTGTCGGGAATTTTTTCCTGTGGCTATGCTGAAATAAACAATAGCTTTTCCTTTATTTCCTTAGAAGCAGGGGAATTGTTTTTTGGACAGGATGCCACAAGGGTTTTTGCATTAAAACTAGAAGACTTTGAGAATGACATGCAGGTAATCCATCAATTGGAAAGGACCTTTCCTGGTCTTAAGACTGAGTCCTGGCGTAGCTACAATCGCTCCTTTTTTGGTGCCCTAAAGGTGGAAAAGAACCTGTTGATGATGCTGGTGCTTTTGATTTTTGTGGTGGTGGGTGTAAATATTTTTAATGGAATGCGCCGTATGGTCTTTGAACGGAGAAGTGAAATAGCTGTTCTTTCTGCCCTGGGCGCAAGACAAAAAGATGTACAGCTCATCTTTATTCTCAGGGGGCTTCTCACAGGTCTTGGAGGAGCCATTCCTGGATTGATGTCAGGACTCTTGCTCTGTGTTCAAATGGATGTAGTTTTCGAGCTTATTTCAAAGCTTAGCTATTGGTTCCAATATCTTGTCACTATGGCAACAAACCCTGCCATGGCAATTTATATTCGAGAAAATCCCATGTATCAAGTTTATGCTAGCATTCCTGCAAGAATATTACCAACAGAGATTACCTTGATCACTATATTCGGTGTTTTTTCTGCCCTGGCTGCCTCTTGGATTGCCAGCAGAAAGGTTCTCTCAATGACACTTTCGGAGGTGCTTCACTATGAGTGATACGATTATTCAGGTCAGTGGTTTAGAAAAAACCTATATCACTGGGATGGATAGATTAACCATCATCAAGTCCCTTGACTTAAATGTAGTTTCTGGTACCAAGGTTGTAGTTGTGGGAGAAAGCGGTAGTGGCAAAAGCACCTTGTTGAATATTCTTGGTGGCTTAGATACTCCCACCGCAGGTTCTGTGGTTGTAGGTCCCTACGCTATCCATAATTTGCCGGAAAATCAGCTGGCGGAGTACCGTTCTAAATTTTTAGGTTTGATTTTTCAATTCCACTATCTTCTGAAGGATTTCACTGCCTTGGAAAATGTTTATTTACCCGCCTATATGAGTGGAATGTCCCGCAAGGAAGCAGCACAAGCGGCTAGAACCCTCCTTGCAGATGTGGGCTTGGACCATAGAATTCATCATTTGCCATCTCAATTGTCAGGAGGGGAGAGACAACGAGTGGCGGTAGCTCGTTCCTTGATTCAAAATCCCCAGCTGGTCTTGGCGGACGAGCCTACGGGAAACTTAGACCCTGCTAATGCCCACCTGATTGGTGAGCTGCTGTTTTCTATGGTGGACAAGTATCATAAAACTCTCGTTCTTGTAACCCACGACAGGGACTTGGCTTCCAAGGGTGATAAGGTTTACACTATTACAAGGGGGCATTTAGCTCAGGTGGATTCGCAATGAATGTAAAGGCATCTATCCTCTACGCAACACGTATGCTCCTGTCTCCCTCACAAAAAAATGTATCTGGTGAAGGTACATCTGCTGGAAGGAGCATTATTGGCGCTGTACTATGTATAGCCCTAAGTTTGATTCCCTTGGTAGTGGTGCTTACCGTATCTGATGGCATGATAGAAGGAATAACCTCTCGCATTGTAGAGCTTTCTAGCTATCACATGCAGGTGACAATAGCAGGAACCCCTATATCCCGTTTATCCTTGGAGGAAAGAGCCTCCTTCCAGCTGGGTCTGGATACAGCCCAAGGGGTAGAAGAGCTTGCCCTCCAGCTACAAGCTGTGCCTGGTGTGGTAGCAGCCTTTCCTGAACGGCAGGGGATTGGTTTGGCGGCAGGAGCAAGGGGAAGAACCGGTGCAACCATCCGTTCTGTTCCTCCTGAAATCTTTGCACCATCTTCTAGCTTTGCCACTTTGTTCAAGGCAGAGGAAGGGACTATGAGCTTGTCATCTCCTCGCAGTGCATTGATTGGTAGGGGAGTTGCCCGGAACCTGGATTTAAGTCCTGGCGACACCATTCGTGTAGTAACCATGAGGACGAGCCCCACCGGAAAGATAATTCCAAGGATTACTCCCTTTACTGTTGAAGGCATAGTATCTTGTGGTTATCAGGAGCTGGATTCCCTGTGGGTCTTTATTCCCTTTGAGACTGGCTATACCCTGCTTGAAGGTTCCCTGTCCTCTGTTTTAGTGGGAATTCAAACAGAGGATGCCTTTGGAGATGATTTTTTGGAAACAGCTTGGTTGGTAGAAGAATCCCTGCCTTCCCAGTGTAGACTTAGATTGTGGAATCAAATAAACACCGCTCAGTACGAGAATTTTTCCTCAACTCGCATTATGTTGATTTTCGTTATGTTTTTGATAGTGCTGGTCGCTTCTGTCAATGTTTCTTCTGCCCTGGTAATGCTGGCTATGGAAAGGCGGAGGGAAATTGCCATCCTTAAGAGTGTAGGGGCAAGTACTGGTGGCATTGTTAGCGCCTTTCTCCTTACTGGTTTTTGTGCGGGTGCAGCCGGTGTGGCCTTGGGAATTCCTTTAGGGATTCTCTGTGCTGTAAATGTCAACAGAATTATTTCTGGAATAGAAGAAATCCTTAACATTTTTGTCCATTTCTGGTATAATCTATCCGGTATGTTTATGACTTTCTTGGATAAAATCATTTCCGATGGAAGTTATTCTACAACGAGAGACTTTGTGCCAGTACAACTACTGGATCCAGCCTTCTATCTGGAGGAAATTCCTATCGTTTTGCCTTGGGGAGGAATTTTTGCTATTGCTGCTGGAACCTTAGTCCTGTCTGTGGTGGTTTCTGTATTACCCAGTATTAAGGCTGGAAAGGAAAAACCTTTGGATACTTTGAGGAAATTTTAATTATGGTTTGTGATATATGCGGTGTTCGTGATGCCATGATGGTGGTACAGCAGGTAAGTAATAGCGGTAAAAAAGAAATACATATTTGCTTTCAATGTGCTTCTCAAAGGGGACTCTCTGCCCACAATGGAAGAATTGAGATGTCCTTGGCTGGTCTTTTTGAATCTATAGCAAAGGCTCAAAAAAAACAGGTTGTTTGTCCCGTTTGTGGTGCAGGCAGTGAGAATTTGATGAGGAAACAACAGCTGGGCTGCCCAGAATGTTATAATATGTTTTCCCAGGAAATCAAAAATATTTTAACACAGCATGGTGTTACTGGAACTTATACAGGCTCCATGCCTGATAGGCTTGCCAATTCCAATTCTGTATTGGTAAACAGAATGCAACTAAAAGAAAAGCTTGAGCAATCCGTGGCTCAAGAAGAGTACGAAAAGGCTGCTATGTATAGGGATCGCCTCAAGATGTTGGATAAAATTGCCGTTGGTGCTGAGGAGGCAGCTTCTCCGGTAAAAGGGGAATACGGTCTATGAGTAACCACCCCGACACTTTAACTCCCGGTACTGTTTGGTATGCGGAGGAGGGGGTCGATAGTGATGTGGTTCTTTCAAGCCGTATTCGTCTTGCCCGTAATTTAGCAAATTTTGTTTTTCCCGGCCAATGCAGTGCTGATGACGCAAAAAAAATACAATCCCTTGTATTCGATGCCTTTAAGATTGTTCCAAATCGAAACCACTATCAGCAAGTGGAGACCAATCAACTAGATTTTGCTGCACAGCAACTCTTGGTGGAACGGGGGATTCTTCCCGAGCGCCATTATTCTGAGAGAAACATCAATAACCCGGACACAAAGCTTTTTCGTCAGTATGAATGTGAGACAGGGCTTGTGGTTCGTACAGATGGACGGGTTTCTTGTTTAGTAAATGGGCGAGACCATCTGAGCATCTCTTCTCTTGCTGCAGGATATAATACTTTTGAAACCTGGCATAGGTGTAGGGAAATAGAGGGGGTTCTCCAAAAGTCCTTGCAGTTTGCGGCTTCCTATGATTTTGGATTCTTAACTTCAAATCTCATGGATACTGGTAGTGGAATGAAGGCCTCTGTACGATTATTTCTTCCCGGTCTCCTGCATACCCAGCAGGTTCAAAAGCTTATAGAACGAGTTTCCAAGGAGAATTGTACTTTAGAGCCAGCCTTTGGCGGAACATCCATTCCCCATGCAGCATTGGGAGCCTGTTATCAGTTGACTTCTCTCTATGCCGCTAGTGGCGGAGAAGAGGAGCAGCTGGCTGAGTTTGACATGGTAGTAACATCAATTTGTACTGATGAGAGAAGGGCCCGCTCCTCCTATGCGGAAACTCGTCCTACCATGATACGCCATGTTATCAGCCGAATGTATGCCGTAATGCGTTATAGTCGATTTATTGATTGTAGTGAGGCTATGGATATTATTAGTACCCTGCATCTGGGGATTAGCACCGGCTTGATTATGGGAATCAACTACCGGGAGCTCCATGCCCTCATGTATCGTGTTCGTAATGCTCATCTAGACTATCTATATAAAGATGGGGAGCTTAATTTTTCCTTTGAGCCTGACGTAGTAATCAATCATGCCCTGGTGATTTCACGTCTTAGAGCCCTCTTGCTCCAAGAAGCCTTGGAAAAAGTTCAAATTTTTTTTTGATTTATGATATAATGCGTTTTGCTACGTGAAAATAGGCGCTATGTTTGTTCTATGTATCGAAAATATACTGTTAGTGTAAGGAAGGTCTATGGCAAAGAATTTTTCACCTCGTGCTCAAAAACTTGTTACAGTGCTAGCCCAAGAAGAAGGGAAAAAAAGTGGTAGCGACCAGTTGCAGCCAGAACACATTTTGCTTGCTTTGTTAAATTGCTCGGATGGACTTGGTTATATCTTGCTGCAAAAACTGCGAATAAATATTCTCAACTTTCGGCTGGCCTTGGAGCAGAGTTTGCTTACCAGCAGTAGGGAAACTGGTTTTAGTGATTTGCCTATTTCTCGAAGAACTCGAAGCCTTATCGATGCTGCCGCCATTGAGTCACGCAGTCTTCGCCGTGATTACATTGGAACAGAACACCTTGTCCTTGCTGCCATTCGTGAGCAATCCAGTGTTACATCCCGTTTCTTTGAAAGGGCTAATATTAGTTTTGATTATGTGCTTTCTACCCTTAACAGTATTTACGAGAAGTTCCGAACCTCACATGATGGTCAGGATAAAATTTCTACTCCCATTCTCTCGACGGGAGACCGTTCTGGAAGGGCTAAAAGTGGTAAACAGAGCTTTTTAGCATCTTTTAGCCGTGACCTAACTGAACTGGCTCGCACTCAGCAACTGGATCCGGTAGTAGGAAGAGAACGGGAGGTCAAGAGGATAATACAAATCTTGTCCCGCCGTACAAAGAATAATCCTGTTCTTCTTGGAGACCCGGGAGTTGGAAAAACTGCCATTGTAGAGGGTCTGGCCCACTACATTGCAAAGGGTGCCGTTCCAAGAAATCTATTTAAAAAGAGAATTCTTTCCCTAGATTTAACCTCTGTGGTAGCTGGAACAAGGTATCGTGGTGACTTTGAAGAACGAATTGACCGTATCCTAAAGGAAGTCCTAAGCGATAAGGACATTATTCTCTTTATTGATGAACTACACACCCTCATTGGTGCTGGTAGCGGAGAAGGAACAATGGATGCTTCCAATATGCTTAAACCAGCCCTTGCGCGAGGTGAGTTGCAGTGCATTGGAGCCACAACTTCCGTTGAGTACCGTAAATATTTTGAGAAGGATGCTGCCTTGGAAAGACGGTTTCAACCGGTAAATGTAGAGGAACCCTCTGATGAAGATGCTGTTTTAATTCTGGAGGGAATCAAAAAAAAGTATGAAGCCTTTCATGGTGTCACCTATGATGAAGGTGTAATACCTGCTGTGGTAAGACTTTCTAGGCGTTATATAACGGAGCGGTATCTTCCGGACAAGGCAATAGACCTCTTGGATGAAGCTGGGGCTATGAAAAAGATTGATGAGGAAGAAAAACCCCTTGAGCTGGAAGAGCTAGAGGCGAATATAAATGACTTGATAGAAGAAAAGAGTCTTTTGGTTCAAAACCAGGATTATGAAAGAGCTGCGGAAGTTCGGGATAAGGTTCTTTTATTGAAAGGTCAGCTAGAAGCTCTTAGAGAGCGTTGGGAAAAACATGGGGATGGAAAATATAAATTAGTGACAGTCAATGATGTTTGTACAGTCATTTCTTCTATGACTGGAATTCCTGTAAATCAACTGTCAAGTTCTGAATTAGCCCGACTCTTGAATATGGAACAGGAGCTCCATAAGACTGTAATAGGACAAGATGAGGCCATAGCAGCAATTGCTTCGGCTGTGAGACGTTCTAGAATTGGTATTTCTTCCAGTAAAAGACCTGCCGGCTCCTTTGTTTTCTTAGGACCAACTGGTGTAGGTAAAACTCACTTGGCAAAGGCCCTTGCCCTCTTCCTTTTTGGCGGTGAAGATGCCCTTATTCGCATAGATATGAGCGACTTTGTGGACAAACATGGGTTTACTCGTCTAGTAGGCTCTGCCCCCGGATACATAGGATATGAGGAAGGTGGTGTTCTAACCAACAAGGTATTGCGCCGTCCATACTCTGTAGTTCTATTTGATGAGGTGGAAAAGGCCCATCCCAGACTCTTTAATCTTTTGTTGCAGATTTTGGAAGAAGGGGAATTGGTGGACGGCCAAGGTCATGTAGTAAATTTCCGTAATACCATTATTATTATGACTAGTAATGCTGGTATACGCCAAATTACAGAAAGCTCTACCATGGGCTTTGCCCTGTCAGATGATACAAGTCCTTCCTATGAAACCATTAAAGAAGGGGCAATGGCAGAGTTGAAAAGAATTTTTAGCCCGGAACTTCTAAACAGAATTGATGATGCTATTGTATTTACGTCCCTGACAAAAAAAGAAGTGGAAGGTGTTCTAGAAATTTTACTAAAGGAATTTGCCAATCGTCTTTTGGAGAAAAATTTAAAACTTGTGGTAAAACCAGCTGTAAAAAAATATCTGGTAGAAAATGGATTTGACCCTAGCAATGGTGCCCGTCCCATGAGACGGCTTATCCAGCGGGAAATTGAGGAGCAGCTTTCTCTTCGGCTTATTGAGGCTGCGGCAAAGAATCAAGAGGCTTTGGAAGGAACTGTTGCTGTTTCCATGTCAAGAGGGAAGGTAAAGGTTTCTCTGACAAGAAAGAATCTTTGTGAAAAAAAGGAGACTCATGCCACAGCTTCTCCAAAAAATAAATAATAAATTTGTAATCATAACAAATTTACTTGCTTTTTTTTTTGCATTGTATTATATTTTGTGTAGTTACAAATGAGATTTTTTTATCTATTTGTATATTCTATAAGATGCGGAGGAAATGATGAAAGATTTAAAAGGAACAAAGACAGAAAAGAATCTTCAAGAGGCTTTTGCTGGCGAATCAATGGCACGGAACAAGTATACTTACTTTGCTTCCAAGGCCCGCAAGGATGGTTACGTTCAGATTGCAAACCTTTTTGAAGAAACAGCTGCAAACGAAAAGGAACATGCTGAGTTGTGGTTCAAGTTGTTGAACGGTGGCATTGGTACTACTGCTGAAAACTTGAAGGCTGCTGCTGCTGGTGAGAACTACGAGCATGAAAACATGTATCCCACCTTCGCAAAGGAAGCTCGTGAAGAAGGCTTCGATAACATCGCCAAGCTCTTTGAAGGCGTTGCTGCTATTGAAAAGGCTCACGAGGAGCGTTATCTGAAGCTCTTGGCCAATGTTGAGAATGGTTTGGTATTCTCCAAGGAAGGCGACGTAATGTGGCAGTGCAGCAACTGTGGTCACTTGGTATTTGGAAAGGAAGCTCCCAAGGCTTGCCCAGTTTGCGCCCATCCTCAGGCCTACTTTCAGGTTGTGGCTGAAAACTACTAATTTCTGACATGAGACAGTGTGCCCCCTCCTTTTGAGGGGGTATTTTTTTGCCCTTGCTCATTCTTGGATTATGCTAGGAAACTTGGCTGGGCAAAAAAAAACCACTTGGTTGACCAAGTGGTTTTTTGGGCGCTGAGAGGATCGAACTCCCGACATTTTGGGTGTAAACCAAACGCTCTCCCAGCTGAGCTAAGCGCCCTTAACGTTCGTTACTATATCAGAAGCA
>JAGBFT010000071.1 GCA_017936345.1 Spirochaetaceae bacterium
AAATCCCGCCTACCCGAAGATTGTACGGAGGACGCGAAAGCGTCCGTACGGGTTCTGGCAGCGAGGCTGGAGCCGAGCTTCAAGCCTTTGAAGCGGAGCAGCTATGCTGCGTAGCCGGCCCGAAGGGAAATCCCGCCTACCCGAAGATTGTACAAAGGACGCGAAAGCGTCCGTACGGGTTCTGGGTAAGACAAATTGTCTGGTCATAGTAGAAGAAGGAAGCCCTTGTCATGTTTTCAGATACACATTTTCATCTACATCATCTTTGGGAGAAGGGGATAGACCTTCCCTCTGTTTTGACCACCATGGTTGGTAGGGCTACCTTCTTTGGTCTGGATATAGGAACACGCTGTAATGATTTGTTTGTCAGAGGAAAAAAGGCTCAGGAAGTAACTGATTCCATTGAAGATGCTGAGATTAAAAACAAGGTCAAGTCAATGCTGTATTTTTCAGCAGGAATTTGGCCTGCAGAAGAAGCCATTCTAGATAGGCTCAATCAGACGAAAGAACTTGAGTCCATCATTAGTCAGGTTTTGAATCAAGATGATTTTTGTGGTTTTGGAAAGGGAAGGCTTGTAGCCCTTGGTGAGTGTGGACTCGATCATCATTGGAATCCTTCTGGGGTAGATAAGCGGAATCAGGATAATTTTTCTGAGCAGCTCTTTTACGGTGAGGCTGAGCTTTTTCAAATGCAGTTGGAATTAGCTGGAAAGCTACAGCTGCCGGTAATTGTTCATTCTCGGGATGCCTTTGAAGGAACCCTGGATTGCATTAAGAACGTGGCATATGACAGGGGAATCATTCACTGCTACTCTTATGGTAAGAACGAGGCTCGCCAGTTTCTTGACAGGGGGTGGTATATTTCTCTTTCTGGTTCTGTAACCTACACAAAAAAGTCTCGTATGGATGAAATAATCGATTTGGTCAAGTATATTCCCCAAGACAGATTGCTGCTGGAAACAGATGCTCCCTATTTGGCTCCTGTTCCCCATAGAGGGAGGACCAATAGTCCGGATCTGGTGGAGCATACCTATAAGTATGTGGCCGATATCCTTGAGACAAGCCCTGAAGCCTTGTCTTTGGTAGTGGATGCAAATATAAAGGACTTGTTCTGTTTGTAAGACAAGCCATTGTACAAGGATTTGATTCTTGTGGGTGGGGTGTTTGTTCCAGTTGCCATTTTATTTGTTTCTCTATACAATATCATCATGGATAAAAGGCTACAGGAAGAAGGCTTGGGAGAAGTGTGCAAGCTTCTGGCTATTACAGAAGATGAAAAACTAATTCAGCAATTTTTTTGCTGTCTCTTTACCCCTTCAGAACTACAGGATATGGCAAAACGTTGGCTTTTGGTCAAGGAAATTGACAAGGGCACTACCCAGCGGGAAATTGCCCGTATGTTCAGCATGAGTCTGTGCAAGATTACCCGTGGCTCGAAGGAGTTAAAAAAAGAGGACAGCGCTTTCCGCACCATGCTGGATAAGGCTGCCCTCCTGTAATCGATTCTAATTATGCTTGGTTGAATTTATCTAGTGGAGAAGTGCCGCTATTTCCGGTCTCTTCCATCTGATTGCAATGTCGTAGGGACGTTCTCCTGAAAGACTCTTTTGGTTTTTGCTCAATCCCATGGAAATGAGCCGTTTTATTGTCTCCGGGTTGCTGATTCGGGCTGCATAGTGAAGAATTCCTTCTCCAGAAATATCTGTCTTGGTGGCAGCCTGTTTTACCAGCTGGTCAAGGATTTCTTGACCCTCCTTCAATGCCAAAGAAACAGCGCAATCTCCAGTATTGTCAGAGATAAATGGGTCTGCACCGTACTGGAGGAGCAAAGAGGCCAAGGGAAGATTGCCCTGGCTTACAGCTAGGGTAATTGGTGTGCTACCGGAGCTGTTTCTCCTGTTGACAGGATAGTTCCTTGCAAGGAGCATATCGAGAATAGCAGGTTCCACCTGGGAATTCACTGCAACATGGATGGGAGAGTTTCCGTAGGAGTCACTGAGGTTTTGATTGGACCCAAGTACAGCAGAAATGGCTTCTTCACCCTTGTTGAATACCAGGGAAAGGGGTGTATTGCCATCCTTGTCTCTGGAAAGTGGGTCGCCACCAGCCTTACGAACAAGGTTTAGAATCTGGGGTTCTCCCAAAACGGCTGCCTCGTGAAAGGCATTGCGACCGTTCATTTCTTGTAAAATAGGGGAAGCCCCATTGTTCAGCAGAAGTGCAACCAATTCTATCTTGCCACTTTGAATGGCATCCATGAGGACTGTTTTTCCTGTCTCATCGGAGGCATTGATATTTGCTCCATGGTCCATCAAAAGCCTTGCAAATTCGATTTTTCCTGCACGGGCGGCTTCTGCCAGGGGACTTTTTCCTGCAATGTTTTTGGCATCAAGGTCCGCTCCCAGCACAAAAAGTTTTTTTAGCGCACTGACACTATCCCAACGAATGCAGGCATGGATGGGAGTGTTTCCAAGATAATCTCTAGTGTTAAAATGCGTGCCGTTGTTTACCAAGGCTTCAATGACTGCAGGATTGTCTGCCTTGATGCCATTATAGAGCGGGGATTCTCCGTTGGCATTCCTTGCATTGGCATCAGCCCCCCTTTCTGTTGTCAAAAGATTGATGGCGGAAACAAGCTCCCATTCTGCTGCATAGTGCAGGGGAGTATTTCCACTACCGTCGGTCGCTTGGATTACCGACGAATTCAGGAGCCACTGAGTGCTGGTGTTGCTGGATTCCAAAACAAAGCGGAGGGGAGAGTAGTCACTGTTGTTGGCGGCAAAGATATCTGCACCATGATTGAGGAGGAATTCTCCAGCCCTCTTGATATTCCTCTGAACTGCCAGGGAAAGGGGGGTATCTCCATCCCTGTTTTGGGAATTGATTTCCTTGTTCAGTGAGTAGATATATTCCAGGGTCAAAGTCAGGTCATCAGCAACAGGTTTTTCGCTCTTGGTTTCTTCCTCCAGGACAAGGTTGGGCTCTGCAGTGAGAATTGCCAGATGGTAGGCTGTGTTTCCGTAGGAGTCACGACTGAAGATATTTCTGGAAATCAGAATTTTTTTTGTCATATCTGGTCCAGCCTTCAGGGAACGGGTAAGGGGGGTTTGTCCCATATTGTCCTCTGCGTGAATATCAGCTCCTGCATTGATGTAAAACTGAATGATGGCAGTTCTGCGATAATCCACCGCCAGGGCGAGTGGGGTAATGCCTTCCTTGTTGCGTTCATTTATGTCTGCACCAGCTAAAATCAACTGGTTCAGAGTATTGTCATTGGCTCCGTTCATGGTGGCAATATGGAGTACAGAATCGCCATACATATCCTTGATATTTACGTTTGCACGATAGGACAAAAGGAGGCTGTAAATTTCAGCTTGGTTTGTCTTAGGCATAATGAGAAGGATGGGACTTTTTCCCAGGTTATCCTGAGCATTAACCTTTGCTCCAGCGTCAAGGAGGAGTCGTGCATTTTCCAAGTTGCCGTAGCGAATTGATTCGTGGAGGGGAGTGGCACCAGAAATATCTTGGGCAGAAATATTTGCTCCCTGCTCAAGCAAATAGGAGGTAATTCCAGTGTGGTTTTGAATACTGGAGAGGTGAAGGGGTGTTTGTCCATCTTCCAAGCGGAGGGTTGGATTTCTTAAAACTGTGGCATTTTCAAAATAGGTGTAGTTGCCACCTTCTGGCTTGACACCGTTAAGCAAGAGACTTGCAGCCATACGAATGCTTTGGGAATCATGGTGATTCTTTAAAGCCAATGCCAGGGGAGTCTCGCCATTGTTGTCTGGAACAGAAAGAGGAATCTTTTTCTTTATGGCATATTCTAAGGCTACAAGGTTTCTTTCCTTTACAAAGTAATGAATGATTGTTCTTCCCATAGTGTCTTGCAGCTGACCAGTCCGAGTGGTGATTATGGCATCAAAGAACCTGTCTCCTCTGGCCAGGCCTAACTCCAAGGCTGTCTTGCCATAGGCATCCATGGCAAAAATATCGCTGTCCACTGCGGACAGTATTTGGGCGGCCTCTATCGCATCATTTTTTATCGCTACGTGAAGGGCTGTATCGCTGTCGTTATTTTTTAGTTCTGTGGAAGCTCCCAAAGAAATAAAAAGCCGAACCAATTCCTCACTATTTACCCTTGCTGCGGCATGAAGGACAGTGTTTCCGCTTTCATCTACAGCATCAATATCTCTTTGGATTTGGAGGGATTCTTTTACTTCATCGTATCTACCTGCAAGAATCAATTCTTGGATGGTTCTTGGATTTGCTGGTGGCGGCTCTACTGGACTCTGTGATTCCACTGGCTCTGTACTTGCACAGGAGACAAGAAGAGCAAGTGAAAAAAGAGACAAGCTCAGCAACAATATAATCTTACGCATATAAACTCCTACTTCATTATATCGTACAGAAACAACACGAAGTTAAGATGTTTATAAAAGCACGGCACGTGCGGGGATTAGTATCAATCTCCGTACAATATAAGGAGTTATATGAGGGTTATGCTTCCTTGGACACGCAGTTTGAGCAAGTTCCCCAAATGCAGGTCTGAATCTTGGTCAGGGAAAAGCCGCTGGGTAATTTCTGGGTAAATTTCTTGTAGACCTGTGCTGTCCCATCATAAGGAATGTCGCTTACCGCACCACAGCAATTGCACTTAAAGTGAAGGTGGTCATCTACGTCGGCATCGTAACGCAATTCCTCGTTTTCTATGGTAATTGTCTCCACCAGATTGTGCTTGTGAAAAAGCTTTAGGGTATTGTACACTGTTGTACGAGACAGGGTCGGAATCTCTGAAATCAAGGCTGAATACACCGTCTCCGCTGTAGGATGCTCTGTTGAGTTGCAAAGGTAGCGGTAAATATGGATTCTCTGCAATGAGGGACGAATCCCACAGGCTACGATTCTATTGGTCATTTCTCTTTCTGTTAAGTTCATCTGCATATAATTGCTTCCTATTTCTCTTTCAATATAAATTTGTAAATGATACAAATATGATACAGGTTACAAAAATTCTTGTCAACAGCTAAGGGAAAAAGAAATGAAACTCATTATAATATAAGTATTTGTTTTAGTTCTTTTCCTCCGGCCAAAGCCCTTTACAAAATCAGCATTGCATCTCCGTAGGAAAAAAAACGGTAACTTTGGGCTATAGCTTTTTTGTAGGCCTCCATAATTTTTTCCTTGCCGGCAAAGGCGCTTACCAGCATTAAAAGAGTTGATTCCGGAGTGTGGAAATTGGTAAAAAGCTTGTCCACAACTTTGAATTGGTAGCCTGGATAGATAAAAATATTGGTGGCTCTAGTGCCGGCAACTACTTGCCCGCTCTGTTCATCCCAGGCTGATTCCAAGGTTCGTACAGATGTGGTTCCCACCGCCAAAATGGGACGACCTTCTGCCCTTGCCTGATTTACTGCCGCGGCAGTTTTATGGTCAATGGAATAGGTTTCATAGTGCATGGTGTGGTCTTGGATTCTTTCCGAGCGGACGGGCAAGAAGGTCCCCAGTCCCACGTGAAGGGTAACCCAAGCCTTTTGAATGCCCGCATTATCCAGTTTGGCTAGCATTTCTTGGGTAAAGTGAAGGCCAGCGGTGGGACAGGCGGCAGAGCCGGTTTCTGTGGCATACACATTTTGGTATCGCTGGCTGTCTTCCTCTGTGTCTTCCCGACGAATGTAGGGGGGCAGGGGGATGTGTCCATTTGCTTCAAACCAGTCCTCACCAATGGGGAAATCAAAGGCAAGGGTGCGGAATTCCGTGCCGGTGTCGGCAGGATTTTCTACGATGGTGGCAAGGGTACCGTCTGAAAACTGGTATTGTTGGCCGCTCCTTTGTTTTTTTGCGTTTTTAACCATGGCCTTCCAGAAGAAGCGTCCGCTTTTCGGGATGAACGCTCCCTCCGGTGGTTGAATTGGCTGGAGGAAGAGGAATTCTGTCTGGCGGCCGGTGGTGTCTTTTAATCCGTACACTCGTGAGCGGCGCACCCTTGAATTGTTAAAAACCATCAGGGCGTTTGCCGGGATTAGGCCAGGTAAGTCTGCCATTTGATAATGGGAGACTTGTCCTGTAGTCCTGTCTAGTAACATAAGTCTATCCTGTCCCCGTTGCTCAGATGGATGCTGAGCTACGAGTTCAGGTGGCAAGTCAAAATAAAAATCTTTCGTTAGCATGGTGATGTCCCTGTACTCCAAGATGCGTGTATGCTTTTTCCGTTACAATACGACCACGAGGGGTTCGTTGCAAGAGGCCACATTGAATAAGATATGGTTCGTAGTAATCCTCTAGGGTGTCCATGGATTCTCCAATGGAAATGGCTAGGGTTTCTGCTCCTACAGGGCCGCCACCAAAGTTTTGGATAATGGACAAAAGTATCTCCCTGTCGTAACGTTCAAGCCCCAAAGAATCAATTTCCAGTCGTTGCAGCCCTAGCTCTGCAATTTCTCTTGTAATGGTAACATCGTAAGCCCCCGCCTTGGTGGTAGCCATTGCCCTCCCAAATGTCTCCCCTGTTCCAGTCTTTTGGGAATTGTCTCCCAGCACCTGGGCAAAGTCCCTGATGCGGCGCAACACTCGGTTTGCAACACGGGGGGTACCACGGGAACAGCCCGCCAGTAAAAGGGCTGCATCCTCCTGGATATTCACCTCTAAAATATTGGCGGACCGCTTGATGATTGAAGCAAGCTCCTCTGTGCTATAAAAACTGAAGCGTTGAACGATGCCAAAGCGACTGATAAGGGGGCTGGAAACCATGCCCGCCTTGGTGGTGGCTCCCACCAGTGTAAAGCGGGGAATTGGAATGCGAACAGTGCGGGCCGCCGCTCCTTGACCAATTATCCAGTCTAATTCGTAGTCTTCCATGGCAATATACAACATTTCCTCGATGGCAGGCTTTAGACGGTGGATTTCATCAATGAAAAAAACAGTTCCCTCGCTAATGGTGGAAAGGATGCCCGCAAGATCCTTGGGTTTTTCCAGAGCGGGGGCACTGGTTACCTTAAACTCTGCTCCCAGCTCCTGGGCTGTAATTTGAGCCAGGGTGGTTTTTCCTAGTCCCGGGGGGCCAATAAGAAAGAGATGGTCCATGGCCTCTCCACGGCTCTTTGCAGCCTCAATGCAAACGGCAAGATTTTCCTTTACCATCTTTTGACCAAGAAATTCCTTGAGAAACTGAGGACGCAGGTTTATATTTTGAGAATCTTCTTCCATAGGGATGGCTGGTCTAAGAATTTCGTTCATGCTCTTCCTTTTTTACTGAAATCGGACAATTTATGCCAACTCCACAATGGCACGGCGGAATAAAAGCTCCTCCTGTTGACTGGGAGTTTTGTCTTTTAGCTCTGTGGCCAAGTCCTGTTCAAGGCGACTCAGGACTGCATCACAGTCTCGCCTATCGTATCCCATATCTGTGAGGGCTTGGAGTACATCCTGCCACCGACTTGTGGTGGGAGCCTGTCGTGATGGAGCTGTCTCTCCAAAGCTCAATTTACCTTTTAGGGCCAACATCATCTTTTGGGCAGTTTTCTTGCCCACACCGGGGAGCCTTTCTAGCTGGGCCAAATCCTCACTGTCCAGGGCCCGAGAAAGCTGCTGGGGTGAAATACCTGACATAATTTTTAGGGCTCCCTTGGCTCCCACTCCGTCTACCCTCAGCAAATCAAGAAAAAGGCTTCTCTCTTCTGCAGAGGCAAAGCCAAAAAGCTTCATGGAATCCTCCCGGTGAAGGAGCCAGGTAAAAATTCGTGCCTCACTTCCTACTGGGGGAAGAGAATCAAGGCTGGAATCGGGAACAGAAATGCTCCATTCGATGCCAGAATTTTCTAGATGGAGACTTTGCGGAAGTTTTGCTGTAATGGTTCCCCTAAGACTGTTAAACATGGTTTGATTATACTGAAAACCTTGGGAAAGTCCAAGGGTTGAATGGCACTGTACTAGTCACTGCAGATGAAAGTCTTGTGTCTCAATTACAATAAAAGAGGAATAATCATCTTGTGTATTTTGGAATTTCGTAGTATCTTGAATTCTCGGAATAAAAAGTCTTAATGGTCTTCTTTGGGAGCCGTATTCTTCCTGTGTTGAGGGTAGTTGAATGAAGATGAATATTAGGACAAAGATAACTATCATTGTAGGTGGCGGTCTTTTAGCTCTTCTAATGATTAACGTTATTGGTGTTGTGCGAATGATGGAAGTTAATCATAAGCTGAAGGAAATGACTGAGGTTAACTCAACAAAGCAGCGATATGCCATCAATTTCCGGGGAAGCGTTCACGATAGGGCTATTAGAGTGCGAGACTATGTTCTTCTTGAATCTTCCACAGATAGGGCCTCTGTACTGAGGGAAATAGATGAGTTGGAGAATTTCTATCTTGAATCAGAGCAATTATTAAACCAGATGCTGGCCAATGAAGAGGATAGTGTTCAAGAGGAAATTGCCATGATTGATGCTATCAATCAATCCAAGGTGTATCTTACTCCCTTTATAAACGATATTCTTTCCCTTGTTGATTCCGGCAATAGGGACAGGGCCTATATAATTTTAATGTCCACTGCCAGACCCGAGTTTCAAAAGTGGCTGGACAAGATAAATGTTTACATTGACTATCAAGAGGCAAATAACCAGGAAATTACCGGCTATCTGTTGAATATTTCCAATCAATTCCAAACAATTATGACTATTATCACTGTTCTGTTTGGAATTTTCGGTATAATTGCCTTTATTTGGATAATTCGCTCTGTGCAGCCTCTGGGAAAGGTTGCAAACGCACTTAATGAAATTGCAGCCGGTGAGGGTGACCTGCGGGTAAAGCTTGAGGTTTCATCAAAGGATGAGATTGGAATGGTTGCGGAACACTTTAACGTGTTCATTTCTTCCTTGCATAAAATTATTTCTACGGTAAAGAATTCTGTTATCAGCTTGTCTGTTACCAGTAGGGGGCTCACCACCAGTATGAGTGCTGCCCAAGGTGCCTTGGACAAAATCAACGGTGCTATCAATATTGTGCAGGACCAGATGCATACCCAATCTTCTGCTGTAGCTGATGTTTCTGGCACTATCCAGGGAATTGGCGATAAGATTTCCAACTTAAATCAAATCATTGAGGCACAAACCTCCAGTGTAAATGACAGTGTCGCTTCTGTAGAGCAGATGTTGGCAAGCATTCAGTCTGTTACCGATGCATTGGGCCGCAGTACAGCCCAGTTTGACAACCTATCCCAGGTTTCTGAAATAGGCTTCCAAAAAATTGCTGACATGAAGAACAAGGTTATGGACATTTCTGGTAAGTCTCGCAGTATGTCTGAGGCAAATGCTGTTATTGACAATATTGCGGCCCAAACCAACCTTTTGGCTATGAACGCAGCCATTGAGGCGGCCCATGCCGGGGAAACTGGAAAGGGTTTTGCCGTTGTTGCTGGAGAAATCCGCAAGCTGGCTGTAAACTCCTCTGCCCAATCCAAGTCAATTTCCGCAGCCCTAAAGGAACTTGTCACTTCAATTTCAGAGGTGGTAGAAACGTCCCAAACCTTGAGCCAGGCCTTTGAAGATGTACGAACAGTCATTGGCTTTTTGGCAGAAGAAATGCGCCTTGTTCAAACAGTTATGGATCAGCAGGGAGAAGGAAACCGCCGGGTTCAGAATTCCTTTGAAACAATCCATCGCCTTAACGAGGAGGTTCGTGCCAGTGCTGCTCAGATGGCTTCCGGCAGTCAGAGTATTTTGGCAAAAACTGCGGACCTGGTAGAAATTACCAATGAAATCAATAATTCCATGGACAACATGACCTCCAGTGCCAAGGAAATTGGAGCGGCTGTGGGAAATGTTGTTACCCTTAGTCAAACTACAGAACAGGGAGTTCAAACCGTCAAGGCTCAAATTGGAAGATTCGTCCTGTAGTTTTGCAGTGTCCCTGCCAGTTGGTAAAAGTTTTGGTTGGGCATTAGCTTGGATGGTGTCTCTGTACTTTTTCCAGCAGATAGGCAAGGAATTCCTTTCGTCCCTGGCAGTAAGAGTGTAGACCCATACTGCCAGTGCCGTCTCTGTCCCGTTCACGTCGGCAGCCACCACGACAGAGGTTTTTGACGGAGCAGTTCTTGCATTCCTCCTCCTGCCTTTGGGAAGAGACTAGGAATTCTTGCATCACCGGGTGGTAAAACAGCTCCTTTAAGCTCATGTCCCTTATATTTCCAATATACCAAGTATCGTTACAGTAAAAGTCGCAGGGATAGAGGCTGCCGTCGGACTCTACGGTAATGGTTGCAGGACAGTAGCCCAGCATTCCACACTGCTCCGGCTGGTACCCTTGGACCATGGCCAGAAGATTGTCGTAAAATCTGATTGAAATGTCCTTGCCCAAAATCAGGTCATTCCAATAGAGGTTGAAAAATTCCCTGTTCAGCTGACTGTATTCATCATTTGTCAGAGAAAACAAGTTGTCCTGTTCATAAGTCTCCTGGGTCTGCATATCTGGGCACTTCTTTTC
>JAGBFT010000072.1 GCA_017936345.1 Spirochaetaceae bacterium
ACAATCAGGCGGCTTGAAGATTCTGGTGAGATTGTTATTGCACGCTCTGGCGAAGACGAATTGGTGGTATAAGGTATGGCAAAGACTGTTTTTCGGCCCCATGAAATTAAAACTATTGATGAAAAGGTTATGTTCAAGTTGCCCCATAGCTTTGAGCCTGAGGTAGAAGAGGTTCCAGAAATAGAGGAACCTGTCTACGAGGGACCTACAGCTGAGGATTTGCGTCGTGAGGCAGAGGAATTCAAGGTGCAGTGGGAGGCTGAGAAGCAGCAGATGCTGGCTCAAGCCCAGGCCTCTGCTGATGAAATTGTTTCAAGGGCTGAAAAATCTGCTTTTGAAGAGGTTAAGCGACAGAGCGATCAGGCTCAGGTAATCAAAACCACAGCCGAGCAGGACGCTGCAGAAGTAATTCGCAAGGCTCAAGAAACTGCTGCAGGGATTATTTCAGATGCAGAAGCTCAAAGACAGAAGATTCAGGATGACGCATACAAGGCTGGTTTTGACGAGGGGCGGGAAAAGGGCTATTCTGAGGGTAACATGGAGGCCCAGCGTCTAATTGATCGTCTTCATGTGATTCTTGATAGAATCATGGACAAGAGACAAGAGATTCTTGAAGGAACAGAACAACAGATTGTTGAGCTGGTTCTTTTAATGACCCGCAAGGTTGTCAAGATAATTTCTGAGAATCAGCGTAATGTTGTTATGTCAAATGTGCTTCAGGCACTTCGCAAGGTGCGTGGTCGTGGCGATGTAACGGTACGGGTCAATCTTGCTGACGTAAAATTAACTACAGAGCACACAAAGGAATTCATGGCTGCAGTGGAAAACATTCAAAACATTACCATTGCAGAGGATTCTTCCATCGATAGGGGTGGTTGTATTGTAGAAACCGATTTTGGAGCTGTTGATGCTCGTATTTCAAGTCAGCTGGCTGAACTTGAACAAAAGATTTTGGAGATTTCTCCTATTAAATCTGTGGCAAAAACCTCTGGAATTGAGGCTAATTCCTGATAAAATGAGGCTGTAATGGGCTCTTTTTTTGACAAATACATTAACAGCATCCGTGCGACAGAAACAGTTTTATACACTGGAAAGGTTGTTTCTGTACGGGGAATGCTTATTGAGAGTTCTGGCCCTCGGTCCGTAATTGGTGAGATGTGTACCATCAAGCTTATGCGTGGCGGAGGGTCTGTTCTTGCTGAGGTTGTAGGTCTAGATGATACTACAGTTCGCCTCATGGTCTACGGAGAGACAAAGGGAATTGAGGTTGGCTGTGAGGTGGTCGCTTCTGGTCATGTTTTACAGGTGGCAGTGGGACCAGAGCTTTTAGGACGTGTTATTGATGCTACTGGTAAACCCTACGATGGAAAGGGAGATATTGTTAGTGAAACCTATTATCCTGCCATAGCAAGTCCACCCTCTCCCTTGGACAGAAAGCCTATTTCAGAGCGAATTATTACCGGTGTTCGTGCTATAGACTCCCTTTTAGCGGTGGCCAAGGGACAACGTCTTGGCATTTTTGCTGGTTCTGGTGTAGGTAAATCTACACTTTTGAGTATGATTGCCCGCAATACCAATGCAGATGTTAACGTTATTGCCCTGGTAGGGGAACGTGGACGCGAGGTATTGGACTTTATTCATCGCGATTTGGGAGAAGAAGGACTTAAACGTTCAGTTCTTGTAGTTTCTACCTCTGACCAAAGTTCTATTTCCCGATTGCGTGCTGCCTATACTGCCACCGCTGTTGCTGAATATTTCCGTGACCAAGGGAATGACGTGATGCTGATGTTCGACTCAGTAACTCGATTTGCCCATGCCCAACGTGAAATTGGTCTTGCGGCAGGAGAACCGCCAGCTCAGCGTGGCTATCCCCCCAGTGTATTTGATTTGTTGCCAAAACTGCTTGAACGAAGTGGTACCAGCCAGAAGGGTTCCATCACTGGATTTTATACCGTACTTGTGGACGGTGATGATATGGATGAGCCTATTACCGACAAGGTTCGTGGTACCTTGGATGGTCACATCGTTTTAAATCGTAAGCTTGCCCAGAGAGCACATTTTCCTGCCATTGACATACTTGCTAGCATCAGCCGTCTTGCCAAGCGTGTTTCTGGCGCTAAGACCCAGGAAGCGGTTCTTGTAATGCGCCGAAAAATGGCTCTGTATGAAGAAAATGAGGATATGATTACGGCTGGAGCCTACCAAAGGGGTTCTTCCGCAGCTATTGATGATGCCATTGATAGCCACAGTGCTATTGAGGGCTTTTTGATTCAAGATGAATTTGCACCTTCAAACCTAAAGGAAACTCTAACAAAGATGGCGGAAATAACTGGGGTTGATATTCCTCCTCATGAGTACGGAGAAAATGATGAGGAACCTCCCAAACCTACTGAGCCAATTCCATCTGTAGCTGATATGTAGGACACTACCTATGAAGCGATTTGCCTTTTCCATGCAAAAGATTTTGGATATTCGTGAATTCACTGAACGACAGGCTCAAATCGAGCTGGGGCGGGCGGTGGCAGAGGTAAACCGAGTCAATGGAGAACTGGAGGCTGTTGCTCAAGAAAAGCATAGGATGGTCAAGCTTGATATGAAGAATACATCCATAAATGAGTTTCTTGTTTATGAAAATTATTTGAAAAGATTGGATATTACCAAGGAAAGGCTCTTGGAAGAATTGGCCGCCGCCCAGCTGGTGGTGGACGAGAAACGGGCTGTTTTTACAGAGGCTATGAAGCAGCGAAAGATTCTCTCTAATTTGCGGGAAAAGCAATACCTTCAGTATAAAAAAGATGCTCTTAAAATAGAGGAAAACGCTGTAGACGATATGGTAACTTCTCGCCATGGCTTAAAAGAGAACTTCTAGTCAAAAAATGCACCATTGAAAATTGCTTCAATGGTGCATTCAAAAGAATACACTACAGGTTTTGCCCGTTCTATGTCAGTACTTGAACTCACTTCCCCCAATAAATTCACGAATGAGAGATTTTCCTGGAACATTGTTCGCAGAAATGGGAGAGAAGTTATTTAGGAAACGCAGCAGACGGGATGCCTCTGCATATTCCTTTTGAAGCGGGCTTACACAGCGCAGCAGGGGTTCTGCAAAAACCTTCAGCACCGGCAGCTCATAGTCTAGGGCGGTGTTCAGCATTGCGTCCGCATTGTCTTGGAAGGGGAAGATATGAAGCCGTTCCCCCCGTTGCACACTGTCCCACATGGCAATAGTGTCTGCGGCAGACTTGCCTCTAAACTGGGAGTCACGGACAATGCGTCGTATAAGTCTGTTGTCGCTAGTTGGAATCCGGTTGTGGTCGTCTAGATTCAGCTGGGTTAGAGCCGATAGATAAATCTTGAATTTATAGTCCGATGGAACCAAGGGTGTAAGTTTATCATTCAGTCCGTGAATACCTTCCAAGATAAGTATATCCTGTGGGTCAAGCCTCATGGTCTTGCCTGTATAAATTCGTTTTCCGTCGACAAAGTCATAGGTAGGAAGTTTAATTTCCTTGCCGTCAAATAAGTCCACCAAGTCCTTGTTTAGCTGGGTCACATCAAGAGCTTCCAGACATTCATAGTCGTACTTTCCATCAGCATCCCTTGGTGTCAACTCCCTGTTGACATAATAAGTATCCAACTCAATCACCTTTGGTTTATAACCAAGAGCCTTCAGCTGGAGTGAAAGTTTCTTTGATGTAGTAGTTTTACCTGAGCTTGAGGGACCTGCAATCAAAACGGTGCGAACGTTTCCCCGTTGGTGAATTTGATCGGCAATATCCGCAATACATTTTTGCTGGAAGGTTTCAACCGTATCTATAAAGTCCGCCACAGACCGACGATGAATCAAGTCGTTTACATCGGCGGCAGAGGTAACCCCCTGTTGTTTTCCCCATTTTTTATACCGTGCATATACATTGAACAGTTGGGGACTATCCTCAAAGGCTGGCAGCTCATTGCAGTTTGCTGTTGCGGGGAACCTTAGCAAAAATCCCTCTCCATAGGGCATCAAATCAAAGACAGGAGTTTTACCAGTGGATGAAACGAGAGGGCCAAAATACAAATCGCTGTAATCATCGATTCTGTTGATGGTAATTTTAGGTGGACAAATAAAGTTCAACTGCTTGCGTGTCTCCACCTGGGCAATTCCGTCGAATAATTTTAATGCATCTTGGTAGGCTATTGAATCAGTTTCAATGGGAATATCCTGATTTATGAGTTCCCTCATCTTTTTGTGGAGCATTTCAATGCTTTGCTTGTAAAGTGGCTTTCCTGTTTCCAAGGTATAGTAATAACCATATCCAAGACTATGACCAACTAACAGCCGAACGTCAGGAAAGAGCTTGTGAGCCGCCGCTGCAAGAATTAAACAGAGAGAACGGCGGTAAATCGCTGAGGCAACTCGTGTGCCTGGCAACACGGGCTCCAGGTGGGCATTAACATCCAGGTGAGTTGAAAGAGAACAGACCTCGTTGTTAACAACTACAGCCAAAAGCTGCTCTGGGTTGCTGCATATTCTATGAGCTACATCACTTGCTCTAATTCCAGCTTTTTCTGTAATGGATGTTCCATCGGAAAAGGTTAGGGTAATGGTTTTCATACCTCCAGTATACACCTGAAAATTCAAAACCGCAAGGAATTGTTGAAGTCAAGATTCTGTTGGTAACACTGACCCTGGTTTGCCAAAGAAATTTTCTTTACAATTAGTTTTAATTTTATTATACTTCCCTATATGAGAATAGCTATGTTTTCAGACTGCTACTATCCTCGTGTAAATGGAGTGGTGGTGTCGGTTTTTTCCTTTGTGCAGGAGTTGGTAAACCGAGGACATATTGTAAAAGTTATCTCTGTGGAATATCCAGATGACTACGAATTCAGCAGGAAGGATAATCCCAATGCCGGATTGATAGACAGCCCGAATTTTTCTTTGGAACGACTTTCTTCAAAGGAGATTATTTTTTCTAAGGAAGACCGCCTGGTTCGTTTGAAGCAATGGCATATACTGAAGCAAATTTTGGATGATTTTAAGCCTGACATTCTTCACATCAATAGTGAGTGGCTTGTGGGATATTTTGGGGCGATGTATGCCCGTCATCGTAAGGTTCCCTGCATTTTTACCTTTCACACCTTGTGGGAAGATTATATTCAAAACTATGCTCCTATTCTTAGGGAAAAGATTTCAAAAAAAATTGGTCGTGACATCGTAAAATTCTATCTAAAAAGTGCGAACCACATTCTAGCTCCTACTCCACAAACAGCAAAAACCGTGAGAAAGTATGGAATAGATACTCCTGTTGAACTTTTGCCTACAGGAATCCCTGAATCCATGTTTACCTTGGACAAGGTCCATTTTGAAAAGGTAAAAGAAGATTTATATACCCGCTTTCCTGAGCTCAAAGAGAGAAAAATCCTTCTTTTTGCAGGGCGTGTTGCCATAGAAAAAAATATTCCCTTCCTTCTTCCTGTTATAAAACGAGTTAATCAGTTGTTGGAAGAAGATGCTTCCTGCAGCTCCTCCCAAAAGGCTCAGAAAACAGCCTTGTTGGTGGCTGGTGATGGTCACTTTATGAAGGATTTGAAGGTACGGGTAAAAAAAGAAGGTCTGGACGATGATGTATTCTATCTTGGATATGTAGGACGAGAGGACTTGGCCTGTCTGTATCACATAGCAGATGTTTTTACCTTCCCAAGCAAGACGGAAACCCAGGGTTTGGTGACGGTGGAGGCTATGGCTGCAGGTCTTCCTGTGGTTGCCATTGGAGAAATGGGTACTATTGATGTCATGCAGGGGGACAACGGTGGCTTTATGGTGGTTGAGGACGTAGAAATATTTTCTCAAAAAATTTACCAACTTCTAACCGATCCGGTCTTGTACAAGGAAAAGAGTGAGAGTGGTCTTAAATGGAGCCGGTGTTGGGGAATGGCTGCCCTGACGGATAGATTGGAAGTCGCCTACAAGGTCTGTATTGCTGATCATAAGGCCGGCAAAAAAACAGGTGGTAGCGAGTTGGACAAGGCTCTTGCTGCCACCACTGTTCTTACCATAATTGGTCTTGGCTATCTTTTTGGATAGATTGCCCTGGACTCATTCCTCAGTCTTTTTCTCAGAAAAATTTTCAGCAATGTAGTCTTTGACAGCAAATCTTTTGTGTTCTCTCTTGTCAAAGGCAGCTTGAATTAATTCTTCTGCATCCAACTCCTTGTACAACCTTTGTGCTTCTTCTACAGAGGCCCTTAGCACAGGATGTTTTGGTGAGAAGAGTACACAGCAGTCTTCGTAGGGCAGGATTGATGTTTCATAGGTGCCAATAGCCTTTGCAGTTTGGATGATTTCTTCCTTGTCCAAGCCTACAAGGGGGCGCAGCAAGGGATAGGTGCTGGCAGATTCTGTTACCGCCATGTTCTGTACTGTTTGGCTTGCCACCTGACCAAGACTTTCTCCACTAATGAGACAATGAGCCTTGATTCTATCTGCCAAAAGGGTTGCGGCCCGCATCATGCACATTCGCAAAAGCAGGGTGCTAAAGGCTTCTGGGGCTCGCTGCCGGATACGCATTTGCACTTCTGTAAAGGGAATGATGTTGATATGGGTGTCTACACCGAAACGGGCAATGATTTTTGCCAAATCTTCCACCTTTTGCTGGGCCTCTGCAGAAGTGTAGGGGTAGGCATGAAAATAAACACAGTCCACATTCATCCCTCGCCTCATCATTCTATAACCTGCAACTGGAGAATCCAGTCCACCAGATAGGAGCAATAAGCCGTGTCCACCAGTTCCCACCGGCAATCCCCGGCACCCCTTATGCCTGTCACAGTAAACAAAAACCTTGTCCCGTACCTCCACTCGAATAATTACATCAGGGTGGTGGAGATTTACCTCCAATACCCGCTGGTCAACTACATCTGTGGCAGCTTCGCAAGAAATTTCATAGGAATTCATGGGGAAATTCTTATCTGCACGACGACTCTCTATTTTGAAGGTCCTGGCTCCAGCTTCTCTAGCTGCACTTGCTTCTTCAAACACAGCCCGTCTAATGGACAGTATATCCTTTTCACAAACAGTTGTGCGCGCCCAGCCTGTAATTCCAATGAGGTGCTGAAGGGTAAACTCAATGGCAGGACAAGATTCTTCTGGACCCTCGATATAAAGGCGGCCAGCTCTCAGCCGTACTGTTGCTGTCACTGATTCAAGGTAGAGTCTCGCATTGGACGCAAGACGATTTTCAAATTCCTTAAGATTGGAACCCTTTAGAGTAAGTTCTCCCAATTTCGCAAGATAGGTGATGTTTTCTGCCATGGGCTGATTCTACTTGTTTTTTTTCTTTCTGTAAATATAGTTGAAGAAAAGTGATGATGGGAGGGAAGGCAGCCGATACTGATTACATGAAGTTGTCTTTAGGCAAGGTTGTATTTTTATTATTTTTCTGTTTTGTCCATTTTCCTGCGTGGTGCCAAGTGACGGAAGGCTATAGTGAGCAGGGTTATTTTGAGGAGGAAATGGATGGACTTGTTGATTTTCAGCAAGGTGGAGGAATTTCAACAACCCTTCCTTCCCTGTTGGTGGGATTATGGGAAAATAACCAGAGAATTATTTCCTTTGAAAATATAGATTCTGCCAGTATTGTCCTAAAGTTGTTTTACGGTTGGTATTATGACCGTGCTGCTGAACCAGGAGCTACAAAAATTTCTACCATGAGTACTACCCAAATTGATTATAATTATAGCGGCAACTCTCAACAGGATTTTTTTGAACGGAATAGTGTTACAGAGGAGGTTCTCCAGTACGAGGATATACCGGAGCGTCCTAGAAATGATGCCACATCCCCTGAAGCACAGCATCTTTTGGTGGAATTTGAAGCCCTGATTCCAGAAACAGAAACAAGCGGGGCTTGGAATGTTTGGATTACCTATCCAGATGTTAAGGAACGGGCAGCAATTCCCATAGCTGTTTTTGATGGGAAACTATATATCGATTTCTTTTTGGCACAAGATTTTGGCACCTCACGTTTTTATCAGAGTGCATCCAACACCAATGGAATGACCATTGCCCCCCCCTTATTGGCTAAGGAAATATATTCCTATCTAGTGACTGGTTCCCGTATGTATAAAATTCGCTACTGGCAGACGGATATGGAGTATGATGGAGAAACCCATGCCATTCTCGCCGGTGAGGACGGAAATCACGAGGTGCCAAAGCATCTTTTGGTCGGTGATACGGTATATACCTGTGTTGCTGGCCGGAGGGTAGAAATCCGCAACATAGAAGAGATTCCCTATGATATTTCAAGCTTTGCTGCAAGCCAGGACAACAGGATACTTGTAAAAAAAGATGCCTATCTGACAAGGATGGACATAGAATCGAGTGAATACTATCAGCTAATTGCAGAGGCTAATAGTCGTAAGGCTCCACCGCCCCCGCCTCCAATTCCACTGGGAGACTTGGATTTTAACTACGATAAAATTGAGGACTTACGAAAATATATGATACCCCAGCCCGAATTTCCTGATTTTGATGCTTGGGAATTTATCAAGACTGCTACTTACCAGACCTTTTAGCGTCAAACCATTGGAGGAGTTTTGCTCCAATAAATCCCGCGGTTCCTCCCAATAAACCACCTGCAAGGTCCGCAATCCAATCGAGTGCAGAGGCACAGCGTCCCGGTACAAAATATTGGTGCATCTCGTCTATTACACCATAAACTGCTACAACAAGGGTGACATACAGGATGTGGTTCCAGGGTCTGGCAAGCCAATTCTCCCTTGAGAACCACCAGGTCCAGGCAAATCCAAGCCCTGCAAAACAAACTAAATGGATTATCTTGTCTGACACAGAAGGTATGGGTATAGAATCCAAGGTTCCAGAAGACAAATACCAACTAATTCCCATTATTATAAGTGCAGGGAGTCTAAGAATTATTTTTTTATCAACATATGAGGGTGCTTCCTCTTGAGAAGTTAAGACAGCTTCCTTGTTCGTTTTAACAAGGGTCTTTCTCAATACCGCTCGGTGTGTATAATGGATAACCACAAAGAAGGTACAGATAACACAGGTGGCTCCCAGAAGTACAAAAAAACCTCGAATGGGACCACACCATAAGCCTATTCCTACAAAGGCGCAAAGTCCAATTTGTAAAGTAAGAAGAATAGTCAAAAGTCCTTTTGTGCTGTATCCCATATTCATCAATTTGTGATGTAGATGTGCCCTGTCTGGAGAAAAGAAGGAGCGTCCTTCACGTGTACGCCTCCAAATGGCAGCAAGTGTATCTAAAATTGGAATTGAGGCTAAAATCCAGGCAACTAGGGTTCGATTGTAGTCAAAGGAATTGCCAAAGGGAAAGAGAGGGATGGCGGCAATCATAAAACCAAGGAACTGGCTTCCACCGTCACCCATAAAAATCTTTGCCTTTGGTTTGTTGTACAATAAAAAACCTGCAATGGCTGCCATAAGAATAAAACAAATTCCCGCAATATCCATCCGGAATGCCATGCTATAAAGGATACCTAGGGTAAAGAGAATTAGGGTAGATATACCCCCACAAAGAGAATCAACGCCGTCAATCAGATTGAAGGCATTTATAACACCAATTACCCAACAAAATGTGATAGGATAGCTTAGAACACCAAGGTTCAGAGGACCAAATTGGGTAAATCGTGTTCCAGAAAAAATCATAATGAAGGTGGCTATAATCTGAATCAAAAATTTTAATTTGGCGGGAAGTTCAAAGAAGTCGTCAATCACACCAAAGATAAAGATAACCAGACCGGCAATTATGATAGGAAGAAAAAGTCTGATGGAAAGATTTGACTGTGTACTCAAATAAAGGCAAACAGTGACGGCAAAGGCCATGACAAAACCAACTCCACCTAGGCGGGGAATGGCTCCGCTGTGAACCTTGCGGTCATTTACCTTGTCGTACCAATTGAAACGTCGACATAAAAAAATAATAAGAGGGATAAGAGTAGCGGATATAAAAAAAGACAAGGATACATATAACAGCATTTAATACCCCCCCCCCTAGTGTTAGAAGCATTTTAAATTAGTTGTCATTGTTCCAAACATGATACCACACATAGTTTTTTTTTTCAACTTGTGGTATAAAGGAAGTATGTATGAATCTGGTGAAAATTATTTGGAAGCAATATTGATTCTGGAACAGGAGAATACAATTGTTCGTTCCATAGATGTGGCGCATAAACTATCTGTTTCCAAGCCCAGCGTGAGTCGGGCTATGGGACTTTTGAGACAGGATGGTTATATTGAAATGGCTGATAACGGACCTATTTTTCTTACAGAAAAGGGCAGGGAAAAGGCCGTAAAAATCTACCATCGTCACTGTATCCTTACTGAATTCTTGGAGAAGGTGACAAGGGTTCCCCATGCGCAGGCAGAGGAAAATGCCTGTAGGATTGAACATATCCTCGATGAGGATGTGTTCCAGGGAATACAGAAGTTTATGAAGGAATCTTTATCGTAAGGTGGACAAAATGGTGTCGGTAGGAAAGGGAGCCATTGAGGGGGGGAATCACGCCGCCTTGTGGCACGGAAGATTTGAAGAGGGGCCAGATGCACAGGCGGTGGAATTTGAAACCTCCATTTATGTGGATCAAAGAATGGCTCAAGATGATATAAGTGGAAGCAAGGCCCATGTTGCCATGTTGGGAGCCTGTGGAATTATTCCCCAACAAGAGGCAGAGCAAATTATTCAGGCGTTGGATGGTATTGCCTGTGACTTGGACTCGGGTAAACTTGCCGTTGATTATTCTGCAGAAGATATCCATTCCTTCATAGAAGGGGTTCTTACCGACAGAATTGGTGAGGCGGGGAAAAAAATCCACACTGGACGTAGTCGTAACGACCAGATTGCCCTTGATGAAAGACTTTATTTACGGCACGCCATTCCTGCGCTGCAAAATAAAATAAAAACCCTTGTTTCTGTCTTGATTGAAATTGCAGACAAGCATAAGGAAAGTCTTTTGAGTGGTTATACCCATCTCCAACGAGCCCAACCGGTTACCCTTGGCCATCATCTGTGCGCTTGGTGCTGGATGTTACAGAGAGACTACCAGCGTTTGGAGGATGCATTGTCCCGAATCCAGCTTAGTCCCCTGGGGGCTGGAGCCTTGGCTGGCAGTTCCCTTCCGTTGAACCGGCAGATGGTGGCGGAACAACTTGGATTCAAGGGGGTAACTCCCAATTCCTTGGATACTGTTGCAGACAGGGACTATTGCATTGAGTTCACTGCCGCCTTTTCCTTGCTGATGGCCCATCTCTCACGTTTTTGTGAGGAGGTAATCATTTGGTCTACAGAGGAATTCAAGTTCATCAACTTGTCTGAAAAATGGTCCACAGGCTCCAGCATTATGCCCCAAAAAAAGAATCCTGACTTTGCTGAATTGATTCGTGGACGTACCGGTCGTGTGTATGGCAATCTTATTGCACTTCTCACCATGGTAAAGGGGCTTCCCCTGTCTTACAACCGGGATATGCAGGAGGATAAGGAAAGTCTCTTTGATGCCTACGATACGGTAAGTTCCTGTCTGGAGGTTTTTACCCGGATGATTGGAACGGCTGGTTGGAACAAGGAGGCTATGGCCGCTTCCTGTACTGGAGGACACGCCAATGCCACAGATGTAGCCGAGTATCTTGTGCGTAAGGGAATGCCCTTTAGAACTGCCCACGGAGTGGCAGCTAGGGCAGTTCGAATGTGCATTGACAAGGGATGCAACATAGAAGATTTATCCTTGGAGGATTTACAGTCCTGCTCGAACCTAATAGAACAGGATATTTACTCTCTTATAACGCCGGAAGCCTGCATAAAGGCACGCAATCTTATAGGAGGTCCTGCTCCAGAGGCCGTGACACTGCAAATTCAGTCCCTAAAACACTGGTGCAGTGGAGAATAGTACTTTTTTTACATAAAAAAACGTTATCTTTGTTGAAAGTTCTTGACGAATAAACATTTGCAATGTAGAATTTGACTTTGTAATATGTTTCTACATGAAGGACATTTTGTAGGAATTATTTTGGAATAGGAGGATTTATTGTGGAAGTATTGAGCTTAGCTCGGGCACAGTTTGCGATTACTACCATCTACCACTTCTTTTTTGTTCCGCTGACCATCGGTCTGTCATTCTTGGTGGCAGTTCTGGAGTCAGTGTACGTAAAGACTGGAGATGAGCGGTACAAGCAGATGACCAAGTTCTGGGGAAAGTTGTTCTTGATTAATTTTTCCATGGGTGTCGTAACTGGTATTATCCAGGAATTCCAGTTCGGTATGAACTGGTCTGGATATTCCCGCTTTGTGGGTGATATCTTCGGAGCACCTTTGGCCATCGAGGCGTTGGTAGCCTTCTTTATTGAGTCTACCTTCCTGGGTGTGTGGATTTTCGGTTGGGAGAAGCTCTCAAAGAAGGTGCATCTCCTGTCAATCTGGCTGGCTGCCATCGCAACATCCTTGTCAGCCTTCTGGATTTTGCTTGCAAACTCCTTCATGCAAAACCCCGTTGGCTACGTGCTGAACAACGGCCGCGCAGAAATGGAAAGTTTTACCGCATTGCTTACCAACGGTCACTTGTGGTGGCAGTTCCCCCATGTATTGACAGCAAGTCTCACCACCGCAGGATTTTTCATTGTGGGTATGTCTGCTGTGAACCTGATAAAGAAGAACAACAACGCCTTCTTTGAGAAGTCCTTCAAGTTTGGTGCTGTTGCTGCCCTGGTTGGTGTTGTTCTGGTCATCTTCGTAGGACACGGACAGATGGTGAACATCAAGGATGAGCAGCCCATGAAGGCCGCTGCCGCTGAAGCCCTTTGGGAAACAGCTGACCCTGCCCCCTTTACCATCGTTGCCAGCATCGACCAGGAGGGAAGGAAGAACAACTCTTCTGTTGAGGTTCCCTACCTGTTGAGTTTACTGTACTATCTGAAGCCCAGCGGAGAGGTTGTGGGTATCAATGATATGCAGGCCCAGCTGGAGGCCCAGCATGGTCCTGGCAACTATATTCCTCCTGTGGCCGTGCTCTTCTGGAGTTTCCGTGCCATGGTTGGCGCAGGCTGTCTGATGCTTCTTTTGGGTATTGTCGCCATCATCATCTCTCGCAAGGCAAAGCCCCTGCACGAGTACAACAAGTTGTTGCCCCTCTTCGGAATCTCCTTGTTCCTTCCTGTTATTGCCAACATCTGCGGATGGGTTATGGCAGAAATGGGACGCTATCCTTGGGTAGTATACGGGCTGCAGAAGATGGAGGACGGTGTTTCCACCGTCACAAGTTCTGGAACTATTATGATTTCTTTGGTTGGATTTGTTTTGATTTTTGCCGCATTGGCTGCCGCCGAGATTTTCCTGATGGTTCGTCATGGTATCAAGAACCCTGTTACCGACACAGAAATCGCTGAAAATGAAAAGGAGGCTTCACTATGGACTTAAATACACTGTGGTTTATTCTGATTACTGTTCTTTTCAGTGGATTCTTTGTACTGGAAGGATTTGACTACGGTGTTGGTACCCTGTTGCCCATCGTTGCAAAGGATGATACAGAGCGTCGTGTAGTGTTGAATACTATTGGACCCCACTGGGATGCCAACGAGGTTTGGCTTTTGACTGCTGGTGGAGCTATCTTTGCAGCCTTCCCCAACTGGTATGCAACCTTGTTCAGTGGTTTCTACCTGGCTCTTTTTGCAATCCTTTTTGCCTTGATTATTCGTGGTGTTGCCATTGACTTCCGCAGCAAGCACGACAGTGCCGCCTGGCGTAAAACTTGGGATGTCTTGTTCTGTGTTGGCTCATTGCTGCCTTCTGTACTCTTCGGTGTAGCTGTAAGCAACTTTATGACCGGTGTACCCATTGATGCAAACATGGAATATGCTGGCAACTTCTTTACCTTGCTGACACCCTTCACTTTATTGGGCGGTGTTACAATGCTGCTTGTTTTGACCTTCCATGGAATGTTGTTCTTGAAGCTGAAGAATGGTGTAAAGACTATCGAAGACAGAATCAAGGCAATCAGCACAAAGCTTGGCTTGGTGATGTTGGTTGTAACTGTTGCTTGGGTTGTGTTCGCCGCATTCCAGACACAGCTTTTGACCAACGGTATTATTCCTATCATCACTGTTGCCTTGGCAGCTGTGCTTTTGATTCTTGCTGTATTGTTGCAGGCTAAGGGTCTTGATGGAAAGGCATTTATCTGTTCTTCCTTGGCAATTGTTATGGTTGTAGTAACCGTATTCTTCTCAATGTTCCCCAAGGTAATGATTTCAACCTTGCCTGGTGGATTGAGCTTGGACATCTACAATGCAAGTTCTAGTCCTAAAACCTTGCAGATTATGACTGTTGTTGCCTTGGTAATGGTACCCATCGTTCTTGCCTATTTGGTATGGAGCTACTGGGTTTTCCGCAAGCGTGTTACTGACAAGGATTTGCATTACTAAGATACTGGTAATATACTGATTACTGTATGATTGAGGCTGATGATGGTGAGACTGTCATCAGCCTTTTTTTATTTAAAAGTTTATCCTCCATCTCTTGAACTTGATTTGTTTCTCGTTTATTCTATTGTTCCATAAAGAAGTTAGGTTTTAGTTTCTATGATTTGTTCTTATCCATCAGAAACTTCCTAAGAGTAAGGTATTGTATGTTCAGTAAAGCACTTTGGAAGGTGCAGAATTCCTCAGCTATGAGATGTCAGGGGGCTGTACTTTTCTTGTCTCTTTGTTCCGGGGCTTGTACTGCTGCCCAAGCCCTAGTTGTTGCAAGGATTGTAAATCGGATTTTCTTTTTAAAGCAGGCCATGGCATCTGTTCATGCCCTTTTCATCTTGTTGGTAGCAATCATATTGTTGAGAGGCTTGTTCCAATGGCTGGAAGAGCACTTTGCTCTTAAAGTTGCTGGAATTGTAAAACACACTCTCTTGGAAAAACTATTGGCCCAGGTTGGAGCCTTGGGTCCCTGTGCTATGGAACACCAGCAGCGAGGTGAATTTTTTACCCTTTTAACCCAGGGCTTGGGGAATCTTGATGTCTATTTTTGTCGTTATCTTCCCCAGCTTTTTAAAAGCGCCCTCATCCCCCTGTTCTATCTGATTATAGTTTTTCCTTTGGATTGGGTGTCTGGCGGAATCTTTTTAATTGCAACCCCTCTGATTCCTGGATTTATGATGCTTATCGGAAAATGGAGCCGAAAAATGGCTGGCTCTGGCTGGGAAGCCATGGCTCGAATGGGTGGATACCTTCAAGACGTTTTGGCTGGCCTTTCCACTTTGCGAAATTGGAATCGAGAATACAAGCAGGAAAAAAAAATAAAAAGGGTGAGTGATGACTTTCGCCTTGCCACAATGAAAACCCTTAGGATTGCCTTTCTTTCTGCCCTTACATTGGAGCTCTTTACTACTATCAGTATTGCCTTGGTGGCTGTAGGACTAGGAATTCGATTGGCAGAAGGGAAGGAGGTGTTTGAAATCGCTCTGTTTATCATTCTCTTGGCACCTGAATATTTTCAGCCCTTGCGACAACTAGGCCAGAGGTACCACGATAGTCAAAATGCAATTCTCTCTGCTGACCAAATGTTTAGTTTTTTGGCAAGGATTTCTTCCGCTAAAAAAACAGATGCCGATTCTGAGCTGGTATCTGAACAAGAGCAGGATAGACCACAACAGCCACCAAGGGTTGAGTTGAAGAGTCTTGGATTTAGCTGGGGTGAACGTACAGTTCTTAAAAACATTAGTCTTAGGCTTGAGCCAGGGGGACTTTATGCTGTGGCAGGTAGAAGTGGTGCAGGTAAAACCACCTTGTTGCGAATACTTGCAGGAGCCTTAACTCCAAAGGAAGGTCAATTCATTGTAAATGGACAGGAATTTAACGGATGGGATAATCTTGCCTCAATTCCTGCCCAGCCCCACTTCTTTCAGGGAAGTCTTCTTGAAAATATTACCCTGGGTCGTAATATTTCAGAAGAACGAGTACGAGAGGTGTGTAAACTTATCGGGGCAGAAGAATTTATCCTGCAGCTGCCCCAAGGCTACAACACCATTTTGGGACAGGAGGGCAGAAAGCTTTCCGGTGGGCAGGGGCAGCTCTTGTCCATTGCTCGTGCTATGGTGGAAAACGACAAGGCCAAGAGTGGGATTTTGCTCTGTGATGAGGCTACAAGCAGTCTCGATGCAGAAACTGAGGCTGTAGTAGAGACTGCTCTCAGCAAGCTATATGCTGGAAGGACTGTTTTAGTGAGTGCCCACCGTCTCCACACCCTGAAAAAGGCAAAGGCAATCTTTGTTTTGGAAGATGGAGGAGTAGTTCAGCAAGGTACTTATGAGGAATTAACTCAGGACAGGAATGGAGCCTTTGCCCGTATGCTACAGGAGGGATTGGCGGTATGAGTATAAAAAGAAAGGCCTTGCAGTCCTTGATGAGGCTTATGGCTCCGTATTTCTTTCCCATGATGGGAACGGCAATTGTCGGGGCAATGACCATTGTTGCTAACACAGGGTTACTGGCAGTTTCTGCCATACTTATTAGTTGGGCGGCCTTGATGCCACCCCTGCTTGATTTAATGCCCATGTCTGCTGCTGTACGCTTGTGTGGTATTTCAAGGGCCTTGTTTCGGTATTGGGAGCGGCTGGCAAGTCATTCCATTACCTTCAAGCTCTTGTCAGACCTGCGGGTTTGGTATTATCAGCAGCTGTTGCCCCTAGTTCCAGGTGGAGTGGGGGACAAGACCGCCCGTCTTTTCAAGACAATTACTGATGACATTGAAATTCTAAAGTTCTTTTATCTACGGGTGGTGGCCGCACCTCTAACGGCCCTTGTGGCTCTGGTTATCGCCTCTGTAGTGCTGGCCTTCTTCTTGCCGGTGGCAATTCCTATTTTGTGGGTGGCAGCCATCTTAAATGGTTTTGTGCTTCCTGTGCTTTCCCGCCACAGCGGAAAAAAAAATGCGGCTGCAGCCCAAGTCCATGAGTTACGATACCACCAAAAGCTACAGGATTATGTGGAAGGACTGGAAGCTCTTTGGACCTACAATAGGTGGAAACCCATGGCTGCCACCGTACTGCAATCCTTTATGGACGGCAACAAAGTGCGCATGGATGGTGAGGTGCGGCGTGGCAGACTGACAGCCCTGTCCGGGGTAATTTCTGGTCTTGCGATGACAGCGGCCTTGTTTTGCAGTGCCCAGGCTGTAGCAAACAACCAGCTGGACGGCATTTTCCTTTTGGCAGTGGCTCTCATTGTGTTTGGTATAATGGAAGCTGTTCAACCCCTGCCCTTGGCTGTGTCTTACTACTACGATAGTATTGCCGCCATGGAGGATATGCTCGATGTTACTGGCGGGGAGCCTACAGGTTTGTCTCGTTGGGGTGGCAAAGGTTCTCATTCAGAAGAGAACAGAGTTCAAAACAAATTCTTGGATGATGAAAAACCTCAGAAAAAGTCCTTGGACATAGTCTTTAAGGATGTAACTTTTACCTATCCTGGAAGCCCCCTTCCGGCTCTTCGGAATGTACAGTTAGATTTTCCTGCTGGCAGTAAAACAGCTATTATTGGTCATATTGGAAGCGGAAAAACTAGCCTGGCATCCTTGCTGATGGGTGAATACGTTCCCCAGCAGGGAGAGATATGCTTGGGAGATGCTTCCCTTGGCCAGTGGGGCAAGGAGGAGGTGGTGTCTCGCATATCCCTGGTAAGTCAGCAGCCCTACGTGTTTACCGCCACCCTGAGGGAAAACTTGCGGCTGGCCATAAGTGAGATTCCTTCATCAGAAAATGTTGATGAAGAGCTCTGGGCTGCCTTGGAGTGGGCCGATTTGGCAGATGTGGCCCGGGAATTGCCCCAGGGACTTGATACTCTTTTGTCTCCAAATGCACAAAATTTTTCAGCAGGAGAAAGACAGCGTCTTGCACTGGCTCGTATGAAGTTGGAGGATAAGCCCATCATTATTTTGGATGAGGCATTGAAGAATCTGGATAATATTACATCTCGTAGACTGTTGAATAGGATTTTGGATTTTAGTCAGGGAAGAACCCTTTTGTTTATAACCCATGATTTAAAGCATCCTGAACAAATGGATAGAGTTGTCAAGATGGAAGGGGGGAGAATTATCTCCAATTCTTGATTTTAACCATACTTGTCAAATTATACTATTTAGTGTACAGTGTCACTAAAGTTTTTTAAAGGAGTTGTAGTACAAGATGAAAAAAATTTGTGCTGTACTTTTGGTTTGCCTTATGGCTGCTTCCCTGGTCTTTGCCAGTGGTAAAAAGGATTCTGGTGTTGATAATTCTCTGGAGGATTTGAAAGCACGTGGTGTCTTTGTTTTAGGGTTAGATGATGCATTTCCACCTTTGGGATTCCGTGATGATTCAAATGATATCGTAGGTTATGATATTGATTTGGCAGCAGAACTTTGCAGGCGTCTTGGTGTTGAGTTGAAGTGCCAGCCAATTGATTGGGCTGCCAAGGAACAGGAATTGAATACAGGAAATATTGACTGTATTTGGAATGGTTTTACCATGACTCCTGAGCGGGAGGCGGCTCTTTCCTTTACAAAGCCATACCTGGATAATGCCCAGGTTGTGATTGTCCGTCGTGATGCTGGCATTTCTTCTTTGGCTGACTTGGCTGGAAAGAAGATTGGCCTTCAGGCTGGTTCCAGCGCCGCAGACGCAGTGACTGCAAATCCTGAATTTGAAGCTTCTCTGGATGAGGTTGTTGAGTTTAAGGACAACCTGACAGCCCTTATGGATTTGGAAATTGGTGGTGTAGACGGGGTTGTAATGGACATGGTTGTTGGTAACTACAGCATTATGACTACGGGCAAGGATTTTATGGTCTTATCTGAAAATCTTTCCTCTGAACAGTATGGCATTGGTTTCCGCAAGGGTGATGTGAAGCTTCGCGATGAGGTTCAGCGTATTCTGGAGGAAATGGCTTCAGATGGAACCGTTGCTTCAATTTCCGCAAAATGGTTCGGTTCTGACATTTCCGTAATCGGGAAGGACTAGTTGACAGGGGCGGCTGGTATGGAAAAGTTGCTGGTAGTCTTATTGGAAGGCTCTGTTGTATCCATCAAGATATTTTGTTTGACCCTCCTGTTTTCCCTGCCATTGGGCCTTCCTATGGCAGCCGCCCGTATGTCAAAAAATCCCCTCTTGTCGTGGCCAGCACGGGTCTTCTTGCTGGTGATTCGGGGAACTCCCCTTATTCTCCAGTTGATATTTGTTTATTTTGCGCCCTATTACCTGTTCAAGTTGTCCTATGACCGTTTTACTGCCGCCATTGTGGCTATGTCCATTAACTATGCAGCTTATTTTGCAGAGATTTACCGTGGTGGAATTGAGTCCATTCCTGCTGGTCAGTATGAAGCGGGAAAGGTGCTGGGTTTTACACGGATGCAAACCTTTTTCCGCATTGTGTTGCCCCAAGTAGTGAAGAGAATTCTCCCTGCTACAGGTAATGAAGTCATTACCTTGGTAAAAGATACCGCACTGGCTCAGGTTATTGGTGTGTCGGAGTTATTCCGAGCGGCCCAAACTGCTGCCAGTCGTGAGTTTTCCACCATGCCCATCTTTGTAGCTGGTTTCTTTTACTTTATTATGAACTGGGTGGTTTCTGCGGTGTTCCTCCGCTTGGAAAAAAAATTGAATTACTACAGGTAGGAGAATTTGATGTCAGAAATCATTGTGCAGGTAGACAATCTTTCCAAGTCCTTTGGCTGTCTGGAAGTAATTCGTGATGTGTCTTTTACTGTTGGCCGTGGTGAGGTTTTGGGAATTATCGGACCGTCTGGTTCCGGCAAGTCCACCATGCTTCGTTGCATTACCCAATTAGAAACTGTTTCCGGTGGTTCTATCAGTATTTGTGGCAAGCAGATGGTAAAGGATGGAACTTATACCGACAAAAAATCTCTTCATCAAATTGGCTTGCAGGTTGGATTGGTATTCCAAAACTTTAACCTCTTTCCTCACTTTAGTGTACTGAGAAATATTACCGAAGCTCAGATTCATGTCCTTGGTCGTAGCAAAATCCAGGCTCAGGAGCGGGCACGGGAGCTTTTATTCAAGATGGGGCTTTCAGAAAAGGAAAGTGCCTATCCCTGTGAACTGTCGGGTGGACAGCAGCAGCGGGTTTCTATTGCAAGGGCCTTGGCCTTGGATCCTCAGGTTCTTTTCTTTGATGAGCCAACCAGTGCCCTGGATCCAGAGCTTACAGGTGAGATTCTCAAGGTTATTCGGGAATTGGCCCAAGAGCACATGACCATGGTGGTTGTAACCCATGAAATGGCCTTTGCCCGTGATTTATCTGACAGAATCATCTTTATGGATGATGGTCTCATTGTGGAGCAGGGAAGGGCGACAGATGTTATCAATAATCCCCAACAGGAAAGAACAAGGGCCTTTCTCAGTCGTTTTCAAGCCTAGAAAAAATTCCCTCGAAAACTGGTAATTTTAAGATTGGTTTAATCTTATTTTATACAATGTACCTATGAGATTATTATTGGCTGAAGACGAGCGGTATCTTTCCTGCGCCCTTTGTGAAATTCTTTCAAAGCAAAAATATGAAGTTGACCCTGTGTACGATGGGCAAAGTGCCTTGGAATATATTAGAAGTGGGCTTTATGATTTGGTGATTTTGGACATTATGATGCCCAAAATGGACGGAATCACAGTCTTGCAAAAGATACGCTCAGAAAAAAATCCAGTTCCCGTTTTAATGCTTACAGCCCGCGATGAGGTGCAGGATAAGGTTAGTGGACTCGATTTTGGTGCCGACGATTACATGACAAAGCCCTTTTCCACCGATGAACTTTTAGCCCGTGTACGAGCCCTAACTCGTCGTCGGGGGGAAGTGATAATGGAGTTGATTGAATATGGTGATTTATGCTTGAATCCAAAAACTCTGGAGCTTTCTTGTGGTTCAAATAAGGTAGTTCTTTCCCTGAAAGAGTTTCACATTATGGAAATGTTATTGCAGAATTCCGGTCAAATTCTCCTTAAAGAACGCATAATCGAAAAGGTTTGGGGAGGAAATTCTGATGCGGAACACAATAATCTAGAGGTTTTTATTTCATTTGTCAGAAAAAAGATGCGTTTTTTAGGCTCTGCTGTTGAAATAAAAACAAGTCGTGGCTTGGGATATTCTTTGGTATGAAGGTAATCAGGCGATTACGCAACAAAATGGTTGTTACGGTACTGACAATCCAGTCAATCGTTTTTGCCTTGGTTCTTATATCCTTGAATATTGCCGTCTTGTTTTTTGTATTGCAGGAAACTAGGAGTGCCCTCTATCATTTTACCGCCCACGATATTCCCATTTTGGAAAAACGGCACGATTGGGTGCAAAGCCGCATAAAGGATTTTCCTCTGCCAGAAGAAAATCATTCCATGGAAATAGACAAGAATTATTATAAAAAACAAAATCCTTGGAGAGATTTCTTTTCTTTTCTGATGCCTTCATCCAGACAATCTCGTTCAAAAAGTATCTTTGGAATTACCTACGACATTGAGGGAAATTTAGCCTCTGTTCTTTCTTATTTTCCCCCCCGATACACAGAGGCAGAATTAAATTCTTTGGTAACCCAGGGTCTAAATCTAGAATTTACCGATAAATCTCGGTTTCATTTCTCTTCCACTGGTGCCTTCCTATACATAAAAAAAACTACGCCTAGGGGGTCGTTGGTGGCACTAGCCGATTTTACCCGGGAATTCCAGACCGCTGGACATTTGTTGCTTATAAGTGGAGGGGTTTTTCTTATTTCCATAGTTATTTCTGCCCTGGTAGCCTGGTTTTTGGCAAAGCGTTCAGTGCTTCCTGTTCAACAGGCCTTTGAAACACAAAAGCAGTTTATTGCTGATGCTGGACATGAGCTTAAAACCCCTGTTTCTGTAATTGCCGCCAATGTGGACGCTCTTTCTGGGGAAATTGGAGAAAATAAATGGGTTGATTATATAAAAAGTGAAATTAAGCTTATGGCTCGCCTCATTAACGACCTCTTGTATTTAGCTAAAAATGATGCCGGGAGGCTTCCCCTGGTGTATTCTTCCTTTGACTTGAGCCGTACTGTGGAGGCAGCGGTTCTTCCCTTTGAGAGCATTATTTTTGAACAGGAAAAATACCTTGAGCTAGAAATTCAGGAGGGAATAAGATGGGTAGGTGACGCTGATGGAATTAGCCAGGCTGTGGTAATTTTGCTGGATAATGCAATCAAAAACTCTTCGCCAGAGGCCAGGATTAAGGTTTCTTTGGAAATGGTTTCCAATCGCCGTGCTCAAGGGCATTTTGGAAAGAATCATACGCATCCTGTAATTACTGTCTACAATCAAGGGGAGGGACTTTCACAAAAAGAAATGAATCAGGTTTTCAAGCGATTTTATCGCAGTGATTCATCCCGGGCACGGGAAACAGGGGGCTGTGGTTTAGGTCTTTCCATAGCCCAGGCTATAGCTCAAAATCACCAGGGAAGTATTTCTGTGGCAGGAAAGGAGGGGGAGTGGATATCCTTTGGCCTACACTTAGGTTGTTTGTCTAAAGGTATTGCTCCAAAAGAGGTGTAATCTCTTTCATTGCCACCACAGGTTCCAAAAAGATTGTATAGTTCCCTTTGTCTGAGGATGATTTTTTCTGACTGTGAGGTTCCTCAAACTGAAAGTTGACTTTTAGGAGCCTTGGTTTGTTCCTCAAAAAGGGCAGGATTCGTGCAAGGGAAAATATGCCTGGCTCTGTTGCTACTGGCTCCAGTTGGATTAAGTTTTCCCGGGGAATATGAAGATATTGTTGGCGAGGAGGTTTTCCGTTGGTGGCATTGCGAAACATTGTTGCCAAGGAGCTTTCTGTGGCGTGAACAAAGAAGTGGAGGGATTTTTTACCAAAAATCAACAGACCCCAAAGAATAGTTTGTCCGGGAGGAAATTCCAACCCCAGTTCTTGTATCACATAGGCTGGAGTTTCCACAATCCTTGCCATTATTAGCCTTTGGATGGTGTCTCCAGTCATTTCAATAAAATCTTTGGAAAATTCCTTGAAGCTAGTCTTGGGAATCATGGTTTTCCTCATTGTCTTTTTCTTGGTTTGCCTTTTTTTCTCGTCTTACTAAAATAGTGGTGTAAACCACAATGGCTACTGCCGCCACGGAAAAAAATCCCACAGTAATTATATTCATGGCTGTAGAGGTGGGAGCTCCTTCTTGAATATCCTTTATCAACCTATAGGCAGTGTATCCACAGTAGGCTGCCACAAGATAGTAGACAGAAAATCTCTTGTTCATGACAAAAGTATACAAACTTGTTGCCAACAAGGCAATGGATATATAATTGTCTTGTATTATCCTCCATTTTCCGATATGATTTTATATCGAGGTTTTTATGCGAAAAGAATTTCTACCCTATGATAAGGTTCGTAACAATGCGTTGAAGTTGGCCCATAAAATTCATCATGATGATTTTATCCCCGATGTAATTTATGTGTCCCTCCGTGGTGGTGCTTATATGGCCAACGTTATTAGTGAGTATTTTAAGATTGCCCGTAAGGGGCATCGTCCCGTTCTTTATGCAGCTGTGGTGGCCCGTTCTTATTCAGATATTCGTCAGCGAGATAGGGTGATGGTAGACGGTTGGACATATTCACCTGAGCATTTACGTCCCGGAGACAAAATCCTTTTGGTAGATGATATTTTTGATTCAGGCAAGACCATCAATTATTTGGTAGAAGTTTTATTGGAAAAGGGTATTCCCCGTAAGGACATCAAGGTTGCAGTTCACGACTACAAGTATTTTACCTATTACGAGGAGCAGTTGCCCATTCAGCCAGATTATTTCTGTAGAAAATTTACCATTACAAAGCCAGAAGAGGATTTATGGATTCATTATATGAGTCACGAGCTTATTGGACTGTCTCAGAAGGAGTTGGAGGAGTATTACTTTAAGGATGACCCCGAATTACGGGAAGTTTTTCAGGCTTTGAGCGGCAACGAAAAACTGTAGGTGACCAATTTTATTTATAAAAATAATCTGCTAGGTGTATTCCAGGAGCTTGTAGAATGAAGAGACTATCCATATGCTTCCTCTGTCTTTCACTGATGGTATCCTCCCTTTTTTCCCAGAAACCGGTGAACGAGGGGTCAGGCATCTCATACTCTGACAAGGGCTTTGTCATTGTAAGTCCTGTGGAAGGTATCTGGGCCAATAGACAGCCCCTGGTACTGGAAGTTCCAGAGGACTACGAGGTTGTTTATTCATTCAGTGGCTCCCACCCCATGGATTCTGGCTTTGCCTACGATGGCCCTGTAATGATTGAGGCGGAGGGTGATGTATCCCTTCGTATTGCCCTGGTTTTTCCCGATGGTAATGCTGCCATTTATTCTGTGGACTACTCCGTAGTACCTGTTGAGGATGCAGTAGGGAATCCTGTTGATGTTAATTTCAGAAAGCCTGTTATTACCTATGTTTCCGGGCAGAAAATTACTATTCCGTCTGGTTTTTCCTATAAATTGGGTAATGCGGGGAGCCATTTGCCCGGAGAACAGGTTCTCAGCCTACAGGGAGGAACCTTTCCCCATCGCTATGTTCCCTGTGAAATAATTGACGGAACAAATGCCTGGCGTTTTGTCCTTAGCCCAGCGGGACTTCCCGAAACCAGATTTTCTCTGGATACACCCAATACACAAGAGGAGCTGCCCTCACCTGTTAAAGGTAATGACTTTACCGCAGGAAGAAATGTGGAACTGTATATAGCCCCTTCTGCCAACTCTTCCTTGTCTCCTTCTCAGGATGTCATTGAAGAACCTAAATCAAAGGAAGAGCTTGAGGATATGACCGAGCCTCCCTTCCAGATTACTGACTGGGGACTTTTAACCTTTACTCGAGACAAGTTGATTTATTCCCTGGACAATGATTTCTGGCAGGAGGCAACAGGTTCTGTAGTGCTGGATAGGGCTGTTGGTCATACAATTTCTTGGCAAAGCGTGGCATATGAAAAGGGCAATCCTGTCTATAGTTTTTATCTTCCTCCAAAGCCTGAAAAGGCTTATGAATTTGAGGGAAGGGAGGCTGTTCTTGTTGCTTTGGGGGCGGATTTTACCTTTGTTCCCTCAGGTTTATCCATGGAGCCTGTACCTTCCCTGTTGATTGATGCCTTTGAGGGAGAGGAGTTGCGGAGCACCATCCCCATTGAAATCTACTATAATGGCTTATACCAGGGACCCGGCGAAATTTCCCTCTTGGTGGACAAGTGTCCCCCTGTCGCGCCAGTAATAAATACCAGCAGCCAAAATTTTTATAGCCGGCAGGATGTACGGGTAAACCTTGGACAGCTTGAAGATAATCGGCTCTTTTATTTCTTGGAAATGCAAGTGATTGAAGAAGGCGGCTTGAAAGATGCCCTCCTTGATTTCTCACAGGAACAGGATTCCTTGACAGACAGGATTACAAAGGAGCAGTTTACACCGTACAATGGTGAGCCCCTGCTATTGGAAGCCCATGAAGAGCACGCCCACCTGTTCCGTGTTGGAGCCTTTAGTCGCGATAAACAGGGAAATACCAGTTCCATCACATGGTATAAAACCATTGTGGATCCTGTTAATTTTTACGTGGAGGCAGCTTCTGGCCGTGATGGTGAAAACAGTTCTGTTGGAAATGGGCTTGCACAGGGAACCTTGGAAGAACCTTTTTCCAGTTTGGAGCAAGCCATTGAAAAAACGGCTCACTTGGATTTTGTCCGTCTCCATGTAGTTGGAAGGGTTCCGGTGAATAAATCGGTAAGCATCAGTTCTCACTGTGAAATACAGGGTGCTGATTCTAATTCTGGATTGATTTTTTCTCCTGGTACAACCTTGCTCGTAGATACCGGACGGGTTGCAATAAAAAACTGTATTCTTGAGGGGCAAAGGTTGAATTCTAGTTCCAAAATCGCACATAAAAAACAGTCCCTTTTATCTGTTGCAAATGGAAACCTTTCCTTAGTCCAATGCGAGGTAATAGGTGATTACAGTAACAGTGGAACAATTATATCGGCCATAGATGGGACATTGTCCATTGAGGATTCTGGTATTACCTTATTGGCAGGGGAATATGGAGCAATGATTTCCAGCTTGAGAAGCTCCATCACCGTTGATGGGGGACGATACACTGTTATTGCTCCCACCGCTGTGATTTTTTCCTTGTCGGCTGGCCAGTTGAATCTTTCTGAGGCGGAATGTAAGGTATATGGCAACCTTGGCCGGGTCGCAGAATTGACAGGTGTGGGTTATTCCTTGATTGACAATACATTTGACGGAATCTTTGAAAACAAGACACTTTCTACAGCACAACTTGTTCCTGTGTGGAGCGATGCCCGTTCCAGAATGATTCGGTATAGCGGGAATGTTGTTTCTGGATTTCCTGGGAGTTAAACTTGAAAAAACTTTTTATTCTCATCTTTTCCTGGATGTCCCTGACCATTATTGGTCAGGAGTTGGTGTCCAATCAGTCCAATCAACAGATTGAGGAGGACATAAATTGGGGGGAACTGGCTCCACTCGAAAGAGCCCTTACTCAAGAGGAATTGCAGGAGTATCTTTCAAATTGGAAGGCTCTTCACAGTCTTTCTCTTTCTGAATATTTGGGTGCTTTTCAAAGCTTTGTAGAAAATTCCCTGCCCTTCTATGAACTGCAACCCTATCTCTTGGCAGAATGTCTTTGGTTTCAAGTCTCAATTCTTCCCCAGTTTCAACAGGTTGAGCGGGATGGAAGTCTTGATGAAATGATGGACTTGAATATGGTGGTTCTTTCAGATATTCAGTCAAGTATTTCTGATTTTTTTACTGGGCTGGGAGAGGGAAGTCTTCCCATTCATCCTTGGAGTGATACAGTTTTGTCAATTTTCCAGCACTTGGTGTCAAATCCACCTGCAGCCAAGATTTTTTCCCAGTCAAATCTCCAGGAAACCTTGTTGGTGGGAGAAAATATCCCCTCACTACCAGCTTTATCAGTTGATCATATTTTTATGCCGGTAGATTATAGTTATCGGAGTGTGCAGCTATATCGTGGAATTATGGACTTTGAAGCACTTCTGGAACAATTTGAGTCTGTCGGTGAATCTGGCTTGTCTTATGAAACTGAACAGGAAGGTTTGCCTGAAGACTCATTGGAACCGCCTCCCATGCCAGAAATCGACTGGGAAAAGGTTGTTTCAAATCAGCCATTGATGTATCTGATGACTCATTCAGATGAGGGAAAGGACATTTATGGTGTTCTTCGTGAATATCATTCTGGGCAAACAAGGGCTTCTCTTTGTGAGGATTTATACCTTGAGTCTTGTAAAATTGGTGAGCAATGGGGTTTTTCTTTGGAAGAAATTCTCCCTACTTTTTCTGCTACGGCAGTAAAAACAGCAAAAGAGGACCTTTTCATTTTGTATTGTCTCCCGGAACATGACTTGGAGCAAATTGCCTCTGATTTGACTTGTATGAAAGAACTTGTTCCGATATATTTTTCAAAAACTGTGGACTTGCTTTATCGTAATGGAGGGGTACTATAATGGCAGGGACTTCAACTAGAACAAGAATATTCATCACTCTTCTTGTTGTCATCATTGTACTCCTTGCGGGTACTGTAGTGGTATACAAAATGGACTTGATTCCAGGTCTCAACCAAAGGGTTCAGGGGCTTTTGGGAGAAACGGTGGTTGAAGAAGAAGAAAATCAACAAATCCAGCAGGAAGAGATTTTAAGAGAGCAAACCTCTGTAAAGGGGCTTTTCCCCCACTTGATTCCTGTTTCAGAAGAAGCAGTGGCAGCGGCTCGTAAGGTAGCGCAGGAAGCATCCGTTTCAATCCATTCAAAAAGCAATTTGTATACTGTGGATTTTTTTGATGAAGCCACAGAAAAAGAAGTGGCTTCTGCTGATGAGGCTTCTGGTTCTTCTATGGCTCCAGTTACGGAAAAAAGGGTGGAGCCACGTAGCTCCTACACAAATTCCTATCCCATAGTTGCATCTTCAGTTGATTTTTACGACACCACTGTCTTTATAGATGCCACGCCTGCCTTGGTTTGTCTTGATAAAGAAACTGCTGCAGAAACTTTACGCATACCTTGCGAGGTATATCCTATGGAAGTATTTGATGCAAAAAGTCAGGATGCGCCATTTACCCATCTACAGTCGTATTATTTTAAAAGTAAAACAGGCAATTGGTACGAAATCAGGTTTGAGAAGGGCTCCATAGCGCCGGAAACTCTTACGATAGCGGAAAAAGTTTCAGAAAAGTTTAGGTTTGAGGATGAAATCTATGCCAGTATCCTTCCTACAAAGACGAGTCTGGATTTTATTGATGCAAAGATGAATGGCTTGCTTTCTGTAAGTCCGGCAGTAAAGATTCCTGAGTCAATTTTATATTCTCCAGAAAAGGAACCCATTTCCTTTTCCCAGGATTTTGTATCACCAGCCTTTGTCTTTTCTCCCCAAGAACAGGGAAATTATACCCTAGGTCTCTGTGATGAAGAGGGGGCTTGGATTCGTGACAATGCCTTTGTGGTGTTGTACACCATGGCAGGAGAGGCTCTTGCCATTAGTCTCGACTATGTAGCGGACCGGCCGCAGATTACAACCCACCTTTCTGACCAAGAGTTGTACATTGCCTGTGTAGGCTTTTTCCCAGATTCACTCATTATAGATGCAGGTCCTTCCCAGGATTTTCGTGAAATGGCTCCAACATCTTCCCCTGCTGATGAGGATGCAGGAGAAATTGACCTTGAAATGGTGGAGTTGGTGGTTGACTTGCCCGAATCTACAGAGGCTACCACAGAAATTGTTGAAGATGAAGTCCTTGCATCGGATATTCCGGAGACGCTGCCACAGCGGGCTTGGTTCCAAGTGAAGAAGGCTCCCTGATGGCTATAAAGCTTTTATGTGGTCTGGATGAGGCTGGGCGGGGTCCCCTGGCGGGACCTGTAGTTGCAGCCGCCGTCATTTTACCTGTGGATTTTCCCCTGGAAATTTTAGCCGACTCAAAGAAGTTGAGCCCTAAAAAAAGGTTGGCTGCCCGTCAACTGATTTTAGAGCGGTGTTGCTGGGGAATTGGTATAGTTGACCATCAAACCATTGATAAAATAAACATTCTTCAGGGCAGCCTTCTTGCCATGGAGAGAGCCTACTTTGAGATGAGGGGAAAGCTTGGTGATTTTTTTTCCAATGAGTATGGTGATGACTTGGAGTACACGCTGGAAGCTATGGTGGACGGAACCTTTGTTCCCAAAATCAATGTGGTTGCCAGGGCTCAACCAAGGGCAGATGACACCTTTCCTGAGGTAATGGCTGCATCTATTTTGGCAAAAACCCAAAGAGATATGATTATGGAGGAATACGCCAAGCTATACCCAGAATATGGCTATGAAAAGCATAAGGGATATCCTACCAAGGCTCACCGTGAAGTTTGCCGTCTCTTAGGACCATCCCCCATCCAACGCATGAGCTTCAAGTATTAGCCTATCAGTTTTCTTCTCCTTCAGGATTTCTTCTTGATACCACGTGAACCTTTCCAGTCCTTTTAACTCCTGATTTTTTTCTTTCTTCGTCAGCGGTAGGTTTGCGGTATACTTTTTTTCCAACAAGAGCGGCCCGTGCAGCCTTTTTTTCTGCTGCAATTCTTGCCCTCTCCTTCTGTGCCTTTTCGATGAATGTAACGGAAGAGTCAAGACCTTTAAAGAATTTCTGCATATCGTCAGCAAAGACTACGATAGCATGGCGATCGAAATCCTCTCCATTTCTACTCTTGCTTTCTACCACTTGGAGAAAGATATCACCATTTCTATTTTCCTTTACATTGAAAAAATACGACCTATTATCCAGTGTAACCTGAGTGGTGTAAAGTTCTCCACGTGCTCCCATGCTATCCTTCCTTACTGCTATCAAAGGTTTTATAACCCTCCAGTAAGTCAAATTACTGAAGCGTTTGTTAAAAACTCATTCACACTATCATATTTTAACTCATTATACAATCCCCTGGAGAAAAGTTTACCATAGATGTATTTACATTATCCCTTGATTGTGGTATCATAAAAAGGATGATTTTATAGGAGTATCCATGATCTTTCCTTTAGAGCAACTTATTAAGTTTAAAGATAATATCTACGAGATTACTTGTGCGGCTAGTCGTCGTGCCTATCAGCTTTCTAGGATTGACGATGAGGCTGTTAAGGAAAATGACGGGAAGGTGGTTTCCACTGCTGCCCGACAGTTGTTTACTGATGAAGTAAAGTACCGCATTGAGCAGTAGTCTGTGAATTCTCAAGTAAAAGGAACCGGCCCTGTGCCGGTTCTTGTTGTTTATGCCCCTACAGCTTGTGGAAAAACTCGACTCGCCTTGGATTTTTTTGGCAAGGATTCTGGTTCCGTCTTTGCTGGAAAGGCGGAGTTGATTAGTGCTGATTCTATGCAAGTGTACCGGGGTATGGACATCGGTACGGCAAAACCTACTGTGCAGGAGCTGGAACAACTGCCCCATCACCTTATAAATCTCCAGAATCCAGATGAAGCCTTTTCTGTAGGTTCCTTTGTTTATCATAGCGATGAGCTTTGTCAAAAAATATTCGAAAACCATCATATTCCTGTAGTTTTGGGAGGGGCAGCATTCTATATAAAAAGCTTTCTCTGTGGTTTGCCTGTTACACCCAAGGCTGACCCAAAGCTAAGGCTTGAGCTTCAGCAACGACTGGCTTCAGAAGGTGCTGAGGTGCTTTACCAACAACTCCAAGCTCTGGATCCTGCCTCCGCACAGAGAATTCATCCCAACGACCATTATCGAATTCTTCGTTCCTTGGAAATAAATCTTGCTACTGGTTGTTCCCAAGGCTCCTTTGCCCTTTCTCCCCAGCTCCGTTCTCAGTTTGATTTTTGTATAATTATTCTCCAGCGGGAACGCCAGGAACTGTACCAAAGGATTGAGCGAAGAGTAGCCCAAATGATGGAGGCTGGTTTGCCCCAAGAGGTGGCCTCCTTGGTGGCAGCGGGTTACAAGGCAGATGATCCGGGAATGCAGGCCATTGGGTATCAGGAATTTCTTTCCAACCAAGATTTTTTGCAAGCTGCCCAAGGGATGAAGTCTTTGGACAATTTCCAGCAAGATTTTGCCAGGGTGGACTTTGATTCTATCCAAGACTTGATTTGTCGCAACAGCCGTCGATATGCAAAACGTCAGTATACTTATTTTCGTGGCATCCCTGGGGCTGCACATTTTCATGCAGAGGATTATCAGGGAATTAAAGAACATATCGGAAAGTTTTTCATGTCATCTTTTCCCTATTGACGTAAATTATTTTTTCGTAGATAATGTATTAAGTTTTCATTAAGGAGTGCCATCGTGCCTTGCGGAAAAAAAAGAAAGCGTCAGAAGATTGCTACACATAAACGTAAGAAGAAGCTGAGAAGAAATCGGCATAAGAACAAGTAACTCGTCTTGAGTCTTGTTCTGGGGGTAACCCACTTTATGTGTTTTCAGTTTATGACTGTACCAATGAAAGAGGACCGTAGATTTTGTTGTTTCCTGACACAAGCTGCGGTCTTTTTCGTATAGAGATGGCAAATTCATTCGTCGGAGTTGTACTACGATTTTACCGAATATAAAGTCTCCGGCTGACATAAAAAATCTTAGTAAAACTGAGATTTCTCAGCTGGCACAAGAAATACGAAAAACTATTATCGATGTGGTTGGAAAGAATGGCGGGCATCTTGCTAGTAATTTGGGAGTGGTGGAGCTAACCATCGCCTTGCATCGTGTGTTTGAAAGTCCCAAGGATGCCTTTGTCTGGGATGTAAGTCATCAAAGTTATACCCATAAATTACTTACCGGGCGTTATTCCCAATTTCACACCCTTCGTAGCAAGGGCGGAATGGCCGGTTTTACAAAGCGCTCTGAAAGTCCCCATGATTTTTTTGATGCAGGGCATTCGTCCACCTCTGTTTCCTCTGGCTTGGGTCTTTTGATTGGACGGGACTTGCAGAATCAAGAGGGCAAGGTTGTGGCAATTATTGGAGATGGGGCCCTCACGGGCGGAATGGCTATGGAGGCTCTATCCCATGCAGGTCTTCTTTCAAAGAATCTCATTGTGGTGCTTAATGACAATCAAATGTCGATTAGCCAAAATACTGGCTCCCTTTCTCGTTATTTGAGCCGTCTTACCATGACGAGTTCTTACCAGTCGGTTCGCTTTAATATTGACAACTTGGTAAACAGACTGCCTGTTCTAAGCAAGTTTTTTACCAAGTTTATCTTTAGATTTAAACGTTCTCTCAAAGCCTTGCTTTTTCCCAACAATCTCTTTGTGGAATTGGGTTTTGAATATGTTGGTCCTTTAAATGGTCACAATATATCGGAGTTGGAAGAGGTTTTAAAGAAGGTTCGCCGATTGAACAGACCTGTAGTGGTTCACGTTGTTACAAAGAAGGGGCGGGGGTATAGCTTTGCAGAGGATGACCCAGCCACCTTCCATGGAATTGGACCCTTCTGTATTTCCGATGGAACGGTGGAAAAGTACGATTCGCTGAGCTACACAGAGGCCTTTTCCAATGCCTTGCTGGATTTGGCTGAAAAGGATAGTCGTATCGTAGCGATTACTGCTGCCATGTCCAAGGGAACTGGTCTAGCTTCTTTTTCCAGAAAATATCCCAATAGATTCTTTGACGTGGGAATTGCCGAACAGCACGCAGTAACCTTTGCAGGTGGACTTGCTGCCTCCGGACTGGTGCCAATAACTGCGATTTATTCCACCTTTATGCAGCGGGCTATGGATCAGTTGATTCATGATATTGCTATTCCAGCAGCCCCCTCTGTCTTTGTTTTGGATAGATGTGGTGCAGTCCCTGATGATGGTGAAACCCACCAGGGAGCCTTTGATATTTCCTTAATCCGCCCAGTACCTAATATGATTTTAACGGCTCCGGCCTCTGAAAAGGAAATCAAGCTGCTGCTGCAGTGGGCTGTGGACAGAAAGGCTCCCGTTGTAATTCGCTACCCCAAGACCTCCTGTCCATCGGAACAAGAAGCCTTTGCCCAGCCTATTGAAGAGGGGAGGGGTGTTCTATTACGGTGTCACGATGTGGTGGCATCGGAAAGTGCGGAGTTACCCGATGTACAGGCTTCTGTGCTTATTGTTTGTACTGGTGGTGTTTTTTCACAGGCTCTGGCTGCTGCCCGCAATTTGGTGCTTCATGGCATACTGGTAGATGTGTACAACCTTCGCTTTGTCAAGCCCCTCGACAAGGACTTCTTCCTGCAAACTGTAGAACCGTACAAGGTCATTCTCTTTGTGGAGGATGGAGTTGTTCATGGAGGAATTGGAGAAGTGCTGGAAAGCCTGGTGGTTCATCAATTCCCAGAAAAACAAACTGCTATTCACGGTATGCCAGATAGCTTTTTGGCAGTGGGCAAGCGGGATGAGATTTTGAAGGATTGTGGTCTTGATTCGGACTCCTTGGCTAAAAGTGCAATGAAACTACTGGATAGGCTTTCTAACCATGAATGATGGCAGTGCAACCCACCCGCAAAATGTCTTTGAGGAAGAGTCTCGGGTGCAGCTGCGCAAGGGGTTGGCTTTACCCTATGTTGAAAAAAACGGTGAAGTAAGGTATTTGGCTACAAGGCTGCCTGCCCTGATAATGGGAATCGTTAATGTAACCCCCGATTCTTTTTGGAACAAGAGCCGGGGGCTTGGTCATGCGGCAGCGGAGTTGGCCCTTAAACTGGTGGAGGAAGGTGCAGATGTTCTTGACTTGGGAGCTGAATCCACTCGTCCTGGCTCCCAATACATAGATGCCCAAGAAGAGATTATGCGACTTCTTCCCGTTATAGAAGAGATTCGCCGTCACAGTTCCATTCCTCTTTCTATAGATACCCGAAAAAAACTTGTTATGGAAGCAGCCTGGGAGGAAGGTGCAAATATTGTAAATGATATTTCTGCTCTGGAAGATGACCCTGAACTTGGACCCTTTGCTGCGGAAAGGGGCTTGCCTGTAATCTTAATGCACAAACGTGGCACTCCCATCTCTATGCAGGAAAATACAAGATATGAGGATTCCTTCTCACAGGTTGATGAATATTTAAAGCAACGTGTAGAGACCACCTTGTCTTTAGGGGTTCACTGCGATAGAATATGGGTAGACCCTGGAATTGGCTTTGGAAAGGATGTAAATGCCAATAAGGTGCTTGTTTCCCGCTGTGGAGCTTTGTGTGGCGGCAGGTTTCCTGTAGTGATGGCCCTTTCCCGCAAGTCATTTATTCCCCAGATGCTGGGAAGAGAAGTTTTGCCAGAGGATAGACTTGCTGGAACCCTGGCTGCAAATATGGTGGCAATAAATTCCGGAGCATCCATTGTGCGGGTTCATGATGTAGCCGCCACAAGGGACATGCTTTTAGTGTTGGAGAATTTGAACCGTGAACGGACTGATAACCCTAGGTAATATTTACGATTATATTAGACCTGTCATTGACATTTGTCTTTTGACCTTCATTCTGTATAAATCTTACGAGGTATTGGTTAAAACCAATGGCCTGCAGCTTCTAAAAGTTATTATTATCTTTGCAGTTGCCTATGTTTTGGCTACCTTTCTCCAATTATCCTTGATTTTGTGGATTTTAAATGCCCTAACCCCCAGTCTCTTGTTGGGCTTCTTTGTTGTGTTCCAGCCAGAACTGAGAAAGATGATTCTTCGTCTTGGACAAACAGAGTGGCGTCCCAGTAAAAAGAAAAAGCACATGTATGTGGATTCAGTTTTAACGTCTGCAGAAGAATTGTCCCAGCGGCGGAGGGGAATGTTAGTTGTATTTGCAGGTAAAACAGATATTCAAAGCATTATTGATTCTGGAACAGTGATTAATGCCCTGGTTACTTCCTCCTTGTTAAGTACAATTTTTGAGTTTGACACAAAACTTCACGATGGAGCAGTTGTTATTCGTGGTGGGCGCATTATTTCTGCAGGATGTTTTTTACCAGTATCCGAACAATACGATATTGAAAAAACCTTTGGAACAAGACACCGTGCCGCCCTTGGTCTGTCAGAACAAACTGACGCCATTATATTGGTGGTGTCAGAAGAAACTGGAGCCTTGAGTATTGCCTGTGAATCCCGATTGTATTATGACCTATCCCTTGAGCAGGTGAGAAAGATGTTGGAAAAGCACTTGGAGCTTTCGGATGAGAATTTTACCTCCATGGAAGAAACTTCTATTGGGCGGCAAGAGGAGGAGACTCATGAAAGTAAATGAACTGTACAAGATTATTAGAAGAAACTGGGTTGTCAAGCTCACTTGTTTTGTCCTGGCAATTTTTATTTACTTCTTTTATCGGACAGCCTCCTTGCAAAGCTCTACCCTTGTTGTCCCTCTGAAGGTTTCTTCTCAAGGAAATATGGTTCCAGCAGAAACGGTTCCTTCCTATGTGAGGGTTCTGCTCAAGGGAAGGCCGCAGGATTTGGCTCGAATTACAAACCAAAACATTTCCACCTACCTGAACCTTGATTACTACACTGAACCAGGAGAGTATGCTATTCCCATCCAAATTCAACTTGCTCCAGAAATTTTAGGAATTAGTCCCCTGCAAGTGACGGCGGAAAACGGAACTATTGAGATGACCATAGCTGAAAAGGGAAGGAAGCAGATTCCTGTAAAACCTGATATTCAAGGTTCTCCAGCCCAAGGTTACGAGATAACGAATATCTCCATAAATCCTTCTACCGTCAGTGTTTTTGGGGCAGTTCCTCTGTTGGAGTCTATGGGGGAAGTGTACACCGATGAAATCAGCATGGATGAAAGAAGGACTTCATTTACCCAAACAGTTGAGCTTATCCATGACAATCAATTGGTTTCTTACAATGCTGAGCCTGTAAGTGTTTCAGTCACTATTCAACCAATAACACTAACTCGCCGCTTTGTCGACCAAACAATTTATTTATACGGTGTAAATCCACTTTTTATTGCCCAGTCTGAGCCGGACCGGGTCACCTTCACCTTGACTGGAAATCAAAATCAATTGGAAGCCTTTGTTCCAGAACTCCACACAGTACGAATAGATTGTTCTAATGTCAAGGAACCAGGTGTGTATGATTTACCTGTAGAGATTGTATTGCCTGCAGGCATTCGGTTGGTGTCACAAAATCCACGGACAGTAAAAGTTGCCCTTGTTCCTGTTTCTGAAGACCAGGTTAGATTGTTAGAAACAGAAATCATTGAGGATGAGGTTGACAAAGAGGTAGTGATTGAAGACGTGATAGTTGAGGAGGATGCACAAGAAGATGTAAATCCTCCGGGAGCTGATGAAGAAACTTCTCGGTCTAGGGTACAATGATTTCTCTCTTTTTTGGTTCTTTTTTTGCCGATAGTAAGACCGTAGCAGTGAATATATGATTGTGGGAATTGGAGTAGATATAGTTAAAATAGACCGGTTTGTTCCTTGGACAGAAAAGGATGCCCTTGCCCATCGTTTTTTTTCTGAAAATGAGCTGATGGGTCTTTCTAAAAGAGCTGACATGGCTCAAGCCCTGGCTGTTCGTTTTGCAGCAAAAGAAGCCTTTGGAAAGGCCTTGGGATGTGGTTTGCGGGGCTTGGTCTTAAAGGATATTCAAGTGCAGCAGGATGAATATGGAAAACCTTCATTTTGTCTTTCTGGTACGGCTGAAAAGAAGTTTTTAGAATCGGGAGCAGATATAGCTCATTTATCTTTAAGCCATGATGGTGGCTATGGCGTTGCCTATGTAGTTTTAGAGGCGGTGAATTAAAGCGGAGGCTTGGGAGGAAGAATATGCTAAGAGTAAGCAAAAAAAATGCCAATATTGGAAAGAAACCAGCCATTTCTTTTTATACAAAAGACAAGATGACCTGTAGTGTTTGTCGCAAGCCCTTTCCTAGAGAAGAAATGCTCAGTGGTAGTGGTCGTATGATTGCCGGAGAACTAACTGATGAACTCCACCGCGTTTTTGAGCCGTCCGCAAGATACGGACAGATTTATCCCCTGATTTATTCTGTTGGAGCCTGTCCTAATTGCCACACTGCCTTGTTTTGGAATGATTTTAAACCCCTTTCTTCTGCGGATGCAGAGATTATTTTGGATCATGAAGAAGAACGACGTAAAATTGTCTCCAATATTTTTCCTCACTACAACTTAAACCATGAGCGTACTGTTTTTGACGGTGCTGCCATGTATTTTTTAGCCTTGTTGACCTATGAACATATGCCGAAAAACTTTTCTCCAACCATCAAGAAGGGGATGATTTCTCTGCGCCTAGCCTGGCTATGTGGATATCTTCATAAATTGATGCCAGATAAGAATTATGATTATGTACAGCAGGTTTTCTACCGAAAAGCCTTGTTTTTCTATCCTTTGGCATTGGAGTATGAAACAGGACGTGTGGAGAGTATCGCTGGTGTATCTAATTTTGGGCCGGATATAGACAAAAATTATGGCTACGATGGGGTGATTTATCTTTCTGGTCTTCTTGAGTATAAGTATGGTCAGCGTGAGGATATTCCGGCTCGTCTCAAAAAACTGGACGAAAACAAACGGGCCATAGCCCGCATCTTTGGCCTTGGAAAGTCTACCAAGGAAAAACCGGGGCCACTCCTTGAGCATTCTCGCAATCTTTATGATAACTTGACAAAGGAGCTGAAGGAAGCTTCTGAAATTGACTTCATCGACGATGATGAGTAGTTGTAATGAATAGTTCTGCATCTCCAATTATCGAAGGTTCTCTGGTTAAAGAAAAAAATTCTGTTGGAGAAACTGGCTTAAAAAATATTCATCTGACTATTTCTTACGATGGTACTAATTTCTGTGGTTGGCAGCGGCAGGATAAGGCGGCGGCAGGAAGGCCGGTTCGCACCGTTCAGGGTGAATTGGAGAAAGCCTTGGAGAAATTGGCAAAGGAGCCGGTAGCCCTTATTGGTTCTGGTCGCACTGATTCTGGAGTTCACGCCTATGGTCAAGCTGCCAATTTTTTTTCTCCCATTGCTTCCATGGAGGCAGAAAAATATATTCCGGCTCTAAACAGTCTTTTGCCCAAGGATATTCGTGTACGGGCGGCCAGACCAGTAGAACAGGATTTCCACTCCAGATTTTCAGCTATTTCTAGGACATATCGCTACTTTCTGTATCCAGAAACAACGCCCCCTGCTCATTTGATGGCTTATACATGGCCTCTTCGTCGCCGTCCCAACCTAAGGGTTTTAAATCAAATGGCGGCCCATCTTCAAGGAGAGATTGACTGTACCACCTTTGCTGCCGCAGGAGACGAGAGTCCTTCCAAGTTCCGCTATCTTGAATCTGCGGTTTTTTATCCAGAAGGAAGCCAGCTTGTTTTTGAAATTACAGCCAATGCCTTTCTTTGGAAAATGGTTCGTTCCATCGTTGGCTCTTTAATTTACTACGAATCCCAAGGTAGGGACGGAGATTTTTTCAAAGAGATTTTGGAAAAAAAAGATAGAAGTCTTGCAGGCCCTACTGCTCCTGCCCAGGGGCTCTTTCTCTGGAACGTAAATTTTGTAGGAAAACGTCGCCATTGACTTGTATAAAATTGTTGTTTTTCACTATAAACTTGATAATTTCAATGGTTCATGGTATCATATCACTTGCTCAGATTAGAGATGCCTACTTTTTTAGGGGATTCAAAGGTGCGGAAAAGTTTTTTTTATTCTTTTAGAGGCTGTTTATATTCTCTCTTTTGCTTTTTTTGTTTCTTTGGCTGTGAAATGTATGACAGGGATATGTTGTCTTCCACTTCAAAGAATTCAAAAGTTGAGCAAGTGGAGGTGATTGCTGAAAAACAGATTAATGATTTTGGATATATTTGTATTCCTGTAGATTCCTCTCCCGTTATTAGTGCCTTTATCTCTAATCCCCAGAATTATGACTCAACCATTGGAACACATACTGATGGACTCAGTTCTATTCGTGTTTCTCGTTCAGTTTTATCCTTGGCATCAGTTTCTCAAGACGAACAGAATTTTGTCCAAGTGACACTGCAGCCTGCCAGCTCGGACCTGGAGCATACAGACTTTACAATTTCCTTTGTCCCCATAGGTGAAGATGTGACTGTAGTGGAAAATCAAGGACGTTCTGTTACCCTGCGTTATAACACTCCTCCTGCAGTACCTCTAGGGTTAACAGTAGACTTGGAGGGAAACTATAGCTTTCTTTCAGATGATGAATGGGGAATAATCTATGATGGGGCTACAAAAAATGGAGTGGGGTATGTGTATTGGGCTTGGCCTCAGGGGATGACAATTACCGGCGGTGCTTCGGAAAAGGATAAGAATTGTGCTGCCAGCTTTGTTTTGAACAATCGCGCTTACACTCCAAAAGAATGTGCAACGGGAAAGACGATTACTGCTGGGGATGGAACTGTATACGATGTGTATAAGCTGCAAATTGGAAATGTTCCTTCTGTGGAATTGTATGCAAAGGATGTGGAAAGTATCAGGGGAAAATCTCTTGTTTCTGGCATTAAATCCCATGAAATTACCTTTTCTGCCCTTGATGGATTTTTTGAGGACACAGAAAAAGAAAAATATGTGTTTTATTATCAAAATGGACTTGAATTCGATTTTTCTCTCGTTCCCATTCCTGCTCGAGAGGGGTTTACCTTCCTAGGCTGGACGGCTGATTCTGAGGTTTATCCTGCAAATCATGTTTACGATGTAAAATCCAGTGTACAATTTCAAGCCTTGTGGGAAGATGAAGCCTTATGGGATGAGGTGAGGGAACTGAGCGGAACCTATAACCAGGAAGAGGGGACTGTATCTTTTTTATGGAGTCATCCCCTGGAGAAGGACTTTGTACAGACACGGCTTTCCTCTGTAGATGAGGAGGGGAGGGAGCTTCAATCTGTCTTGATACCCTCTAGCAAAATGAATCATACTTTAAACCTGGGGGATGAAGATATTTCTGGTTACCGTTTTCAGACAATTTCTTCCACAAATTCAACTAGCAAGGGACTTGTTCATTATACTGTTACCTATGTACTGGATGACTCTATTGAAAGGGTATTGGTGCAGGAAGGAATGTCTCATCCAGAAATTGAGGTTGTAGAAAGGGATGGCTTTGAATTTAAAGGCTGGTTCTTAAATGATGGAGAAGAGGCTCCCTTTGATTTGTCACAGGAAGTAACAAAAAGCCTTAGTCTCTATCCAAAATGGGAAAAAATAGAACCTATTCAAGAAGCCGCTACAGAAGACTGACAGGATCTACATCCACTTCTATGTACACCTTTTGTGGGGTCTTATAGCCAGATAAAAATTTGTGACAGAGGTGGTGAAGGGGAGTTATCTCCTTAGCCCGTAGAAGAATCTGCCAGCGGTGGTTGGCAGCAATCATGGCCAGTGGACATTCTGCAGGTCCCATTACGTCCACCAACAAGCCCTGTCTCTCAATTTCCTGCAAGAAGATGTGGGCAGCATCTTGGGTTGCCTTCCTTGCCTCTTCTAGGCTGGCAGAGCGGAACACAAGCCGAACCAGACGGGCAAAGGGGGGAAAACCGAGTATTTCCCTCTGTTGAATCTCCTGTTGATAAAAACCTTCCGTATCTCCCTTGCAGGCATAGGCAATGGCCTCCCGTTGGGGACTAAAACTTTGTACAATCACCCTGCCATCTGGGAAGAATCGTCCTGCCCGCCCTGCCACCTGGGTGATAAGAGAAAAGGTTCTTTCTGCCGCCCTAAAGTCTGGCATATGAAGACCTGTATCTGCCATAACCACTCCCACCAGCTTCAGGTTGGGAAAATTAAGACCCTTTGCCACCATTTGGGTTCCCAGCAAAATGTCGATTTTACCCTGCCGAAAATCCTGGATTTTTTCCTGTAGTTCTCCCTTTTTAGAGACAGTGTCACTGTCAATGCGGCTAATTCTAGCATTGGGGAATTTTGCCTTGGTTTCCGCTTCGATAAACTCGGTGCCAAAACCAGTGTAACCTACATCCAAGGAACCACATTCAGGACAAAGCTTGGGTGGTTCTGTACTCCATCCACAGTAGTGACACCTCAACCGTCCTTGGGACCTGTGGTAGGTAAGAGCTACAGAGCAATTTTTACACTTTAGCTCGAAATTACAGTTATTACAGCGAAAAAAATGGGTGAACCCCCGCCTGTTTAGAAAAAGAATAGTTTGGCGACCTTCCTTTAAGGTGGCTCTAATTTCATCACAAAGCAAGGGAGAAAGACAGCCTCCATCCTTGTTGTGATTTAAGTCCACACAGGTAATTTCTGGTACCTTGCCTCCAGCCAGCCGGGTTGTAAGGTGATGGCACACAAAACGGCCGGTATTCATAAGATGCCATGCTTCTATGGAAGGGGTGGCACTGCCCATTACCAAAGGAATTCCTGCCTGACTGCAACGGTACATGGCCACCTGTCTTGCATGGTATCGTGGGGTGGTGCCGGACTTGTAAGACCCATCGTGTTCCTCATCTATAATCATTAGTCCTAGGTTTGGTACTGGTGCAAAAACAGCGCTACGCACACCAATAACCACCGTGGCCTCCTGCTTTAGAATTCTTGTCCATTCCTTTAGTCGTTGGCTGGGGCTTAGGTTGGAGTGCAGGATTGCAACTGTGTCTCCAAATCTTCGCACCACAGATTCCACTACCTGATGGGTAAGGCTAATTTCTGGCACCAGATAGATAACACCCTTTCCCTGGGCAAGAATCTTTTCCGCTACAGTGAGAAATACCTCTGTTTTGCCTGTACCTGTCGGACCGTATAGATAATGTATTTTACTCCGCACCCTTTCACTGGTCTCAGCAACTTCTTCTTGCTGAATGATGTTATCTACAGCATCTTGCTGTTCTGTTGAAAGTTTATGGGTTTCAAATTCCAGTCTTCCTTCACTAAGGGAAAGACTAGGCCCTTCCGTTTCTCTCCTTCCAGAAGGAAGCATGGTAGCCAGGGCTTCACCTTGGGAACAAAAATAATAGAGGGACATCCATTGGGAAAGTTTTATATGTTCTTGGGAAAATAGTGGCTGAGTATCCAGTACCTTGAGGATAGGTTTAATCTTTTCCGGGGGAAAGTCCAGTTTTTCTGGCAATCCATTGTGAGTAGCCACCACAAAGGCTGTCATCCGTCGATTTCCAAATCGAACCTCCACCCGTTTTCCTACTGCTACCTGAGAAACCAAGTCAGGAGGGCAGCTATAGGTAAAGCTTTGGTGTAGGGGGACATTTACCAAGGTTTCAAGGTAGAGCGGTATAGGAGGGGATTCCCCTTGGATTTGATTTTCAGCCATGGAGCTTATCGGCCTCCTTGCTGGAGAAAGGCCTTGTCGTAGTCAGAGTTGACTGTAAGCAGGTGGTTTCTAAAAGCCTTGAGGTCTTCCCATGCGGGTCGCTTTAAATCCTGGTTTCGTAGCAGGGCGCTGGGATGATAGGTGGCCATGAGGGGAATACCATTATAATCTAAAACCTGCCCCCTTAGTTGACCAATTCCCTGGCTTGTCTGTAAAAGGTTTTGGATAGCAATGCGGCCCACCGCCAAAATCATTTTTGGCTTGAGGATAGCGATTTGTGCCTCCAAATAGGAGCGGCAGGCATCGCTTTCCTCTGGCTCCGGGTCACGATTCCTTGGTGGACGGCACTTTACAATGTTGGCAATATGACAGTTGGTAGTTCGAGAAAGATTTATGGCTGCCAGCATCTTGTCCAATAACTGACCTGCCACACCCACAAAGGGTAAGCCTTGCTCATCCTCCTCTGCCCCAGGTCCTTCCCCAACAACTAGAACCGCCGGGTTAAGCACCCCTGTACCAGGAACAGCCTGCTTTCTTCCCTTGCAGAGTTTGCATCTTTTGCATTGGCGAATTTTCTCTTCCAGCTGGCCTATAGCCTCTTGGCGTAGAGGTAGTTCTTGCCAAAGGGGAATCTCGTGATGGGCAGGAAACCCTGGGTCAAAGGAAGAAGGGTTTTCTTTAACAGCCTCTTTTTGAATGTCATCTGTAAAATAAGGTGCAGCCCCATCAAATCCAGGGGCAGTATACCCCTGTGGCCAGGCCGAGAGGGTGCGGAGTATGGAATACAGTTGATTTTTTTCCTGTGCAGTCATTTCTTTGATGATATACCAAAGTTTTCCTTTGTGCAAGGAAGACAGGGCAATGGAAAACAGTTGAAAATTCTCCCATCTCTTGACATGTTTTTTCCTATAAGTATAATGAATACGTAATTTTTTTGAAAAAGCATCTACAAACAAGGAGATTCCATGTCAGGACATAGTAAATGGGCTACAATTAAGCACGCTAAGGGTGCTGCAGACGCAAAACGTGGTCAGTTGTTCACAAAATTTATTAAGGAAATCTCTATTGCCGCTCGTATGGGTGGTGGAGATCCTGCGTCTAATCCTCGATTGCGCACCGCTATCCTCAAGGCTCGTGCTGCCAATATGCCCAAGGATAATATTGAGAGGGCCATCAAGAAGGGTACCGGTGAATTGGGCGGTGCTACCTACGAGGAAAAACTCTACGAAGGATATGGACCAGGTGGAGTTGCCATTCTGGTAGAGGTTCTTACAGACAACAACAATCGTGCTGCTGCCAATGTTCGCAACATCTTCTCCAAGAGTGGCGGTAACCTTGGTGCTACAGGTTCTGTTGCCTATATGTTTAACCGCAAGGGTGTCATTGAGTACGATGCAGATGTCGTAAGCGAAGATGAGGTAATGGACGTAGCATTGGAGGCTGGTGCTGACGACATTGTAGCTGAAGATGGAATCATCACAGTTACCACCGACCCTGCTTCCTTTGAAAGCGTATTGGAGGTATTGCAGGGCAAGGGATATGAGTCTGTTTCTGCTGAAGTAGCCATGGTTCCTGATATGTATTCTGCCGTTGATGCAGAAACCGCAGCCAAGGTTCAAAAACTCATCGATCGTCTTGAAGAGGATGATGACGTTCAGAACGTGTATACCAATGCTGACTTCCCGGAAGGTTTTGGTGCTGAATAAACCATCCTATCGGCGGGGATTGCAACAGATTCCCGGTTCAGCAGATGGGGCTGGATCCGGTGGGATTGCCGGGTCCAGCAAGGCCGGAGCATTGGGCTCCGGTTTTTTTGTGCCTGCAGGAAAGACTCGGCGGGTGTTGGGAATTGACCCTGGCCTTGCTTCCACCGGCTACGGCATTGTGGACTTTTGCAACAACCGGTATCGACTTGTTCATTATGGAGTTATTTCCACTGAAGCTGGAACTCCCCACGGTGAGCGGCTCCTAAAGATTTATTCCCGCCTTACCGCCCTTGTGGAGGAATTCCTCCCTCAGGAGGCGGCCATGGAAACCCTTTACTTTGCCAAGAATGTATCCAGTGCCATGTCCGTAGCGGAGGCTCGGGGGGTGGTAACCCTCTGCCTTGCCCAACACTGCATTCCCCTGGGAGAATACACTCCAAATAACATAAAGCAGGCTGTAACGGGACTTGGTTCTTCCGGTAAGGCAGGAGTACAGGAATTTGTCCGTCTCCTTTTGGGAATGGAAACCCTCCCAAAACCAGATCACGCCGCCGATGCCCTTGCCGCCGCCATCACCCATGTAAACTCTAGCAGGTAGTAAATTTTTTTATCTTTGTTCTATAATTTATGGAACAAACCCTCGTTTGACTTTGTCCCATTGTGATGTTGTCATTTGACGGAGAATGTGTTATCTTCTTTGCAAGGATATAAAATCCTTAATAATTTGGAGGAAGTATGAAAAAATCGATTTTGATGGTTCTCTGTGCTGTATCCTTTCTGTTTACAGCTTGTCTAGGCGAAAAGGCCGTTACCTATACAGCTACCACTGGTGGGTATGGTGGAGACATTGTGGTGAATCTATCAGTTGCTGATGGAAAAATCACGGAGGTTACTATCACTGGTGACAAGGAAACGGAAGGTATTGGAACTTTGGCTGTTGAACAGATGCCTGCGGCTATTTTGGCTGCCCAGAGTTACGAGGTGGATGCGGTATCAGGTGCTACCATCACTTCTACATCCATTAAGAAGGCTGCAAAGGCTGCCATGGAACAGGCTGGTCTTATTGAAGCCAGTGCCACTGGTTCTGGTCCCATCACCCTTGAAAGTATTAATGAGTTCCTGAATACAAATGCGGACATGGGCGAGGGTACTGTTGCCAATGCTGTGGCGGTTATTCCTATAGACCACGTAAATGGTCCCCGTGAAGAACACGACTTCTATGCCTTTGTAAACTTTAAGTACAAGGCTCGTAATTTCATCAAGTACCAGGTGACTTACCTGTCATGTACCTGTCGTAGTGCTGCGGTAAACTATTGGATGACAGCCTATGTTGAGTTGACACTTCCTAGCAGCGGCAATATAGAGGATGCAAAGGTAAGATATCTGTCCTTTGACTATGATTCTGCCGGAGAATACCTGGCTGGCTTCTGGGGAGATTCCAATCCTACCCCTGCCGGCGATAGCTATGAAGACTTTAAGAGGGAGTACATTCCCTTCTTTGTGGACAAGGACTATGCCTACCTTAAGACTCTCAGCACGGTGGATGACATTGCTGCTGAAGCGTACAATGCCGGTGAGGGGCGTGCGGACTACACCCTGGACAGTTTTACCGGTTCTTCTGTATCTACAAACAATATCATCCGTATGTTGAATGCGCTGTTTGAGTACCACGGTACTGACGCCCACTTCAACTAGGATAGAGAAAACCATTTTAGGAGGATACCAATGAAAAAACTTTTACTTGGTCTATGTGTGCTGCCCCTGTTGTTGGCAGCTTGTTCTGCACCGGAGAAGACAGCTAGCGCTGCTGCTCCAGTTCCAGCCCCTGTGGAAACCCAGAAGGCTTTGCCTGCCCCAGTTGACACAACATCTCCTGATGCGGCAACCTCTCCCTTTTCCACTTCAGCTTCATCTATCAATCCCTCAAACCTGCATGAGTATTTGGGACGTGATGACGTTTTGTACATTGACTTGAGGGACTTTGGTGACTATCAGCAGAAGCACTTGAGGAATTTTGAATGTATTCCTTACTTTGCCTACATTTTTAATGCAGAGGCTCCCACCAACCCAGAGTTGATTCAGTTGTATGGTGGAACAGTTGCTGAACCAGTTTCTACCTATGCAGAATCTGACGACTTGCTGGAAGTGTTGTTCCCTCGAGACGCAACACTCTTCCTCATGTGCCAGAGTGGTGGTCGTGTGGCCCAGTGTATGAGCCTGCTTCAAGCCAAGGGCTATGATATGTCCAGGATTTACAATGTAGGTGGAATGGGTCAGTATACAGATGCCGCTTACAAGCCTTATATAGTAGATGCCCTTGAGTTCAAGGTGAATGCTACCTATGATATTGAAGGTTTGACCCGCAACTAATTGTAGGGTTTAGCTGAAAGGGGCGGGAGTCCGATGGTATTCATCGTGATCCCGCCTTTTTTCTATAAAATTGCTGTTTGGTTATGAAATTTCTTTGTCTTATCGTGCTGCTGTTTTCCCTCTGGGGATGTGAAAAGAAAAATGATGGTGTTTTGCCCCAGCCAAAACAGGGCTCTGAACAAGCTTCCACGAACCACGGGTCTCAACAGGCTTTGGAAAAGGTTCACTATTTCGGTTCTGTGACCACTATAGAAGATCAGTATGTGCCACTATTACATACCAATGTAATGGTAAAAACCTCAGACCAATCCTTGGTAGATGCCATGGAGTTCCAGCTAGAAGGCTACCATGCCCTTTTTGACCAATTTAACTACTATTATGAATCTAATTCACAGGGAAGTGGTCCTGTGGTAAAAAATTTGAAGGTAGTAAATGATTGCTGGAAGGTAGGAGAACCTGTAGAAGTTGACCCAAGATTGACACAGCTATTGGAAGAAAGCCTGGAACTTATGGCAGTGACTCAAGGCTATTTTAATATCTTTATCAATCCCTTGTTGGATGCCTATGAAGGCAAATTTTCTGCCTTCCCCATAGAAAACACGGATCCAAGCCCCGCTCAAATTGAGGCAGCCTTAGAGGCTGTGTTGCCCCTTGAGTCAGTGGAAGCCCACCTTCATCTTGATAGTGCCAAGGGAACGATAGAATTCCTCTCCTGGGCACCAGATGAAAATCGTTCCATAAATTTAGGAGCTGTGGCTAAAGGGTACATTGCAGGACAGCTACAAAAAGCCTTTCCAGACCAAAAGTACTTGTTAAATCTTGGAAGCAGCACCATTGTTGCCAATGGTGGAAACTATCGGATAGGTCTCTCTTCGCCCCACCATCGAAACCTGCCCCTGCTTCGTATTGGTTTGCCTTCAGGAATGAGTTTATCCACCTCCAGTAGCTCCCAAAATTACTACATTCTAGCTGATGATTCCCAAACTATTCGCTGTCACCTACTGGATCCCTTTACTGGATATAGCAAGGACTGCTACTGGTCAGTAACTGTTATTAGTTCCAATCCTATGGTGGCAGATGCCTTAAGCACAGCCCTGTACAATGTAGAAGATAGGGGGCTGGCCATGACCATCATTGAAGATGCTCGAGAAGTCTTTCAGTGTTCTGTGGAGGTTTGTTTTGTCCAAAATCTGTCTGCTACCATCCTGCCACCAGAGGACAGTGCCTCGTCCCCAACTACAGGTAAACTGGGCTTGCTAATGACTGAGGGTTTTGCTTCCTACGTGGAGGGAACAGACACTGGCATGGGTATAGAGTCCATAGAAATTCTGGAAAACCAACTGTTGTAAGGAGAAGAAAATGAAAAAGCTTGTTCCCTTGGTTTGTGCTGTCCTCCTCTTGATGTCCTGTAAAAAAACGGAACCAGAGGTAGAAGTACAGGTTGTTAGCCTGCCAACAAAGGCAATTCCGGAGAGTACCCTTATGAGCCAGTCAGTTATTACCCCAAGGAATTTAGACCAGTATCTTTTCTTGGATGACTGCCTATATATTGACCTGCGCTCTCCCCAGGATTTTTATGAGGAAGGTCACGTGGCGGGCTTTGTAAACCTTCCCTTTTATGACTACATAGCTGACTTTGAAGGTGCAGATTCTGCCTTTTTTGAAATGACCGTCCAGGGGGGAGAGTATCTGGGAGATGTAGGTTCTTTTGTGGATAGAAGTGGTCGGGGAGAGCAGTGGATACGGGATACCTTTGATTCCAGCAAGTCCATTATTGCTATTTCCACCGCTGGGGTAGAATCCTGCTATTTCTTGAACCTCTTGATTCAATTGGGCTACAATCCTGCTAAGCTATACAATGCGGGAAGTTTTACCACTGGTATGGGAGGTGATATTGCCTACCGTACCTATGCTGACGCGCAGTATCTTGTACCAGGAACACCACTTTATGATACGGAAATAATCTTCCGTCCCCTCCCATAAATCCAGCAAGACTACCAATAGGATTTTCTTTGGGGTAACCCGTGGGGAAAACTGCTGGTAGTTTTTATGTCAAATCCTAGCTTCGTTTTACTGTACCGGCCACCAGGCATCCAAGAAAGAGAACGGCATTTACCAGTACGATGGTAGCTCCAGAGGCCGCCCCAATGTAGTAGGAAAGGGCAAGACCAACTATTCCAGATAAAAGAGAAATTATCATGGCCGCCAATAGGTAGCTTTTGGTGTTGCGAGTTACAAAGCGGGCGGCGGCGGCAGGAAGCACCAGCAGGGAATTTATAATCAACAGTCCTGTCCAGCGGATGGAGGTGGAAACAATAAGGGCTGTAAGGAGGGCAAAAATCTGCTCCGTGGCAAAAACCCTGATGCCGCGGCTTTTTGCCAAGGTACGGTGAAGATTTGTAAGGAGCATTTTATTGTACAAAAGAATCCACACGACTGCCGCCACCACTCCAACTAGCAATAGCAGCAAGATTTCCTTGGGAGCAATACTGAGAATGTCTCCAATCAAGTATTTTTGATAGCGGGTAAAATTTCCCGTAGCAGAAAGAAGCACCAGCCCTAAGGCCACAGAGGTAGAAGAAAAGACTCCAATAATGGTGTCGGCAGAACTTTTTCCCTGAGTTTTTACAGTAATTATGGCAAATCCCAAAATCAAGCTAAATCCCACCATGGCCACCATGGGCTCTTTAATCCCTAGAAGCACCCCAAAGGCAATTCCTGTAAGAGCAGAGTGACCAATGGCATCGGAAAAAAAGGACATTTTATTCGACACTACAAAACTTCCCAAAACCCCGAATAGAGGGGTTGCCACCAATACCGCCAAAAAGGCATTTTTCATAAAGTTTGGGCCCAGCCAGTCAAAGGGTAGGATGGTATTTATAATGGAATATAAAAAACTCATAGGTAGCAGGCCCCTTGTTCACCAAAAATATCTCTAAATGCTTGTGTCATATACACTTCTTGAGGAAGCCCCTCGGCAGCGATGGTTTTGTCCAGAATCACCACCTTGTTGGCATGGCGGGCCACCAAGTCAAGGTCGTGGGAGATTAAAAGAATTGTAATATCGTGGGTGTGCCTTAGGTCTGAAACTAACTGATAAAACATAGCGAGGCCCGCGCGGTCTATTCCTGAAACAGGCTCGTCTAGCAACAAAATATCTGGCACAGGATGTATTGCCAGTGCCAGTAGTACCCGCTGAATTTCTCCCCCAGATAAATCACAAACTCGGCGGCTGGCCAGACTTGCAACCTTGGTGGTGGCTAAAACCTGTTCCACCAGCTCCAAGTCTTTTTTCCGGCGGGGCAGCCACACCGGACGGCGGGAAAGGCTTGCCAAGACCAGGTCGCTGACGGAGACAGGGCTATTTGCATCTACTGACAGCTGCTGGGGAACATAGCCAAAGCGGGGGGTAGAGGTGCAGGCACAGCTGTCCTTCATAAAGTGAATTTCACCACTGTGGGGAATTTCCCCCAGCAGGGTTCTAAAAAGTGTAGTCTTTCCCGCGCCGTTTCTCCCAATGATGGCCGTAAGCTCCCCGCAGTGAATATGGAGATTTACATCTTCTAGAATATAGCCAGAACCGCCCCGCACTGTAAGATTTTGTATCTTTGTACAACAAACGTGGTTGGTCGTCTGACTGGGATGCCGTTCTTGGCAGCGGGTACAACCGTGATGGTTACAAACATGACTGCCATGAGGATTTTTTCCTGAGTGAGACGGATGGTTATTTTTATCAATAGGCTTAAAAGAACCAAGTTCCAAGCTAGCGACTCCGAGTGGTTATTTCAATAATTGTGATTCTTGTTGCTGCAATTCCTGCCGATTATTGTAGCTCTTGCCAGGCCTCTGGGTGAGACTGGGATTCCAAGCTTGTCTCTGCATTGTCTGGAAGACTATGGAAAAAGTCCAGCCCTGTACGCTGTTCAATTTCGTCCACAGGTACTACAAAGGCAAAATAATCCTCCTTTGTCTTTTCGTTAGGCAGTAAAAACCCAATCATTTCTGCCTTACCATCTCGTCCTTCCGGAGCAAAAAGGACCTTGTAGTAGTACTCCGGTATTGCCACTGCATTTTCTCCAATTGTGGGGTACTCGTCCTTTTCCAGCACTGGACCACTAATTACGTAAACACTGCCAAATTCTTCCGCCCATTCCCGCACATTGGCTTCCAAATCCTTCCAAACACCACGGTTAAAGCCACCTGCTTGGGGACTCATGTTGCTCATGTAAAAGGACTCACTCATGGTTTGGTGGCTAAATGCCATGTCTGCAGCGGGTGCCAGGTGGCCACGGTCGTAACCCGAGCCTTTGTAATCTGCAAGGCTGGCTGAACCTGTAGAAATGTTTGGGTCGGGACGAAAATCGTCAGTACGACCAGCTTCCTTTACCAACTCTGCTGTATTGATTTCATAGGCTACCCATTCGGCCTGTTCGTATTGCTCACGGTAACAAAGGGCAAAGCCTGCATACTGATGAACCTCATGACTATCATCAGTGTGGCTGCAGAGGGGAATCTCCAGTGCTGCAGGCAAATCTCCTGAAAGTTCAGCCCCTGCTTCGGAACTTTGGGATAAAACAAGTTCCGCGTCAACAGGAGCATCCTTGTATTCCCAAGGTAGGGCTTCTGGCAAAATAATCCCCGTATAATCATATACCAGAGTAATAATCACATCCCGAGGCCCAAAAAGATAGAGGAGGGCTAAGGCAATGACCAAAATGCAGACAAAGGCAACAAAACCTTTTGATTTCCTATGCTTCTTTACAGTAGAAGCAGCCTTCTTTACGGATTTTTTCCCGCCTGATTTCTTTGATGTAGTTCCCATGGGTACAGTATAGCATAGGAAAATTAATTATAAAAGGGGGATGTCCGTTCCAAATACCTTTAGGACAGAGAGACAGCCGTGGAAGAATGTGACATAAAGTTATACAAGAATTCATGTGGTGTCAAGAATCCGAGAGATTCATGTGGGCGGTATGGGCGGTATGAGTGGTATTTTTTGAGCCAGGAGTCGATTTCTGCCTGAAGCTCGCTGACACTCATGGGTCCTATCAGATAATCAAGGCACTCCGTCTGCAGGATCCCAAATTTTTTCATTGGTTATAGCAGTCTAAAACAGGCTCAATGGTAGAATTCCACGTAATGCAAAAATTCAGGCATGTATCTTGATACTTTGTTCCTGAATATACATCAGCTATTTCAACTCTAATATCTTCTGCCTCGGTAATAAATGAAATGTCAACGGTCTGCGGGTGGGGAGTATCCAAAACCTCCAGTATTTCACTCCTTCCGCTTTTAACACCTGTCACCTTAAGTTTCTTGACTCTGGAATTCTGTGCATATAAATAAGGCTTGTCAAAGGAGATATACCCATTCATGATAAGAAGCCTTGTATAAACTGTTCCCCAGGAATTCTCAATAGTAAAACCTTCTCCTATGCCATGTCCCTGAGCCGCTTCCACCCAAGGAGTTCCAGGATATGGATTATCCAAATTATCAACACTGTATTCCCTTGTTCCTTCCACGAGGTGGGAACTTGGGTCTTTATATATCCTCCCACTTCCTTCAAATTCCCTAGGGACATCGGAAAACAACATACTTGGCCATTTTTGGGCGTTCAACTCGTTATAAAACCCGAAGGCAAAGTTCCTTCCAGAAGATTCTCGTCCAGCCAAGAGCAATATTTTCTTCACCTGTTTCCTGTATATATCCTCAAACCATGGTTTGTCTATCTGGAAAAAAATCAACCCATCGTCAATTGACCAAGAAAACAAAAAGTCTTGTACTACCCCCTCATTATTGACAAACTGACCGTTTCCATCCTCATGAAAAACAAAATCTCCGGCAATCATCTCAGAATAGCTTGTGAAGAAACCCTCATCTGCAGCAAGCAACATAGATATACAAGTCATAAACAGTATGATTATTATTTTTTTCATTAGTTACCTCCTTACGCAAACCAATTGGCTCCATCCCGGATTGGATCCACTGTGGTGAACCGCACACTTTGTGGTGAGTAGTCACGGTAGCCGTAGTTGTACAAACCGGTAAAGCCCAATCCGTCGTACAAAGTACGCAGGGTAGTAGCATCTTGTATCGTACTAAAGCATATCAAATCATACCTCATAAATCAATGAAAATAGTTGCATGGCTCTTTCTTTCTCCACTTTAAAGTATTGATTTATTCTATGACCAAATTCATCAAGGAATTCTATTTCCATTATACTCTTCCTTTCATCCCATACACATATACATGTAAGAAAAAAAGCATCATTTGTGTATAAAGTAAAGAAGAGTGTTTTTGGTTCAATGCGATCTGCAAAACCATTTTCTTGTTTGTTTTCCATAAGTTTTTCTAGTATATACGCATAGTGCAATGAATCTACATTCAAGGGTAAATTTTCCCTCAGTTTTTTTGAATCGTCAAAATATATTTTAGTTAGCCTGACCTCGTAGTTTTCTGGTGTCTCAAAAAACTGCTGAATTCTGCTGTTAAGCCGGGGGATGTGTATAAGGTTTTCTAGATTAGGAATCAGAATAAACCACAATGGGAAAAAGCAAAAAATAATAAGAAAAAAAATAACTCCAACTCTTCCTTTGATAAATTTATTTATGGTTATCATTTTTTGAGACTACCTTCCACTAACTTGGTTTCAGTAATTGAGGTTACCCCTAAAACACTCACACTGAGTCCCCCATCTACTCCAAAAGATGATTGGTTATAGCTCCAACCTCCCGAACTAGAACCAGAAATTGATGCTCCAACTGCAACAGTCAAACCAATTGACACAGATTGTGTTCCAGCATTTGTAAAATCTGGTACTGACGATTCATTTACATAAAATGCAGCATCCAAAAAACCTTTTGTAATAGTAATATTTTTTCCAGTTGTCAAACTTGGAACTGTAATAACATTGAATTCCATTCCCGATGTTTTAACAACTACCGTTTGCTTACCCTCACTAGCCAGCAACCCCCACAAATCCACATAGTTCACTGGGTCATTGTTCACGTACGCAAACCAGTTGCTGCCATCCCGGATTGGGTCTACTGTGGTGAATCGCACCGTCTGCGGTGAGTAGTCACGGTAGCCGTAGTTGTACAAACCGGTGATGCTGTCGTAGGGCTTGCCAAGGTATCCATAGTCAGCACCAGTTGTATAGTTACCGGTTATCGGTGAGCCGAAAATGTCGTAGTCGTAATAGCTTTCTTGTATGCCGTGGTTGTCCGTGACAGAGCGGGTGCTGCCATACATTACAAATCTCATTACTTATACCGTAGGAAAATAAACAAATAAATCAATGAGAAAATTATTGATTTAAATAAAGGCTGTAATGAAAACTTGATGAACACACAAGAGAGAATAATTGCTAAACCGAAAAAAAACCATGGAAGTATTCTTCGCTCCAATACAATATATATTGTATATCCACTGACAATAAACAGTGTACGCAAAGAACTAAGTCCGGCATAAAATTGTTGTTGAGAAAAACGGTATATAACTCTATATAAAACCCACAATAGTGCAACAACGCAAAATATCGATAAAATCTTTTGCCACCACGTATTACATTTCTTCATCTCTGTTAATCCCCCTTTGTTACTTCCCGTTTTTTCTTGCTCGAATAAATATTATCAACATATATATAAATATTATTAACATTTCAAAAAATGTAATATTAAAAACAGATTGCCCATAAACAAAACAAATACAAACAAATGCTAATAGTAATATCGAGAGTAGTACCATAGCCAGTACCATATTATATTTCCAAAACAGAATTATACAGAAGCAAAAAAATATTGCAATTAATCTTTTTATTCCTGTATACTGAAATCCAATAGTAACTATTTCATTGATTTCCCAAATGACTAACAAAAAAACTGTCAAGATAATAAGATAAAATATTCCCTTACTCATTTTCCCTTCTTCTCCTTTCGTTGCTCAGCGTTTATATTTGTGAAAATCAATACTCCTGAGTTTTGCTCCTGATTTATTTGAGGAAATTCTGGATGTTGTTGTCTATTGTCATATGCCAATGCTGCTAAACCAGCAATAGCTGCAATCTTTCCTTCAGGACCATTATCCGGGGGAATATATCCCGGCTCACCCAATTTACTTAGACAGCAAGATTATGGTAGATACTGTTGGCATTTTGAACAGGAATATCATTGCTGCATATAATCTTTATAGTAATATATCTGTCCTTTTCTAGAAACATACCCCCCGTTAGATCTATATGGTAAAAAAGCTGCTAAGTTGTTTTCAAAATCTGAAAGGATTTCAAATTCTATTGGAATCAATACATCTCCTGTTGTAGATAAAAAGCCTTCTTTAAATTTTTCTTCAGATTCATACCAGATACCAACATGCACAAATCCATCGTTGTCTGGCAATCGGACAAAATCATACATTGGCTCAATGAGGATTCGACCAGTCCTGTCTTTGAGACCTTCTTTTGAAGTTTCAGAATCGGTAAAGACCTCATAATCTGGAAAAAAACGAGACATGCTATTATGCTTTATGGAATACAGAAAGAAAGAATCATTTTTTTTCAATAAAAGATTTCCATCTCTATCAATTTGTGGCACAAGCATCTCATATCCCGTTGGCAAGACATACTCTTTTCCACTCCTATCAAGTAAAACAGGAGACGATTCTTTTCCATTCTTTTTGTGGACTATCGCATAGCCATTCTTAAATGGATTGCACTTTTTGTATTCTCCTTCAAATATGATATTATTCTCTTTGTCTATACATCTCATTTTGCCATTTATTTCTTCTTTTACAAAGGCTAATCCTTCACTAAAATCCATTGCGTCTTTATATATCAACGGAATAACAACTCTGCCGGATTTATCTATATATCCATACAAGCCTTTCTCACTGACACGTGCATATCCATCCGAAAATCGCGAACTAAGCATTGTTCCCAATTCTAGGACAACCTCATTTTCTTTATTGATATAATATCCTCTTCCATCTTTACTGACATGAGCCAAGCCTTCTGCAAAGCCAAATGCATAATCGTATTCAAGGGGTATGATACATTTTCCTGACTCATCAATAAATCCATATCTTCTGTCACCCCCAGTAACATCCACCTTGTACTTTATCCCTTGCCAAGTAGGCACCCATACTGGGAAAAGTGCTTCTTCCCCATGTAAACAGGAGATGCAAGACAGACATAAACAGGCAATACAAAACAGATATAAAAAAGCAATGCATTTCTTCATTTGTTTTTCTTTTCCTCCAAACTATAGTATGACACTTTGCCCCAACCAGCACTATCAAAATCATCTTTAGATTTGTATGGTAACTGCTCGGAATAGCCTTTGCCATCGGGAGTTACCCCATTCTCAGGATTACTTGTGTTATGCGCTAAATCGACAGTTCCGGCTACATCTCCACGGCCAAGGCTTATGAGGGCATTGACTCCATCGGCAAGCTCGCCAAATCCAGTGTCGCCGAAAGGAATTTAATAGTCAGAATAATCAACGGCAAACTCTTGGAATTGATTGGTATACTGATTCCACTCGATTGTTGGCCCATCAGTTACATTCATTCTGTATGGAGAAGCTCTTTTACTGTCAAATTGATAGGAATGAAAAATGGTATGGATGGTTCCTCTTCTCTCGGAGAATATGAACTCCCATCCTAAGAAGGTATCACCTATTATATAACAACGAAACAACTCTCCTGCAGGAGTATAGCAGGTCTCCTTGTCTAGATACAACAATGGCTCTATTGTTGTATCAGATGCCTTGAAAGCGATGGCTCTAGTGAATGCTTTTACCCCATTCACATCTACCTCATTATAAGCAAAGACAAAATCCAGTCCATCAAACGAATATGAAGTGGTCTCGAAGCTGACATGATTGAAATAGTTCATCAGAAATATTTCCTGAGCCTGCTCTTCGCTATAGACAAAGACCGCAGTAAGAAACAAGATAATCATAGAATATATTACTTTCATTCTTCATCTCCTTGGAAATTCAATCTTCGTATCTCTCCACTCTGAGGCAACGGGCCGGGCAGCAACTCTATTATACCAGGATTCTCTCTAGTATTTATCCTTGTGCCAGTGGCGTTTACCCTTGAACCATCCTATTTTGCGAATTGTATTCATAAACAGCGTTTGTAAAAGAACTGGTTTGTGACAGCAGGTTTCCATTGCTGTCATACGTATATTCTACACCAGCACCGCCACTCCCGCAAGTCTTTTGGAGCCGGTTCTCGGCATCGTAGCTGTAGGTGATGGTTCCGAACTAATCCATAGCTAGGAAAATATCCTGACTAATCCATATTCTACTGCTGGAAACGGTTTGGTAGGAACTATCTTCTATATATTGGTACTTCCACTGGTGGCATACTCAATCACCCCAATAGAGAGACATCCCTTCAACACGCTCATTAGAATCAAAAGTGAAGGTTAAATATGCAGTTCCCATAATACTACCAGAAATGTAGGTGATGAAGTTATCTTGCTCGGAGTATGGCTTGCCATATAAATCTATGACATCCAACTTGTCGGTTCCACTTCCTGCCCCAAGTGATGTCTTGAATTCATTACCCGTTATGTCAATGATTCTGATGATTGGGTCATCTTCCTTTTCTATATAGCTGATGTCATCTTCTGAAAAGACCTTTATCATATGGGGAATGACGGCAACTTCCATACCATTCCAGGCATATCGGGGAAAACCAGCATAGGGATTCCAGCTTCCTTTGCCATCCTCCTGTATACCCGGACGAAATTCTGGTGCTCCGAAAGTCTTCTCAAGTTGTGCCAGAGATGTATCCAATGTAATGACTGCTGTAGAACCATTATTTCCAATATATTGAAACTCCATAAGGCTGTATGCCAGTTCCCCCGAATCCAGATTTGATACAATGGAAAACTGATAGTGTTCTTGGCGGATGATGGGAATACAATCTCCAGAAAGGTACTTGCCATATACCCAGCCCGTCGTTCCATCTATTGTTTTGACTTTATACCATGGATACATCTCTCCATTTACTCTTCGTAAATGACTTTCCGCCAGCACTTCACCAATAGTGTCTTTAGGTAGAACCCCTAATACTTCTCCGCCAAGGTTTGGCTGGCTACGAATACGAACATTGTCGTCCGTTACGAACACCAGAAGAGCATTGTCGGCTAAATTCTCCTCGGTCTGGGGATGCCCTTCTGTTGAATTGGAACTAGGAGCATACTGTCGGATTGTGGCAGCCTCGCTCTTCGCTACGCTCACAGTTCGGCTGTGCAGGGAACTCCCCAGCCACCTCTCGTTCTTTCGTTCATCGGGCTATACTGTGGGTAGATGGGGATGGATAAAAATAATCCCCCTTTTACTTTTTTCCAGTAAAAGGGGGAGATATCAATTAATCAAAGTATGAGGGGGAGGTTACTGGGCAACCATTGTATTATAGATTTTCATCACAATGTTCATACCACATTTCCTATCGGAACTGGTACAAGGGATTGTAACATTTACGTATTTTTTTTCGTATCTGATTACTGGCACTGCAAGAACCAAATGCTTCTTCTGCCGAGAGACAGTACATCCGATATCATTTAAAAATGCTCTCTGTTTTTTTGTCAGAGAACGGTAGTCTTTGAAATTTTTCTTCAATTCCTGTTTTAACACAATCGAATTCATATAGCCTCCAAAATCAACCAGGATTATTAGGTTTATTATCAATACAAGGCTATTAGAGATATTATAGAGTATTATAGATATTATAGAGTATTAGAATCGCTACGGAATCATCATTGTAAATGATATAGACTCTGTAGGTGATCATCAGTTTAATAAATTTATTTTGAGATGATACTAACAAAATTGATTCTTGTCAAGTAATTTTCTGAAAATAGACAAAAAAGGTTGTCTATTTTCTGGAAACCATCTTAACTACCAATCGTCATCATCATCATCGTCATCCCAATCATCATCGTCGTCATCATCGTCGTCACGTATTCTTTACTTTCTTGAGCTACAAAA
>JAGBFT010000073.1 GCA_017936345.1 Spirochaetaceae bacterium
AGCTTTTGCTGGGGCTATTCTAACACACTGTCTGCTTTTTCCCTTTACAGGGATTATCTTGTGTCAAGACCAGGGAATTTTTTTGGCAATTTCAAGGATTTTGCGTTGGCATTTTCAGGGATATCTTATTGTCTCATAACAATTCTCCAAAATCAATTCCCGATAGCTCTCTCGCTCCCGCATCCAGTCCCGTCCGGTCCTGTTGGCCCCTGCGGGGGTTTGGGGGCTTGATTGGATAGGATTTGATCCTTCCGTACTTGGTGAATGAGTATTTTGTTCTTCAAGATTTCTTTTTTCTTTATTTAATTGCGGCCTGTTTTCCAGACATGGGTTATCCATATCCGGGTTTTCCGTATCTGGACAAGCCGTATCCGGCTCGTCCTCACACGGTTGGCCCGTGTCTGGGGGATGGGGTGTCTCGTAAATGACATACTCTATATCCACGATCTTGCCTTTGCTGTCCCGCAGCCGATTGCGGACTATGTACCCGGCACGCTCCAGCTCCTTTAGGGCGGAGCCGATGCTGTCCGTGCCCTCCTTGCAGATTTTGGCCAGGCCCCTGGTGGTGTAGTTCCAGTCCTCCGGCAAGGACAGCATCATGGAGAGCAGCCCTTTGGATTTCAGGGACAAGCCAGCGTTGCGCAGGTGGTGGTTGGACATCACCGTGTAGTCGCGGGTTTTCTCAATACGAAATACCGCCATGTTATTACCTCCTTTCGGTGGTCAAAAAAGTGTTGATTTTTTGGGAAAAGGCGGCCTCTATGATGCCTAGACACCTGGGAGGGGAAAACCCTATGGGCGGTAGCCTTTGCCCCATTGCAGAAGACAAGGTACGGAATTTTTTACTCATTTCAATACAGTTTTGAATGATATTGTAGATATGTTTACCTACAATAGAAGTAAGATTTCCATATTTAGAATTGTTCCTATGGCTTGAATGACCAAACGAGAAATTGATGCTCAAAGGAGACGAACAGAATGTCTGATGTGCTCACATCAGAACAACGGCACAAGTGTATGTCGCATATCAAAGGCAAAAACACCAAACCAGAACTGATTATTCGCTCATGGTTACATAGACACGGATACCGTTTTAGGATACAATGCGCAAACTTACCTGGAAAACCTGATATAGTCTTAAAAAAACATAATTTAGTTATTTTTGTTAATGGCTGCTACTGGCACAGGCATCCAGGATGCAAATATGCCTCAACGCCTGCTACAAATATTGCTTTCTGGGAAGAAAAGTTCTGTCAAAATGTCGCCCGCGACAAAAGAAATATTGAAAAACTTGAACATAGCGATTGGAATGTTTTGGTCATATGGGAATGCCAGGTAAAGGATGGCTCTTTTAAAGAAATTCTGGAGAATTACTTTGCAGGTCATTCACAGGATTAACAGGAACCAAAAAGCACCATGGGATTTCCATGGTGCTTTCATGATTATATGATTTCGTCATCCAGCCCCTCTGCCCTTAGCCAATCCTCAAAGGACTTCCTGGAGATGCGGTGTTCGCGTCGGGCGTAACTAATGTTTACTGAATAATAGGAAAAGCCTTGCGTTTCAAGACATAGAGACTCATTCGTGGTATAATAAGTGCAAGGAAAACCGCGGGAATCGGGTAAAAACCTTGCACTTGGAGGGCGGCTATGTATCGTTACAGCAATGG
>JAGBFT010000007.1 GCA_017936345.1 Spirochaetaceae bacterium
ATCGCTTACCTCCACCTTCCCCATCTGCACGGTCTCGGACCAGTACTCCAGATAGCCCAGCATGTCCTTGTTCCAGTATTCACAACCAACAAAAACTGCCACGAGAAAAAAGATTAAAACCGAACGAATCACCCTGTACATTTTGCCCTCCAAACTTTTTCTTCCAGCGACGAATCCGCTAGACAAAACCACACCCCGTTTTATTGTAATACATTCTTGCAGTTTGTCAATTCTCTTTAGAGCTTTTAAAAAAAATTTGCCGCAGTTCTTCGGAAATTCCACGTTCCATGAAAAAAACTTGTACTAGGTGGCTGTCAATTACAGCACATAATCCTCTATAAAGCGGGCTAGGCCATCCTCGTTATTTGAATACTCCGTCACAAAGCGTGCCATATTCTTTATACTTTCCAGTCCATTTACCATAGCTACACTAAGCCCTGCCAAGCGAATCATGGATTCATCGTTCATACTGTCTCCAAAGGACATGGCATGGTCATTGGGAATAGCCATGCGTTGACAAAGCCATTGCAAAGCCTCTCCCTTACCACAATTGTAGGGCATGATTTCCAGAAAATAGGGTTTGCTAATGAAAATAACACAGCGTGAACCTATCTTTTTCCGCAATTCATCTTGAAGCTTTAAAAGAACCTCCGGTTCCCCTGGAATTACCATTTTGGGATGTCCCTGTCTCAGCAGCCGGGGAAAATCCTGCACCACCTCCATGTGCAGACCTGTAAGTCCCACGTCAACCTGAGTCCATTTGTTGTCTTGAGCGGTAAAAATGGTAGTAGGATTGTACACTTCTGGGAAAAGGCCACACTCCGCAGCAATTTCATTTGCCACCAAAAGCACCTCTGGTTCTACGGTACGATAGAGGATTTCCCGGCGCAGATGCAAGTCGTAAATTACAGCCCCATTCTGAGCAATAATGAAACGACCTTGCTCCAAACCAGCAACTTCCAACTGACGGACAAAGGGAAGAATAGCATTGTCAGTTCGTCCAGAACATAGGGTAACATAGATGCCTGCCGCTGCAGCCCTTTGTAAGGTTTGAATTGTGTAGGGTGAAATAGTGAGGTCTTCTCGCAAAAGAGTGTCATCCAAATCGATGGCCATTATTTTAACAGGAAGTTTACCAGAAGGAAGTTTTTTTAGGGAGGAAGATGAGCTGTTCATGGGTGCAGTATAGCATGGGGGAATTAAATGTAAAAGGGGGAGGGAGGAGCTAGTGCTTAGGACATAGAAACGAGGCAGAAGGAGCCTGGGACTTGCCATACTTCCTCCTGCCTGGGGCTTATTCTGGGGGCAGGGGAGCAGGGAGTAGCAACTTGTTCCTGTCTCCTACTCCGCTCCAGCCGCTTTTCCTTGGAACTCAACAGATTATTGCTTGCGCAAGGATGACAGTCAATTTCCCCCTAGGGAAATTGACAAAGCCGGAACAACGCCCCCATAGGTGATGTAGACAGTGATGTGGTAGTCGGCGATGCCATTATTGTAGATGCCGCGCGCGAGG
>JAGBFT010000074.1 GCA_017936345.1 Spirochaetaceae bacterium
AAAAAATATAAATATCCGCCAGAAGGCCAAGACGATGCCCTTAAAACAGTTATCAGCCAATGTGAGCTTTGGACAGATGTTATTGCAGATTTTGATGCCTATCCCATGAGTGATGGGTATGGAGTGCTGAAGGTTGCTGAGTCGCAGCCTGAATACATGAGCTAAAACCAACAGCCCTTCGTCCCCAACTCACCGCCGCCTGAGAGGAGGTCTCCACACAGCTGGAGGGTGAGGGTAATTTGCACCACAGCTCTTTTTTCGGTATACTCTTCCTATGACCTATTTTTTTGAGACCTACGGATGCCAGATGAACAAGGCTGAGTCGGCTGCCATTGAGCAGCTGATGGTGGGCCGTGGCTGGACTGCTGCAGAAACAGCGGAGACTGCCGATTTGGCTATCATAAATACCTGTTCCGTGCGAGCCACGGCGGAAAACCGCATCTTCGGGCGGCTGGGCTGGTTTACGGCTCTCAAGGCTGTCCGCTCCGGTGCACGTGAGGGCAAGCGGGGGCATTTTCCTGCCGCAGCAGAGGCTTACGACAAGGGGCAGCAAAATATTACCGTTGTAGTGACCGGCTGCATGGCCCAGCGGCTTCTGGACAGCCTGAAAAAGGATTATCCTGTCATCGACTATGTGGTGGGAACCTTCCAAAAGCAGCATTTCGAGGAGATTATCCAGGCGGTGGAGCAAAACCAGCCGCCCCTGGTGATTGACGAGGATCCTGTCTACACCTTTGCTCCCGTGTCCCTGGAGCCGGGTGCCTTTACCGCCTTTGTACCCATCATGCACGGCTGCAATAACTACTGCACCTACTGCATCGTTCCCCACGTGCGGGGACGGGAGATTTCCCGCAATCCAGCAGAGGTTCTGGCGGAGCTTGATCAGCTTTCCGCCCACAATGTGCGGGAAATCACCCTGCTGGGTCAGAACGTGAATTCCTATTGCTGGAAAAATGAGGACGGAACAGAACTGGACTTCCCCGGTTTGATGGAGATGATTGCCCGGCACCTGGAGGAAAAGAATTCTCCCATCGGCTGGGTGCGCTTTATGTCCAGCCATCCCAAGGACTTGTCGGACAAGCTCATCGAGGTGATTGCCCGCTATCCGGTGCTGTGCCGCCACATCCATCTGCCCGTCCAGCATGGCTCCGACCCCATCCTCCGCCGTATGGCCCGCAAGTACACCCATCAAGAATACCTTGACCTGGTGGGTCGCATTCGTGAAAAGCTGCCGGATGCCTCCCTTACCACCGATATCCTTATTGGTTTTCCCGGAGAGACGGAGGAGGACTTTGACAAGACTGTGGAGCTGATGGAAAGGGTTCGCTATCAGGCGGCCTACATGTACTACTACAATCCACGGGAGGGAACCCCTGCGGCAAAATATCCTGACCAGATTCCGCTGGATACAAAGAAGTCCCGCCTCCAGCGCATCATCGACATGCAACTGGTGATTACCCGGGAAGAGACAGCAAAAAGGCTGGGACAGACGGTGACGGTGCTGGCGGAGTCCGTGTCCCGGGACAATAAGGAGGAACTCTTGGGCAAGACAGCACAGGACGAGCGGGTGGTGTTCGCCGCCCCGGAGTCGGCCTGCGGAACCTTTGTGCAGGTGCAGCTCCTTGAATTGACGGGTAATACCATCCGTGGTAAGGTGGTAGGGTCTTAGTGTATAATGGAAGAGGGCGGGTGCATGAACTTGCCTCTGCCGAATTCAGGAGGAATCTATGCCGTGGAAACTAGTCGGTTTTATCATCTGTCTCATTCTGGGAACCTGCTTTGCGGGGTTCAACTTGGAGAACAGCTGCAACATCTCCTTCGGTTTCAAGACCTTTCAGAATGTGCCAATCTTCTTTAGCTTGATTGTGGCCTTTTCCTGTGGAGTTCTAGTTACTCTGCCTTTTACTGTAATTAAGAAAAAGTCCGCCAAGGAAAAAAAGGTGCAGGCTGAAGAAAGGGCAATGAGAAAAATCAGAAAGCAACAGGATAAAGAGTCCAAGGATTTGGAAGCAGCCGAAAAACGTGCTGCCAAGGAGGCAAGACAGGCAGAAAAGGAAGCAAAGAAATTGGAGAGACAAAAACAAGCGGAAGAAAAAAAGAATAAGCAGTTGCAAAGTCAGCAAGGGCAAAATTCTGTAGAAAAACCTTCTTCCGGGATTTTTGTTTCTAGTGGTGATGGTTCTGGAACCACAACAGCCTCCTAAGGAATGTACCAAGTGTTGAAAAATATTTGTTTTTCTGTCCTTTTTTTTATCACTGTTTCAGTGTGGAGTCAATCTGCCTCACAAGTTATTCAGGAAGCAGTAGCTAAATCCACAGATGGAAGTCAACCCATGGCTTCCATCATGCAAGATGTGGAAAGGGCTGCTGCCACTGCTTCTGATTCAAATAAACGAGCCTTGTACACCTTTCTGGGCTCCTTGACAGAACAGCTTGGTGAATATGAAAAGGCTGCCACTTGGTATGCAAGGGCCGCTGCAATTGCTGCATCTCCTGCCCCGGGAGCCCCAGCCTTAACCTCGGAGGAATTGGTTTTGGCAGCAGTCCGGTGTAGTCTCAGTTGCGGAAATAATCAACAGGCCGATTCCTACCTTGCCTCCATAGCAAGCACTAGTTCAGAAGAAACAATGGCTTACTATCGGCTTTATAAAATGTGGAGTTGGCTCTGTGGTATCCAGTCCAGTCAGGAATTGCTGGAGCCTGTAACTGTTCTCAAAACCTACGCAACTATGGATTCTATGAAGGTTGTTCGTCCCCCAGTTTATCTAACCCTGTGGTATCTTACTGGAGAGAGTGAATGGAGTAAAAAACTCCAGGCAGAATATCCAAAGTCAGCGGAAACAGCCCTTGTAACTGGTGTTGCCCATATGCTGCCCACACCCTTTTGGTTCTTCCTGCCCCGGGATGAGGTGGCTGTGAATAACACGGCTTCTCCCACCCGTAGTGATGTAGAAACAAGCTCCCCCAGTGGTTCTGGTAAAAGTTCATCCACTGGAACGGCTGAAAGTCACGTAGTTGTCAAACAGCAGGTGGGGTTTTTCCGAAGCAGGGACAATGCGGAAAATTTAGCTTCCCGCCTAAGGGATGCTGGTTTTATGCCTGATATTTCAGAAGAACAGCGTCAAAGTGGCACTGTCTACTTTGTTGTTACTGTACCAGAGGATAAGGATAATTCCGCCGGTCTTAGACTCAAGACAGCTGGCTTTGAGTGCTACCCAGTGTTTGCCGATGAATAGCCTATTTTTCCAGAATAAACTCTACCCGGCGGTTTTTCCACCAGTTAGGCTTATCCGAGCGGGAAACAACAGGCTGTCTTCCTCCCATACCCACTGTAGAAAGTCTATCCCCATCTACACCGGACTCAATCAGCATATCCCGCACCAAGTCGGCTCGAGCCTTTGACAATGGAACCAAGGGAATGTTTCCGTCGGCAGTTGAGGTTTCTTCTGCCTCTTTTCCAGTAATGTTGTTGGCATGCCCTTCAATACGAACTCGATAATCTGGAAACTTATTCAAAATTTGAGCGATACGCTGGATAACCTTGATGTTGTTGTCTATGGTGGCTTGGTCAAGACCCTTCTCGGAATCTACGTCCTTTCCTACAAAGTCAGCGCTATCGCTACGGAAAATGATGGAGGGAACCTGGATTTTAAGCAAATGTCCTTCGTGAATAACCAGAACGTCTACAGACAATTCACCACGGGCCTCCGAACTCATGCCGTTTTCATCCTTGGCAGAAAAGGTAAAGGGGTAGTCGGTGGCAGACTGAACAAGCTCCCCTGTATTGGTGCGGCCGTTCCATTCCAGCTTGTCGTTAACCTCTCCTATTCCTGAGCGGGACCAAATCAAGCTATTGTTTGATGGGTCGTAAATATTAAATGACCAGCTTGCTATCGGTGTTCCAGATGTAACACTTAGGTCAATGGTAAGCTTGTCGTCAACTCCATCGTTGTCAGGGCTAAAGTATCGGGGAGAAGTGTGTACAGATAGAACAGGTCTACTTTCATCACCGTCATGGGACGACGTAGCTTGGAGTTCTGGTTCATCGGGACTGATAAGCTCTGCCACAGCCTCCTCCTGAACATTGTAGTTGGCCTCCAGTCTGATGGTACTTCCTCCAAGTGATTCGATTCCCAACGGGGTAATTTTTACCGGAGAAAGACGAACAGCCTTAAGCAGCTTTGTTTCTTCGTCATGTTCTACCGTTGCAAGGTAGGACTCTTGATTGTAAAAGGGCGCGCCTACAGAACCTCGAACCTGAATAACCTCTTGATTATCGCAAAAGGTGCTGGTAATCATTCCTGTAACCAGGGATGAGCTGTAGATTCCGCCAGTAATTTCCATCTGGTTTACACCTTCTACAAGCCAATGCTTTTGTCCCTCCAATAAATGAAGAATTTCTTGCGCCGGTTGGGTGGTTTGGGAGCTGTTGTTGAGGGGTTGTTTTTTATATTCTCCATCCCACAAAGACTTTTCACTGATAGTCATAAGGACATCGTCTTGGTTACGAACTCTTATTTCATTTGTTCCAGTAAGTGAGATATCGATTCGCCGGGTAAGATTATTTATAGAACTATTGATGGCCGTAATATAAATGCCGTTTCGGCGCAAGGTACTGCTAACCCAAGTGTATACTTCCTGGGACTTGTCTGCTTGGAAAATAATTTCCTCATCCCGGGGATTAAAAAACATATACTGGGCTTCATCGGCAGAAGCATTTGTATTGTACCACAAGCCTTCCAAGTGGTTTTGAAAGGAGACGAGGGTTCCATCCAAAATCTTATTTAATTCAGTTGAAGTAACTTTAGATTCTTGAACTCTTGTTTCTGAATTCCTTGTATACTTATTTGCAGAAGAATCCCAAACATATTTTGTTTGAATTTGGTCAAGGCTATTGCCGGAGTTAGAGTCAGAACTATAAACCCACACTGGAAAACTAATCCCATTGGCCTTTTGTGATTCGTAAGATTCGTGTCTGTCTAATTGTTGGATAAAAATTGTACCATCAGACTGAAAATCCCCAATGACATTCATTACCAAGCCAGTGTCCCGTTTTTCTGGCAAAAACAGCTTCATTACAGAATTATTGTTTTCTAAAAAGCCCGAGAACATAAGAACATTCTTGTGATTTCCAATAAGGTCCAGACAGCTATAATTAAAGGTTCTCGTTTGAATTATTTCTGTATCAATAATGGCGGATCTTTCATACTGTCCCTTGTAGGGATTGTAGAGTCCCACAAGAATTTGTATATAGGGACTGGTCATCTTTCTGATGGTGTTAATTTGGTCGTCGTAGCCGTCCCCATCAAAATCAACGTTGAGGGTGTCCATGAGAGTTTCTTCATTATAAAGGGGGACAAGAGATATTAGTGTTTCATCAACTTCTTCTATGTGGACATCAACGGACTCTTGTTTTTGTTCCGTCGTTTGAGGGATAACTGTTTGAGAAGGAGTTATACTTTGAGATGTATTGTCCCCCGCATCCTTTAAAAGGAATGCAAGGCCAAGGGAAAGTCCCACTATAACAAAGACTATTATAACCAAGCGCTTCATGGGCTTATCATACTATTTTCTACAGATAATTACCATAGTAGCAGCCTTTTGGTCATAGGGAGACCTCTCAAAGTCTCCGTAAATTTCTGTACTGGAAAAACCACATTCTAACAGGGTTTTTCTTAATTCCACTGCTGAATAAAGTCTTTGAACAAATTCGTGCTCAATTCGTTGTCCTGTTTGATCGTCAATAAGAATCCAGCGAGAACGCAATCCTTCCCAGGCTCCCACTACGGAAAAATCTGTGAGGACGGTTTTCCCGCTGCGACAAAACCATTCGCCTTCTGTAAAATCCCGCACAGCATTTTCCCTGCTAAGGCACTCCATTACAAAGCAGCCGCCTGGCTTTACGGCATCAGCAATATTTTGCAAAATCCTTGTATCTTCCTCTATGGTGTCACAGTAACCAAAGGAGGTATATAAATTTACTGCTACATCAAATTCTTCCCTTGCCTGAAAACCTCTCAAATCAGCCTGTACAGTGGTGATTTTTACCCCCTCATCTGCAGCTGACTCCTGGGCTGCTTCTAAGTAGGGAGCAATTATATCAACTCCAGTAACATCCATTCCTAGAATGGCTAGCTCCACCGTAATCCGTCCGGGGCCGCAACCCGCATCAAGGATTTTGCTGCCTTTAGGAAGCTGGCATATATCACAAATTGCCTGGGCAATACCTGGTGCCTCTGCCCAGTGATGGGTATCAAACATGATGGGCCCATAGTTGAGCCAAAAATTTTCTTTTTCAAACCATTGCTTGTCACTCATGGCTTTCAGTATATCACAAAAAAGAAGGCTATTGTAGGGATAGAAATTCACCTTTTGGCAGGAATTTATTTTTATTGCGAATTTCATATATTACTGATAGAATTGAATGGTGAATATTTTATACATATTTTTTCAGCTGCTTGGTGCATTGGGCTTCCTGTTATACGGAATGAAACTTATGAGCGATGGCATTCAAAAAAGTGCTGGCAAGAGTCTTCACCGTGTTCTGGGCTTGATGACCGGCAATCGTTTCTTTGCCATGTTGACCGGTATGTTTATTACCATGTTGATACAGTCTTCCGGTGCCACTACGGTAATGGTTGTTTCCTTTGTAAATGCAGGACTTTTGAGTCTGACCCAGTCTGTGGGAATTATCTTTGGAGCGAATATCGGTACAACCATTACGGCCTGGATTGTGGCCTTCTTTGGGTTTAACTTTAAAATTTCTCTTATGGCCATTCCAGTTTTTGGTATAGGATATTTGCTTACCAACCTTAAAAAGCTAAAAAAACAAAATGTTGGTGAAGCCCTTATGGGATTTGGTCTCCTGTTTTTGGGGCTTGACCTTTTGTCCAAGTCAATTCCCACCTTGGATGCCTCAAATGTCGGTTTTTTAGCCGCTTGGACAGATATGGGAGTTATAAGCATTGTAATTGGTATTATTGCTGGCATGGCAATCACTGTATTGCTTCACTCCTCCAGCGCTTCCACTGCAATTATTTTAACCATGTCCCATAACGGCCTGTTGCCCTGGACCTTTGCGGCTTCTATGGTTTTGGGAAGCAACATTGGTTCCACCATTGACGCTGTTATTGCAGCTTGGGGAACAAAGGTTAATGCACGACGAGCCGCCCTCATTCACGTTATGTTTAACGTCACAGGAACAGTTTTGGCTTCAATTTTCCTTCATCCCCTGCTGATTTTGGTAGATGCCCTCGTTCCTGGACCTGTTGATGAGCACATTACCTACCATATCGCCATGTTGCACACCGTGTTCAACGTCATCAACACAATGATTTTCCTGCCCTTTGCTGGGCAAATTGCGGCCCTGGCTGAACGGATTATCAAGCCAAAGGATGATGAGACATCCGAAGTGTACAAGCTGGATTTTGTGGAGACCGGTGCCAAGGAAAATGCTGCGGCATACATAATTCGGGCTGAAAAAGAAATTGAGGACATGACAGGGGTCGTTATCCGTATGTTTGACAGGATTGCCAAGGGTTTTAGTCAGCGTTCAATGGAGTTTGTAGAAACCCAGATGGGACCTCTTACCCAGGAGGAGGATTATGCCGACCAAATGCAAGAGCAGCTCACCAATTACCTTGTTCGCTGCTCCCAGCTGCCTATGAGCGACAAATTGAAGAACAATGTTTCTGTCATGCTGCGGATTGTTGATGATTTGGAAAACATGACGGACGATTGTTATACCATGGGACTCCTTTTGCAAAGAAGCATTGAAAAAGAAATGATTTTTGCAGAAGAGGATATGGTGCGGCTCCATCCCTACATTGACCTTGCCCATCGGTTCCTGGATTTTATTAGAGTCAATATTAACCAGCATTTGAATGAGGAGCAGTTGTCTGTGGCACAGGTTTTAGAAGACCAAATTGACCTTATGAGAAAAAACCTAAAGAAGCTTGCCAGAAAACGACTGGAAAGTGGGGCAAATGTAAAGGCGGAGCTTTTGTATATCGACTTGGTACGAAATGTTGAGAAGATTGGAGACAGGGCCTTTAGTATTTCTGAGGCTCTTGCCCAAACCCAATAAAAAAGGGGCTATCTATGAAGTAAAGCTTCTAGGATAGCCCCTGCTTGTTCACAATCTGTTATTTTTTGTAGGGACCTTGAATGGCATCCTTGAGGGGAACACCAAATTCACGGTGTCCAGGATAGATTTTTGTATCCTGAGGCAGCTCCTTCATAACACGGCGAAGGCTGGCAAAAAGCAACTGTTGGTTTCCACTGTACAAATCGCTATGTCCATATCCACCATAAAAGAGGGTGTCTCCACTAAAAAGCATTCCCTCCTGTTGGTTATACAAGCAGATAGACCCATTGCTGTGGCCTGGTGTATGGATAATTTTCCATTGGTCCGCAGCTTCTGGACAGGGGATGCCACTGAGCTTTGCAAGGCTATCTCCTTCTTCCACCAGGCAGTCGGGTGAGGGAATACCTGTCAGAGCCTCCGTTAACTGAGGAAGCCCCATCATTTGCAAGTCGTAGCCATGAGCCTCCAGCGCATCCTCACCAAAATAGCACTGTTCATCAACGTGGGCTACTATGGGAAGGTTTGCATAAATATCTCTCAAGTCCTTGATTCCAAAGATGTGGTCAAAGTGTCCGTGGGTACAGACAATTGCCACTGGAATCAGCTCCTGGGAAGCCAAGAACTGACTGATAGAAAGAATATCTCCACCTGGATCCACAATAAACACATGCTTGTCTTTCAGGTGAACAACGAAGGTGTTCACCTGAAAAGCTCCGGTTACAAAATTCCAAATCTTCATGGTATTCTCCCTTGGTTGGCTGCTGTTTTCTGCTATTCTTGATTGGTTTCAGCAGATTCATCTTGGGCTGTTCCAGCTTCTGCTGAATCAACAAGACCCTCATCTTGCTGGACATCATCCTGGCTAGAAAAACCTTCCTCCTTCTTTCGTGCATAGCTTACAGTTAAATTGCGGCCATGATAGCTGTAACCGTTGAGGGTGGCAATAACATCGTCCACATCATCTTTGAACAATTCTACAAAGGAGTAGTTTTCCTGATTGCGGATGCGACCAATTCTTTCTCTGTCTAACTTGCATACCTGCATCAAGAGTGTAATTAAATCTCGTGTATACACCCTGCGGTTTTTCCCAATTCCGATGAACACTGTTGCCGCATGCTCTTCGTCAATAGTTACCCGGCGTGGGGATGGACGTGGTTCTGTAGATGCTTCTGCACTGCTGTCTCGTCTAAAATCCTCCTGCCGTCTTTGAGTGGCGGAGCGTTCTTTTCTCTCCACTCGATTGCTTCCACCCCTGTATCCTTCCTGACGACCCTGAAATTTGCTTCCGCCTTTAAATCCTTGGCAAGATTGCTTTGCAAGATAGGCGGCAACATAGTTTCTCAGTGAAAAAGGTACATGTTTTTTAAAAAGCTTTTTCATTTCAGTGAGAGCGACAGGATCTTCTTCTGTCTTTACCTTGTTGATTGCTTCTTTTAATACAGCAACAAAACGTTCTTCATCAATGTTGTTAATGGGCATTCTTTTCTCCAAATAAAATAGGAACATCCAGGATGTTCTCATGATTCGTGGAGGCTATTTTTTTTGTGTATATCCAAAATATAACCACCACCACTGCTGACAAATCCAATTCGTGCCAAACAGGCTTGTAAAAAAACTGGAATGACAAGGTCTGCAAGGATAATCCAACGAATTCCTTTTTCTTCCAATTGAACAACACATTGTTCCAGTAGTTTTTTACCAATTCCCAATCCTCGATACTGTTCCAGTACAAAAAAAGAGGTAAGGAGTACAGTCTCCTTTACGTAAGACGGATACAATACAGCTTCAACACATCCAGAAAAATCTCCCTCTATAGTTTCTGCCACTAAAGAAAGTATCATATCTTCCTTCCTTTTGGCTTCCTGTTCCTGCCACAAACGGGACAAGGCTAATCCAATTTCACCTGGCCATTGTGCCTCCCGCTCTGCCATAAAACTGTTGGCGGCACGCATTAATTTTTCTTCATCCCTAATGGCTTCATATTCCCTGAATATAAAATCATCCTGTAAAAGCTCTTCATTGTCTTCCGGCTCTTCACCTAATTGTTCTAGGCCGTAAATTTCCCTCAACTGGTTATACCACTGGGTAATATACCCTGTCATTTCCTCTTCTCGGAAAGTATACCATTGTTTTTCTCCTTGAGGATGGGATTTTAGACAACTCTTAAAATTCTTAAACACCCCCTTTCCTGAAAACAGGATGGAACGGAGCTCCTGCTGTAACTGGGGATTTCGTACCACAGTTACAAAACGCTCCATCATGCGGAACCCGTTTGCAGGGCCCCACTGTGGCAACTCAACATATCCTTGCGGAAGAGAATCATCGGTTAATTTTGCCTTGTCCTCTAATGTTCCAGAAGATGGATTAAAGAGGTAACTTGTCCCCTGATCCTCCAGGGCAAACATTATCTGATGAATAATCTCCCGAGATAGTATGACCATCATAGTTACAGTATATCAGTAAGATGGAGTTTTGAGAATATCAAACTTGTAAAATGGTTTGGAACGAGCAGAGAACTCTTGCAAGAGGATGGAGAAAAAAAAGTTTGCACCAGCTATAAACCCATGGTATCATTACAGTATGTCCATGATTACTACCAGCCATGTTGATGATACCCATCATCTTTTTATTTTTAGGACCAACCAAATATTGACTCTCAAGGAGGAGGTACTTAGTCCTCCATCTGGTGAAATTTATCATAAATTCCTTGATTACCAACTAGCTACAGACTGGTTTAGCGAGCCAGAACAGGGCTATGCCACCATGCTGCTGGAAGAGACTGCAACAGAACCTGCTGGCTGCCACTGGGTTTTTATCCGGGAAGTCTTCTTTGCCAAGCACGAGCTGGCTCCCTTGGTTGCCCGTGCCCTGGCCCTGCTGAACTGGCGCAGGCGTTCCCGTTTTTGCGGAAAGTGTGGTTGTCAGCTCCATGACTCATCCGACGAGACGGCCAGGGTCTGTCTTTCCTGCGGGAGTGTGTACTATCCGAGCCTTTCCCCTGCCATGATTGTGCTGGTGGAAAAGGAGGGAAAAATTTTGCTCGCCCGCCACAAGCACCGCAATACGGACATCTTCACCTGTCTGGCGGGTTACATGGAGCCTGGCGAGACGCTGGAGGAATGTGTGGCCCGTGAGGTGGAGGAGGAGGCGGGCATCAAGGTAAAGGACATCCGCTACGTGGGCAGCAAGAGCTGGCCCTTCCCGGACCAGCTGATGCTGGCCTTCCGTGCC
>JAGBFT010000075.1 GCA_017936345.1 Spirochaetaceae bacterium
ACCTTCAAGGTGGAATGAACTGCCCTGTTCACCCATCCCGGTGATTGAATCACGGATTTAAATCTCATTTTATTGTATACTTTATAGAAACCATATCATCGAGGTTAGACAAACTATGGAATTCTTCATCGCCTTTTTGGAGGGCATCATCACCTTCATCTCTCCCTGCCTCCTGCCCATGCTGCCCATCTATTTATCTTACTTTGCTGGTAGCGGCAATACCGTTGATGGCAAGGGAAGGTCTGCAAAAACCCTTCGCAACGCACTGGGCTTTGTCTTAGGCTTTACCCTCGTCTTTGTGCTTTTGGGGGCATTGGCGGGAACCCTCGGCGGACTGCTGCGTCGCCATCAGACAGTGGTTAACATCGTCACCGGTGTCATCGTGGTGTTCTTCGGGCTGAATTTCCTTGGCGTGGTGAAAATCAACCTGTTCCGAGGCGGCTCCAATGCCATGGCGGGAAAGGAACTGGGGTTCTTTTCAGCAATTTTGTTTGGAATGGTCTTTTCCATCGGCTGGACCCCCTGTGTAGGGGCCTTCTTGGGCTCTGCCCTCATGCTGGCATCCCAACAGGGTCATGTTCTTACCGGTGTTCTTATGTTGCTCTGCTATTCAGCAGGTCTGGGCATTCCCTTTGTGGCCAGCGCCCTGTTAATCGACAGCCTGAAATCCACCTTCGATTTTATCAAGAGGAACTATACCATTATCAATAGAATTTGTGGTATTCTATTGATTATCATGGGCATCCTGATGATGACAGGATTGATGAATAAATTTTTAGGACTGCTGAGCTAAGGCTTGTCCTAGAGCCAATTTGGTTACACTATCCTTTGGCAAGCTATTTGAGGCAAGCCAAGGATGATAAAATATCTATGAGGAGATTTTATTTTGAAAAAACAAACAAAGATAGCAATTATTGCAGGACTCATGTTGGTAGTGATAGGAGCTGCCGCCATTTTATACGATAAATTGGTTTTGGATTACAGCCCGGACAACATGGTCTACACTACAGAAACCGGAAATGTGGCAGCGACGGCTACAAATGTCTCCAACCAACCCTCTGGAGCGGCTACAACAAGTGCCGGCAGCGAGGTACAGCAGGAAGTAACCAAGGCACCCGACTTTACTGTCATTGATATGGACGGGAGGGCTGTGAGCCTCCACTCGCTGGCAGGGAAGCCCGTCATCGTAAACTTCTGGGCCAGCTGGTGTCCACCCTGCAAGGCCGAGATGCCAGACTTTGAGGCAGCCTATAAAAAATATGGTTCAGAGATTCAATTTATGATGGTAAACATGACCGACGGCGGTAGAGAAACAGTTGAAACAGCAAAAAAATATATTGCCGACCAGGGCTACACCTTCCCCATCTACTTTGACACAGAGCAGGAGGCCGCCTACACCTACGGAGTCAGCGCCATCCCCACCACCTACTTCATCAACGCACAAGGAATTCCTGTAGCCTACGCAGCCGGAGCCATTACAGCGGCCCACCTGGAGCAGGGAATCGCCATGATGAACGGGGAATAGACAGAAAACAACACAGCCTAAAGGTTGTGTTGTTTTACACTTCCGGGCTCCCCTATAAAACACACTGAATCAGATACTGTCGGAATACATGATGAGCTTTCTCAGGGACTTGACCCGGCAACGGCCCAATTGACCAACCTGGCCCTCTTCAATGGACATGGAGAACTAAAGAAATCCTTTCTGGGAATTTGATTTTGATACTCCTAGGAAAGACAAAGTCAAATGCTGCTATCCATAGTTGGACGTAGCACATCGTGAAGATTCCGGTGATAACCAGACAGGACTATCTTGTCTGTAGTAACCTCTCTTCTTAAACCTGTGCAAACAACCTCCACATCTCCCCGAATAGGATGTGACCATGTATACGAAAGCTGCACAACAGCACCAGTTTCTACCATCTGCTCCACACCCTTTTCCACATAGGGGCGGCATTCCGGCCTAATCCTGCTGTACCAAAACTTATAGGCTTCTTCCGGGGTGAGAACTATCTGTATTCCCATAACACGACGGAGGGTATCATCGGCAACTAATTCTCCAGCGCCTGTTTTTCTGTCTATACGGATTATCCATAATCCAAGATTTATCAGCCCTAAAATATTGCTATAGTCAAAGTCCAGCAAATTCTGCAGACGAACCTCGTTCTTATCCTGTCTCACACGATTTACCAAGAATGAGGAAAGAACCCGAATCTGGGAATCATCTTGAATACAGTGACAGGGATTATCCACACCAACAAAGCAAAGGAGCCGGCTATTTTCCAACACAGGAACCAGGATGACACGGTTAATACCTGTTGGACTAAACAAAGCGTATTCGTCAGGATACTTTTCAATCACGTCCTTGAAATTCACAATAATTACAGAGCGGTCTTGCTGAAACCTGTCTATCCAATTGGCAATATACTTTGAATCAAGACCTTGGAACATGGACTTTTGAGAGACAATATTGATGTTGCACCACTCGTAGGTATTTGTCCAGCTTGAATAATTTTCTGTATCCGGCTCAAATACAAAGGCCCTATCTGCCTTGTAAAAATTACCGATGAGAGCCAGCATATTCAAAGCAACTTCATCCACATCAAAATTGCTAGATAAAATCTTTGAGCAAGCGACAATATTGTCTGCAAAGTCCAACTTTTCTTCTATCATGTCGGTAAGATTAGTCTGCTCTGTCAGATTAACAGCAATTTCCATACGAACTTTCTTGTTTTCCCATGGTATTATTTTGTCTTTCAACATAAAGTGGGCATTGGACATTTCATTCCGTCTCTCCCAAATATAAAACTCATCTTCAGAAAGACGTGAATTCGTACAATAGGGGCAGGGGCTATTTCTTCCCTGTAAAACCTTATAACACTTTTGCCCCCGATAACTGGTAGTACCCACCACCCTTTGTCCAGCTGGATTCAAATAATACAGTTCATAAGAGTCCATGTCACTGACATAAACTACATCGGTTTGAGCTTCTAGAACAGCCTTGAACTTTTCTCCCTCTGTCCACTCCCGATTGGTCAACCCCTTATATCCAGCTGCCTTGGTCTTTAAAACCCTTTCCTGTTTCAATCTTTTCTTAAACTCTGGAGCATTCCTCTTAATGTAGCGATTTTCAAAATCCTCCACAGCAAGGGGTTTGGAAAATAAAAATCCTTGTAGAATCTGAGGATACAGCTGGGTAATTACAGCCAACTCCTCAATATCCTCCACGCCTTCGCAACACACTCGAATTCTACTTTTTGAAGCCCATTCCAACATATTGCTTAAAAGGCGATAATTATACGCACTATTTTGAATATCTGCAACAAAACAGCGGTCTATTTTAATTTCATCGATTTCTAATTGTTTTAAGCGACTCAAACTGGAATATCCTGTTCCAAAGTCATCTACAGAAATTTCCACTCCCACAGATTTCAAGTCGGCAAAAATCCTATTGATTTCAGGATAATCGTGGAGCTCCATACTTTCGGTAACTTCCAAGGTCAGGACATTTCCTGGCAAGCCACTCTTTTCCAGCACGTGTAAAAATTGCTGGGCTAGGGTTGAATCCTGCAACTGGGTGTACGAGACATTTACACTTATGTGAAAGTCTGGAATTGTTTTTCGCCAAATGGCACATTGATACAAGGATTGCTCCAAAAGCCAAAGACCAACGGAACATATATAGTTTGACTGCTCCAAAATTGGAATGAACTCCACAGGAGAAACAAGCCCTCTTGTGGGTGAGTAAAATCTCATAAGGGCTTCTGCACCAAAAACAGTAAAATCAGTAGGGTCAATCTGAGGTTGATAATGAATGGCAAAGCCTTTAAAACCATCTTTTATGCTTTCAAGGAGCTCTTCCTTTAAACGGAGGGTTTCCAACTCCTTTTCATAATCAGCAGTGGAAAAGAACTTCAACATATTCTTTCCCTGAGCCTTTCCAAGCTCCAAGGTATTTTCTGCATACTGACAAAGGCTTCCACTATCAGGAATATGATACTCACGATAAGGAACACAACCACCGGAAACGGTGCAAACATTTCTTAGTCTTTCCTGTATTCCCTTGAAAACCTTTTGTACATCCTCCCGTTTATAATCGGGCAGGTTCACGGCAAAGCAGTCCCCGTTTATTCTGTATACGTTGTACTTTCCCTCTGTTACATCCTCCAAGGCAGAGGCTGTACGACATAAAATCTCATCTCCTGCAAGACGCCCCTTTTGCATATTCACTTTCTTTAAATCATCAACACCAATCAAAAGGAAAAAACCTTCCCTAAGCTCTTCCAGAATCGCTTCAATTTCTGTTTTTAAGCTATCAAACAGCATGACTCCTGTCAGACTATCCACATTGGTTGACCAAATGGAGTCGGAAATTTTTCCCATCATCCAGGAGGTCTCACCATTTTCATCAAGCAAAACCTTTCCTGTACAACTAATCCAGACTACCGCTCCGTTTTTATCCCGCACACGATATTCCATATTGTGGGTTTGCTTTTTACCGCTTCCGATCTTATCCAGATCTTCCTGAAATCTAGGAAAGTCCCGGGGATATACAATTTTATTCCAATCATCAAAGGTACAGAAGTTATTTTCATCAAGGTTTATATCATAGCGACTGGCAATTTCTCCAAAGAACTTTATCTTACCCGTTTTAAAATCAAGCATATAAAAATAATCATCAAAACTCTTGTGGAGAAAAGAAAGTGTTTCTGAATAAAATTTAAATATACTGTCTCTATCCATTGCAGTATCCACAGGCAACCTCCAAGACACGAAAAACCAATTTGCTGTTATTCATAAGTATCATCATTTTTTAAACTCTCTCCATAATAAATTATACAGCATAATATGAAGATGTAAAGCAAAAAAAAAGGATACACCAATTATACTGATGTATCCTTAAAGTCGGGCAACCGGAATTCGAATCCGGGACCTCAAGTCCCCCAGACTTGCACGCTAACCAACTGCGCTATTGCCCGTTATACCGTGAAAACGATAACGCAATTAAGATATCAGAAAGCATATCTTCTGTCAAGGCTAAATCCTAAAGAAAGTTCTTAAAACGTCGCTCAATATCCTTAATCAACTTGTATTCAAAGGAGTCCACCAGAGCCAGCCAGGAGGCTTCCAGAATGTCGGCGGAAACCCCCACGGTGGACCAGGTGTCCGTACCGTCGGAGCTTTCAATGAGGACACGAACCTTGGAGGCTGTGGTTGACTTGGAGTCCAACACACGAACCTTGTAATCCGTGAGGCGAATCTGGGCAACGGCGGGATAGAAGCGCTCCAAAGCCTTTCTCAGGGCGGTATCCAGGGCGTGAACAGGACCGTCCCCCTCTCCTGCGGTAATCTCAATCTGGCCGTCCACCTCGATTTTCAGCTGGGCGAAGGAGCACAGGGTCTCATCCAGGGGCGGCTTCTCCCCGATGGACTTGTAGTAGTGGAGCCGGAAGAAGGGCTGGTACTTGCCGATGCTCTTGCGCACCAAAAGCTCAAAGCTGCCCTCAGCCCCCTCAAACTGGTAGCCGGCGTGCTCCAGCTCCTTCATCTTCTGTACAATCTCACCCACAATGGGATTGTTCTTGTGGATGGTGGGGTCAAACCGACGAATCTTTTCTATTATTGTGGAGCGTCCTGCCACCTCGCTCATCAGGAAGACCCGGTCGTTGCCCACGCTTTCCGGGGTGACATGCTCGTAGGCAAAGGGATTTTTGGTGACAGCGTCAATGTGCATTCCGGCCTTGTGGGCAAAGGC
>JAGBFT010000076.1 GCA_017936345.1 Spirochaetaceae bacterium
ACCAAGGAAGCTGGACTCGAACTTGGCGTACTTCTTGCGGACATCACGGAAGTAGGCGGCAATCTCCAGCAGGGTGTCCAAATCCAGCCCTGTGTCGAATTCAGTTCCCTTCAGCATCTCCACCACGGTTTCGGTGGGGCTGTGGGAGGTTCCCATGGACATGGAGGAAATGGCTGTGTCCATAATCTCCGCTCCGGCCTCGGATGCCTTCAGCAGGGTGGCAACGGACAGACCTGTTGTAGCGTGGGTGTGAATCTCGATGGGAAGGTCAACCTTTGCCTTGATAGCCTTTACCAGCTCGTAGGCCTCAAAGGGCTTCAAAAGGCCGGACATATCCTTGATACAGATGGAGTCGGCTCCAAAGTCGGCATAAGACTTGGCCAGGTCGGCGTAAATTTCCTTGGTGTGATAGGGAGTTGTGGCATAGGAAATGGCCATCTGAACGTGCTTGCCTGTCTTCTTGGCGGCATCGGTGGCACGCTTCAGGTTGCGGGGGTCGTTACAGGCATCGAAGATACGGAAAATGCCGATACCATTGCGGGCGGCAGCCTCAACGAACTTGTCTACCACATCGTCGGCATAGTGGCGGTAGCCCAGCAGATTCTGGCCACGGAGCAGCATCATGATGGGGGTCTTGGGCAGGGCGGCATGCAACTTGCGCAGACGCTCCCAAGGATCCTCATTCAAAAAGCGGATGCAAGAGTCAAAGGTGGCTCCACCCCAGCCTTCCAAACTAAAATATCCTACAGAATCCAGCTTGTTGCAAATGGGCAACATATCCGCTGTAGTCATACGTGTTGCGTGAAGCGACTGGTGGGCATCACGCAACACCAAGTCAGAAATCTTTACGTTCTTTGCCATCTTATTTCTCCTCGATAATTAACTTTGTCTTTCCCGCACTGCGGCAGCTATGGCGGCAATTACGGCTCCGTCCTGCCCAGCCGTGGCAGGAGCGGCAGATGGTTTCTGCGGCTCAACAGCTTCCTGATCCAGTTTCAGTGCATGCAAAACCTTATGTGACAAGGTCATAAACACAATGAGGATAATCAGGAAGGAGAAAACAACACCCATTCCCAACAAGGTCAAGAAAAGACTCTGCTGGAGCATGTCAACTATTGTCATATGTCCTCCAAATAAAATAATGTATAACGATACCACATTATAGTAGAAAGAGGGGGCTTTGTTCAAGTCGAGATAAATTTATCTGTTTATTTAAAGCTAAAATCCAGGGGTTTCCCAAGGCTTAAAATTAGAATAAATCTGCCATTCCGTAAATTGCACCGGGGCTAAGACGACCACTATCCAAGGCCTCTTTCAGACGAACAAGAGACTGAACAGCACCGCTGGCAAACCCCTCCCGAGAACGAGCCCTGTGGGTAAGTTCAATGGTGTCAGCTGGAGAATCAAAGAACACCGTATGGGTTCCAGGAACGGAGCCAGAACGGGTACTCGATACGTGGAGTTGATGTGGTTGGGGTTTTTCGTGAAAGGCATCAACCACCACTTCTGTCTTTGAAGAACTGACATTTAAAATACGTCGAGCGATTTCCAAGGCAGTGCCGGAGGGACTGTCTGCCTTCCGTACATGATGGGCTTCCCAGGTAGCAACATCGTACTCAGGGTAGCCATCCATCAAGCGAGCCGCCTCCTCTACAATACGGTAGAACATATTGACCCCCACAGAAAAATTTGCAGAGCGCATGAGGGTTCCACCACACTGTCTTGCAAGGTCAGCAACCTCAGTTTCCTTGTCGGTCCAACCAGTTGTACCTACAACCAGAGGAATACCGAGGGGTAGGAGGCAGCGAATATTATCAATTACGGCAGATGGATGACTGAATTCGATTATTCCCTCCGCACCACTACCCCTTACCGCGGCAACAAGGGTTTTTGTGTCGCCAAGGGAAAAGGTGAGGGAGGCATCTTTGGCCACTGGGTCTGCGGTAATAACAACCTCATGTCCGGCAGCCTTGGCACAAGAATGAATCATGTGCCCCATTTGACCGTATCCAATAATTCCAATCTTCACTTCTTGCCTCCTTAGTGCCTGATTATACAGGGAAAAATGCCTGGTGAAGGGTTTGTACCACTAAATCTGCCTCAGAATCATCGCAAATCATGCTGATATTTACCTTGGAAGCACCCTTACTAATCATCTGTACATTGATATTTTTCTTTACTAGAGCTGCAAATCCATCTGCCAGAATAGATGTGGCCTTGTCCGCATCACAAATTACCGTGACAATGGACTTATTCCTCTTGCATTCTGTAGTGGCCAAGCCCTGCATATCTGCCAACAGGCCGCTGAGATCCCCCTTGTTGTTGATGGTGAGGGAAATAGAAACCTCACTGGTGGCAATTACATCAATGCTGATGTCCCACTTTAAGAATTGATTGAAAATATGCGCCATAAATCCAGAGGCTCCAATCATTCTGGTGGAAACTATGTCTAAAAGTGTCACATTCTTGACAGTTGTAATAGCTCTAACTGGACCAACCTCAGTCAGGTGCTCGTTGACGATAATGGAGCCAGGGGATTCAATGTTGTAGGAATTTTTTACCCGAACGGGCGTTCCAGTTTTTCTACAAGGAACCATGGAGCGTGGATGAAGAACCTGTGCGCCAAAGTAGGCCAGCTCGGCAGCCTCTTCGTAGGTTACTTCTGGAACAGTGCGGGCCTGAGGAACAATGCGTGGATCCGCAGTAAGAATACCATCCACATCCTTCCAAGTCTGCACCTCATCGGCACCAAGGGCGGCACCCAGCATAGTGGCAGTCAAGTCACTCCCACCACGACCAAGGGTTGTAATATAACCCTTTTTATCCTTGGCAATAAAGCCAGTAACCACAGGAATCGCCTTAATTTCACCAGTTTTATAGCCGCCAAGAGCCTGTGGAATAAGAGTCCAGGACTCCTCTAGCAATTCTGCAGACATAAAATTAGAATCTGTAACAAAACCAACATCCCAAGCATCGTAAAACTGTGCTGGAGTACCGATTTTGTTGAGATATGATGCAGCAAGACGGACAGAAAGCCGTTCACCAAAGGATACTAAATAGTCACGAGTTCGTTTTGTCAATTCTTTAAGAAGAGAAATACCGGTAAGAAGTGTATCAAGCTCTTCCAGCAGCTCTTGAATGGGAGCAAAGTCTACACCAAGAAGGTTGGCTGTCTCTCTGTGGAGAGCCTCTATTCGGGATATGTCAACCTCTCCCTTAACCGCCATATCAGCAGCTTCCAACAGATGGTCCGTGGTGTCTCCCATAGCAGAAAGCACAACAATAGGCTTTCTGTCTGCATAAGACCTGACAATAGAAGCAACATGCTTAATCCGTTCCGCATTGGCAACGGATGACCCACCAAATTTCATTACAACCATGGCATAGTCCTTCCATAAAAGATGTATAAAATTCGGCTGCAGTCAAACTACAATCCGTGGGGGCATTGTAACAAAATACACTCTTTATAGCAAGGCTTGGATATCCAGACAGGTTATGTACAATTTTTAAGCAATGCATTTGGCATAAAAAACCCGACCCAAGAAAACTTGAGTCGGGCAGGACTAGTTTTTAATCACTAGCTCTAGAGTTTGAACCGACCTGTGGAAATGGTATGTCCCTGATTGTATACATCGAACCAGATTTCCTTGTTGTCAGACAGGTCTAACAAACCATAGAATTCTTCCAGAGATGTTACACTCTTTCCGTTGACGGCAGTAATAATATCTCCATTCTGTAGTCTCATAGCAGCGGCTGGAGACTTGGCTTGAACATTAGTAACAACTACACCTTCAACCTTATCATCATTCAACTCCAACTGCTTTCGTGTATCTTCGTTGAGGGGAGCAGCGATAAAGCCCGGCCACAATTTTGAATTGTCGGCAACAAGTTCCTCATCACGATTCTCAATTTCCACTTTCAAAGTAACTTCTTTACCGTCACGCAAAACTACAAACTCGGCTATTTCGCCAACTGTCAGGTTCCCAACTTCACGCACCAACTGATCCACAGAACGAACATCATGGCCGTTCAATTCGATTACATAGTCACCAGCCTGCATTCCTGCCTTTTGAGCGGGAGAACCAATGAAAATCTGAGATGCAAAGGCACCTACCTGTCTACCAACACCCAAGGCTTCCCTGTACTCGCTGGTAATATCCACCAGTGAAACACCCATCCAACCGTAAGTTACCTTGCCAGTTTCGATAAATGAATCGATGGCCTTTTTTACGTTGTTAATTGGAATGGCAAAGCCCAATCCCTGAGAACCACCGGACTGGGATGCTATCCAAGTGTTGATCCCAATTACCTCACCGTAAATATTTACCAGAGCACCACCAGAATTTCCCTGATTGATGGCAGCATCTGTTTGAATAAAATCGCTAATATTGCCAATTCCATTGCCAGATCGACCAGTTGCACTAACAATTCCCTGGGTTACAGAAGCGTAGTATCCCAATGGAGTTCCCATTGCAAAACAAATATCACCTGTCTGGACAGTATCAGAATCACCCAACACAGCCACAGGAATATCCTTGTCCTTTGCCTCGAAAGAGACCAAGGCAATATCCATTCTTTCATCCTTTCCTACCAACTTAGCCTCAAAGGTACGATCATCGTAAAGACGAACAGAAATTTCGTTGGCAGAACCCGCCACATGGTTGTTTGTAAGGGCATAATAGGTGTCACCAGTTTTCCTCACGATTACACCGGAACCAAGCCCAGACTGCTCATACTCGCGGGTCTCACCTTCTCCCTGGCCACCCTGCCCAAAGAAAAAGTCAAAGGGCCAGCCCATGGAAGGCGTTGAAACAGTTCGTTTTTCAATGACATCAATTTCCACAATACTTGGCAACACGCCGGCAGAAACTGAGCGGAACACGTTCTGCATTGCCTCTGCTACTGCAAGGGAGTCCTGTGCAATGGCTACTGAGGGCGCTGTGTCCGCAAAGGCAGTATTGGCTGATTTTCCATCAGAAGAACTGCATGAAAAGGAAAACAGCAAAAATGACAGGAGAGAAGCAAATGCCACACCAGCAAGATATTTTGTTCGTCGTTTCATAAAAAATTAAACCTCCAGTAGGTTTTAAAGGGTTCCAGTACCTAAAGCTTTTAGGGAGCTTTGTGGGCTGTAGATAACCTTTAGGTAACGCTACTTATTATAAATTAATCTATTTCTACTTAGAATACAAATTCTGAGAAAAATCGTTACAAAAGATTTAAGAAAAAATTCAATCTCTCAAGGTGAGAATTTCGGTATGGTCTTTAAATACTGCCACAGTGTGCTCCTCATGGGCAGAAAACAGGCCGTCAGCAGTAAGCACTGTCCAATCATCCTCTGCCAAGGTAACATCTGGTACACCCAGATTAATCATGGGTTCAATGGCCAGAACCATGCCGGGCTGAATCCTGGGGTTTGGTCCCCGTCCAACCACGTTGGGAACAGAGGGCTCTTCATGGACATCCAAGCCTACACCGTGGCCACAGTATTCGTACACAACACCGTAACCAGCAGCCTCTGCCACAGCAGAAACAGCAGCGCCAATATCCTTAATTCGGTTTCCTACCTTACAAGCCTCAATTCCAGCGGCCAAACACTGGCGAGTTACTTCCACTAATTTCTGATATTCAGGCTTTACCCTTCCAATCATAAGGGTAACAGCAGAGTCACTGATATAGCCATTCAAATCAATTCCTACATCGATGGAAACCAAGTCTCCATCTTTAATCCTACGCTTTTTTGATGGAACCCCGTGAATCACCTCATTATTTACAGAAACACAGGCTGCCCCTGGAAAACCTTCCCTATACCAGGCAGGTTTTCCTCCTCGAGCCTCCATGTACTCAAGGCACAGGTCGTCAATATCCTTGGTGGACATACCCGCAACTATTTGCGGGATAATGCTTTTGTACATTTCTGCCAAAAGTCGGCAGGACCGACGAATTCCTTCTATCTGGATATCATTTTTAAGACGAATCATCTCTCCTCCAAAACACTCTTTTTTAAGACGAGGGGAATCTTTACCCTTCCGTCCAGCCGCAAGGCCTCTTCCAAGCAAACCCTTGCAGTATATAAGTCATTCATACGAAAATAAGCGCCAGTCATACGAACCAACAAGGCCGCATCATCCTTGGGGCTGAGGGCCAAATCAAGAGCAGACTCCCAGGCATCCAATGCCAGCTCATCACTTACGTGGCCCTCCAACTGGTTCAGCCAGAGATTTCTTCCCAAGGATAAAACCTCTGGAAAAAAGTGCCGGAAATAGGAGCAACGTTGTTCCATGGCAATAATCCGAACCAGGAGCTGGGCTGCATCATAAAACCGGGCCCTAATAACCAATTCCTCACAGAGGATAAAGCCATAATCCATAAAATCTTCCCTACAAAACCACTTTGCAAGGTCAAAATCGGAATGAGAACTATTCATGTTGACAAATTCCTCCACAGCCTCATCCTCTCTACCGTGAAGCAGGTCAAAGAAAATCAACCTTGCCCGGCTTTCTTGGTCTTGTCGTCCCAAAAGCCATTGCCGATAGTCAAAGCTGTTTCCCCGAGAAGATTCTGCCCTGTGATGGGTAGCGTGGGACAGGTCAAATACGGAACGACGATGCATATCAGACAGGATTTCGTAGGCTTGAACCAGCCGATGAAAGGCTTCTGTCTGCACCTTGGTGAGACTATCTGCATCGAGGGTGTCTGGATGTAATTCCTTGGCCTTTTTTCTATAAGCACGTTTAATTTCCGCCGCAGAGGCTGTGGGATGAACCCCCAGGATTTGGTAATAATTTTCCAAGCCTTACCTATCCCAAATGTGAACCAGCAGCAGAAGCCTGCTCAGAGTTTTCAATTATGTTAAAGTCGTTTACAACCATTCCCTCTTTCTCCATGGCAGTCATCAATGCCTGGTTGGCAGAGGGGGCAGAAAACAGGGATTTTGTTACAAAGGCAGCACCCTTTTTTCCCGTAACATTGCCACAGGAAGAAAGGACTTCTGCCACCCGACTATGAATCCTACCCTTAAACAAGCCATAGCTGGGACTAAAAACCACCACGTACTCATAGGGGGTAAGACGCAAGCTATCCGTGGAACGGGTTCCGTCCACAATCTCCACAATATGGCCAGCACGGGAAGCGGAATCAGCCAGAGCCCTTACTATGGCATCATTATTTTTAGATTCTCTGTCAAGAAAATGCAATATTATAACTCTCATATCCTCACCCTATGCCAAGCGGTACAGCTGATCAATCATCTTTTCCTTTACAATAAGGACTGAACAATTGGCCTTTGCCATAATTTCCTTGCTGGAACTGGAAGCATCATCGTGGTTGGAAGAAAAATCCGTTCCGTTCGAGCAATCGTAACAACCAAGCAAAATCAATCCGGCATTCATTTCATCTGCAGAAAGAATCACCTCTGACCATACAGCACCAGAGCGTAGCTCTGTTGTTACCGTAACATTTTTATCTTTGCCCAGCTTTTCCACATAGGCCAGGTATTTTTTTCCGTCTTCCCGTAAATTTTCTTCAAAAAGAGAACTTTCCTCTGCCAAGAGAAACTTGCCAAGGGTCAACTGATTAAGAGAGGCAGTATCAACGACATAAACAGCCTTCAAATTACAGCGATATAATTTTGCCATAAGTATTCCGTATTCAGCCGCCTGGATAGAAGCTTCCGAGGCATTGATAACAACAAGAATATTTTGAAAGAGATGCTTAATCATGTCTTCTCCTTTAGCAATCCGGGATGTAGCCTGCCCAGTTATTTCTCTTGCCGAGCCTTCAAGGATTTGAGCACAAAGGTATTTTCCCTTTCTCTCTCTTCCAAAACACTTTGAATGTAGACCTTCGTCTCACGGGTTCTGGGAATAACCTGTTTGCTCAAGGCATTTACCCTTCTTTGAGTTTTTCGTACCTCTGTGGCTAATTTCCATACCATGGCTCTGACGGAGGCTAGTCTGGTAAGAAGCTTCAGCAGGGCAAGAAACTCCACGGTAACCTTATCTACATCAGCATAAGACCCCAAGAAAGAATGATTCAGCTGTTGAGACGGCAGCACAACATCAACAGTAACAAAATCACTCCCTGCTATTTTAACAGGTTTTTCCGTAATTGTAAAATTATATTTTGTACAATGGGCAACCCTCTCCACTCGGTCAGCCCCTACAATCATCAGCATTCGTTTTACTGCTGGATAGGCTTCTTGTAGAGTTTTGTCTATTTCCCGCTCCAGAAGCTTGACATCCTCCACCAGCTTCATCAACTCCATGACAAGAATCTCACGCTTTTGCTCCAGCAGTTCATAGCCACTTTCTGCAACAGAAAGCTGCTCCTTTACCATGAGGAGATTAGACTTTGTGGGGGCGATGGTTATATTTGCCACAGTTACGCTTCCTGACTAATCTTCTTGTCCATATACCGTTCTATGATTTGAGGGTCAATACGGTACAGTTCGTTTCTTGGTAGCTTTGACAACAAATTCCAACTGATTTCCAGGGTTCTTTCAATGGGACGGTCTTCTTTTTCATCCTGACTAAGGAATTGTCTCTCAAATTCATTGCCAAACTGAAGATATGCCCGGTCTACATCAGAAAGCTCCTCCTCACCAATGATTGAAACAAGGCCTCTAATGCTTTTAACCTTTGAATAGGCGGCAAACAACTGATTTGAAACATCCTTGTGGTCTTCTCGTGTCATACCCTTTCCAATGCCGTCCTTCATCAAACGAGACAGGCTGGGAAGCATAGAAACAGGAGGATAAACCCCTTGCTGGGAGAGTCCACGATCCAGAACAATCTGTCCCTCTGTAATATAGCCTGTAAGGTCTGGAATGGGATGGGAAATATCATCGTTTGGCATGGTCAGGATGGGAATCTGGGTAATGGAACCATTGGAGCCTTGAATTTTTCCAGCCCGTTCATATAGCTCCGCCAAGTCTGAATATAGGTAGCCAGGATACCCCTTCCTTCCTGGAATTTCACCACGAGTGGTGGAAATTTCCCGCAGGGCCTCGCAGTAGTTTGTCATATCTGTAAGAACGACAAGAACGTGCATTCCCTTTTCATAGGCAAGATACTCTGCTGCAGTCAAGGCACAGCGAGGGGTAATGATTCTTTCGATGGAAGGGGCATCTGCCAAGGATTGGAACATTACAACTCGGGACAAGACACCAGACTCTTCAAATTCTTTGATAAAGAATTGGGCCACGTCGTATTTAATACCCATTCCTGCAAAGACCATGACAAAGTCTTCATCAGAATTCAGCAATTTAGCCTGTCGAATAATTTGGGCGGCAAGCCGATTGTGAGGTAAGCCGCTGCCGGAAAAAATGGGGAGCTTTTGTCCACGAATGAGAGTATTCATGCCGTCAATGGAACTGATTCCTGTTTGAATAAAGTCCTTGGGGTAGACTCGGGCAAAGGGGTTGATGGGATACCCGTTGACATTTACCCTTTTGGAAGAAGTGATGGCAGGGCAGCCGTCAACGGGCTGTCCCAATCCGTTAAAAATTCTTCCTAAAAGACCTTCTCCTACCCTCAGCTCCATGGGGGAATCCAAGAACTCTACCTGAGACTCCACCAAATCAATGCCTGCCGTTGAACCAAAGACCTGTACAACAGCATAATCCTGAGACAGGTCGACAATTCGCCCAATACATCTTTTTCCATAGCGATTGCGAACCGCTACAATTTCTCCAAAAAACACCTTTTCCGAGCATTTTACGATGATAATAGGGCCGTCTACAGCCTGTATTCCCTTATATTCTACGCCTCTCATACTGCTGCCATCCTCTGGAATCTTTGCTCCAACTCACCAAACTGACCTTGCATCCTTGATTCAACCTCTTGAATCATCTCCAGCTTATCGTTGGGCACTGTGGTTTTAATTCGAATAATATCTTCACGAACTGGCAAGCGTAAAATCTTTAACAAGGGGACTCCCTTTTTAAGCAATTCTGCAGAGCGATGATAAAAATTCATCATAAGATTCAAAATCGCCACCTGTTTGCCAGCCACGGAGTACACGTCAATGGCATCAAAGGCGCTTTGCTGCAAAAATCCGTTGCGCAGCATTTCTGCTACCACAAGAACCAAGCGCTCTGAGTCTGGCACTGCATCGGGACCAATGAGCCTTACAATTTGTTCAAGCCGCTGTTCCCGCTTCAACAGGTTCATGGCATCCAGACGAATGGCAGCCCATCTCTCGTCAAAGGCATCCCACCAGGGGCGAACCTCGGCAACATATTCAGAATAGGAATCTATCCATCCAATGGCAGGATAGTGGCGCTCATTGGCCAAGTCCCTGTCTAGCGCCCAGAAGCAGCGGATAAATCGCTTTGTATGCTGGGTAACTGGCTCAGAAAAGTCTCCACCTGGGGGAGAAACAGCACCAATTACAGAAATTGAACCACCTTCACCATTCAAGGTTTTGACGCAACCTGCCCGCTCGTAAAATTCTGCCAACCGTGTAGGTAAATAGGCAGGGAATCCCTCTTCCGCAGGCATTTCCTCCATACGACCAGACAATTCACGCAAGGCCTCTGCCCAGCGGCTAGTGGAGTCTGCCATAATGGCTACCGTCATTCCCATGTCCCGATAGTATTCTGCAAGAGTAATTCCTGAATACAATGAAACCTCACGGGCGGCAACCGGCATATTGGAGGTATTCGCAATTAAAATGGTTCTTTCCATAAGGGAACGACCGGTGCGTGGGTCAATAAGCGAGGGAAATTCCACCAATACGTCGGTCATTTCGTTTCCTCGCTCCCCACAACCGATGTACACAATGAGATCCGCATCACACCACTTTGCAATAGCGTGCTGGGTCATAGTTTTTCCAGTACCAAAGCCACCGGGAATAGCTGCAGTTCCGCCCTTTGCCAGGGGGAAGAACACGTCAATAACCCGCTGCCCAGTAAACAAGGGTTCTGAAACCTCCATTTTTCTTTGGTAGGGGCGAGGTTGACGAACAGGCCAATACTGGGCAAGGTAAATTTCTTCTCCCAGTTCTGTACGAGCCACCACATCCTCAATGGTGTACTCATCCTCTGGAGCCATAAAATCAAGGAAACGTCCCCGAATATTTGGTGGAACCATAATTTTATGGATAATGGAGGAGGTTTCTTCCACGGTCCCAATAACAAATCCAGGACCAATGGGGTCTCCAACCTGTAGGCTGGGCTTAAAGCTCCATTTTTTTTCTCCATCCAGTGGCTCTGCACGTTGACCTGGCAACAAAAAGGCCCCACCCTCTTTGTACATGGTTGCCAAGGGACGCTGGATTCCGTCATAGATGGTACCTACCAGGCCAGGGCCCAGCCGTAAAGAAAGGGGGCGTTGATGGCAGAGGACCGGCTCTCCCACTGACATTCCAGTATCATCCTCGTAAATCTGAATGGTGGCAGAACCTGATTCCAAACGAATGATTTCACCAATGAGCTGGGCATTGCCAACACTCACCACATCATACAAACCGCATCCATCTAGTCCAGAGGCATAGACAATGGGACCTGCAATACGAGTAACCTTACCCTCAATCATACAGAAAATCCTTCATCAAATAGGCTTGTCATCATTTCTTCCATGTTGTTTTCCAAAAGGGGAACTATCAGCTCTCCCATGGTGCCGTTACATCGAATACTACCGTCAGAGGTTTCCAAAATCACCCCGACATGTAAATTTGTAGTTTCTGCATCTTCGTATCCCACAAAGGAATCGCTTAGGGGGAATGGTTCTGAAGCCTCACAGGAAAGCAATGAGTCCTTTCCAAAAACCTTAATCAACAATGGTTGTACCAAAGCAACATCCAGGGCAACAACCCTTGCTGCTAGCTGCCGTCCCGACAAAATCTCCTTGTATTTTGCAAGCAGACCCTCCAAAAGAAGGAGCACCCTATCCTTAGGCAGGGCTCCCAGATACTCATTTATCTGAGAAAGCACCCATGAGGTTTTGAATGAAAGTTTCAAACGCTCCTGCTTTAACGCCAGCTCCGATTGGGCATCCCGTTGCAGGGCAGCGATTTTACTTTCTGTTTCAGCCCTCCTTTCACTTTCAAAGGTGGCAAAACGAGTTTCAAAGTCTTTTATTATCCGCTGACACTCCTTTTCTCCATCAGCAATGATTTTTTGAGCCTTTGCATCTCCATCTGCTTGAATCTTTTGTTCAAGTTCTTTTGTAAACCGTATGACTTCCATTGTTATCTTAACCTTAGATATGCATTCCTATTGCCTCTCTAATCAAATCAGTGAGACTTTTCTTTCCTTCAAGCCGACCTTGTAAGCCTGGCACTTCAACAATGAGAGGACGTGTAGACTTCAACTGACAAGAAAGAACCTCTTCCTCCAACATGGCAGCAGTCTGTTCCGACAAAATGAGAATCTTAGGTCTCTCTTCGTAGCTACCCTGTTCTGTAGCCCACACAAAGGCTGCAAGAGCCTGTTCACGAGTCGAGGCAACAGTACCAGCCACTCCTACCAGAGAAAATGCCAGAACCAGCTCCCTCTCTCCAATAAAATAGTAGTCCAAGGACAGCCTGCTATCTTTAGAGAAGAAGAATAAACAGAGCTACCAAGAAGCCCCAAAGACAAATACCTTCTGCCAAACCAACAAAGGGCAATGCCTTACCAGATAATTCTTCGTTCTCGCTCATGGCTCCCATGGCAGCCGCACCGATTTTTCCTACAGCTATAGCACCGGCAATGCAGGCAATTCCTACAGCCAAGCCAGCAGCAATGTATTTTGCAGCCGCAACAATACTTTCAGGTTGAGCCTCTTCTGCGGCAGCACTTGCTTCAGATGCATATACACCACCAGCTACAAAGAACAAGATGGCCAAAACCATTCCGACATACCGTAAATTCAGTTTCATTTCAAAACCTCACAAAATATATTTTTTTCACAAAACAAGCGTTTTATGAAAAATAATTTCCAAATTACACAACACCTTCACAACAATAGGGCTTAAATTCCCTTCCGGTTTTGTGAAAGAACTTTGAGAAAAACTCAAAATACTGGAGACGAATGACTTGGATGGCTACAATCATGCCTTCCAAAACAATAACAATGGCATTACCAATAATCATCACCCCAATGCCACCAAGTCCACCTGCCAATTCTGCCATGGTAGAAATAATAAATCCTAAGACAGCGTGGGCCAAACCAAAGGCTCCTACCCGCAAAAAGCTGACTGTATTGGACAGGTAGCTGGAAACTACCTCCAGAATTTCCACAATTCCTTCAATGACGGCGGTAAACAAACCGTGGACAAAAATCGGCCGCCGTCCCTCAACAAGGCGAGACAAGGGATGGCCCATAAAGACACCAAAGAGGGAAAAACCAATCACCACCCAGTCCAACCAGAAGAGAGGGATTTTAATCAATACAATGCGAATGGCCATCCAAACCACATACCAAAAGAACACAGCCCCACTAAGACCAGTCTTGCCAAAGAGGAATCTTCCCAATTCCTTATTCTTAATGGCGTCCGAAAAGTTTAGGATTAAGCCTGTTGTATTGATGACAAATCCCATAGCCAGCGTAAAAAGGAAAAAGCCAAAAACCACAGAAATATTGTCTGCCGAGGGCATAAGGTGGAGAATGTGGTCATGGGGCTCCCCAAACAAACCTGTTATAAAACGACTCAGGGGAACAAGAACAGTTGCATTGGCAAAAAATTCTCCTGTAATAATCCCCATAATGGTGCTGCTACAACCCAGGGCTATAAAAACAGGACCAAACTTGCTCCAATTGGACAGGAACTTCAGGGCATTTTTTGTGAGTAAAATTCCCAGCAGGACAAATACCAGTCCCTGTCCTGCGTCACCGAACATCAGACCGAACAAAATGGTAAAAAACAGGGCAACCCAACGGGTGGGGTCAACAGAATCGTAGTGGGGAGCCCCAAAGCTCAATACCATACGGTCAAAACTGCGGATGAATTTTCCGTGGTTAAATTTAACGGGAACCTTTACGGTGCCTGCCTTTACACCAGGAACCTCCTCTGGCTCAAAAACAGAAATGGCGAGGGCCCCCTTGGTAATCCTGTCCAATTCTTCCGCCAGGCCCTCCACCTCCTGAGCTGGCACCCAACCAGAAATTTTGCAGGTAGTTTGGGTATACTCAAAACTACCTGTCACATTTTGCGGCGGGACATCAGCCCCATCATCAGTTGAGAGTTGTATTATCTGCTTTTTTCCCAAAAAATCCGTTACAGCCTGAACATCTTCTGTTAAAACCAACAATTGAATAAACTTCATCCGCAGGGAACCTGCCATATCCTCTCCTCCCAGAAAAATCAAACAACTGAAACCTTTAGTAAATCGCCCACCTGCTTTACCGGCAAGCCTAAACGTATACACTCTGTAACAGCACGAATGCAATCCAATTCATATCGTTTTATTTTAAACCAACAATACAAGACGTGAGACAAGGTGTGATTCTGGTGAAACTGCCTTTTCCATCGATAGAACATTTTTTGGTGGGCGGCATTGTACACCCAACGTGGATCAATGGTCCAAATATCATTGTCATCCGGGGGATTTACAAAAGGAGTATAGTCTCCCTTGCACCAATCCTGATAGTTGTGTATGGAATAATCCAAGGTTTTTGCCACCGGTCCTGCAAGCTCATCCCTATAAATTTCACCAGTATGGGAAACATCTTTGAGGGTAACCAAACGCTGGAGAACATCCTCCCCTTCCATTCCAAAGTAAACCCGCAATCTGAGGGACCACACCAAATTTTCCATCAACAACTCTTCTTTGAGCATCATTTTAATGGAATCTCTGGCACTGTCCTTTAAATTACAAAGACTGTGCCACAAGTCACGGACGTACTGTAAATCCAGCTGGGCCTCCAGCTCAACCTGTGAAAGCGTCTCCCACCTTTCAGCACACCATGCCACAGGAGACTGGTCAACCAGGGCTTTTATATTAGGCCACATGTCATATTGAAGCATGGAAAAGGGTTCAATATGGTTCATTTCCGGTTTGCCAGGGGAAGAACCATCTCCTTTTGTAAAAAAGAAAAGCAGTTCTTTTAGATTTTCGTAGTCATATAGGCGAATTAAATCCACCAAAAACTGAGGTTGTTGAGGATGAAAATTTAAGAGAGAAATATATTTTTCCAAAAACAAACCTTCCATTTTGTGCTCAATCATCTCTGCCAATTCTGCGGAAGAAAGATGAGGACAGGCCGACCCAAAAAGGAGATGCCATAACTCCTCCAGGGAAGCAACAGACAAAAGCCTGGAAAAACCCTTTCCCACAAAAGACTTTGACAACATTCCGCAAACCTTGGCATAAACATAACTATCCAAAGCAGTATCTTTCATAAGGTTCCTGTCTTATTGAACAAACAACAATCTATCCAACAAGGAAGAAAAAGCTTCCCTGTTAGTTTTTATACTACGCAACTCATCATGGTAGGCTTGGATTTTATCTAGGTACTCTTGATGCAAGGCAGTCTTTGCCTGTGCCAATTTTTCGTTGTATTGAAGGACACATAGACTGCACCTCTCCTTAAACTGGGCATCCCCATCACCAAGAGTCTCTGCGACACGCTGGTCTGATTTCAACTGAACATCGAACAAGGTCTGAGCAATGTCCTGCTCTACAGACATAATCCGGTCAACAAGGGTTTTGTTCTCCATGACACATCCTTATTTTTACATCTGTTGTATTGCAAGCCGCTCATGCTCGATTATACAATCGTAAGCAACCTCAGGGCTTGCTGAAGAAAGGAATTTTTTCAGGAAATCAGGATGCTCAATCAAAGAAGCCAGACGCCTTATCACCTGTAAATGAAAGTCGCAATCCTTTACACCGGACACAAGCATAAACACAGCGTGAACCGGCGCATTGTCTAAAGACTGAAAGTCAAGACCTTCCCGTGAAATACCGACAAAACCATGAACACCTTCCACACCCTCACACAAGGCATGGGGAATGGCAACACCATGACCGATACCTGTACTCAACTTGTTTTCTCGCTCCAAGATAGCGGGAAGAATCTCATCGTAATTCAGACTTGGCTGAGAAACTACTAATTTCTGGGCTAATTCTTGAATCACATCACGTTTGTCCTTGCTGGCAAAATCAAAGGAAATTGACTGACAATTGAACACACGTCCAAGAATCATTGTATTACCTCAAAATAAATTATTGTTGGCCTACTGAGCAGCTTCTGTTGTACTGCCGGTTTCTGCAGTGGATGTTGTCTCTGAAGTAGAGGTAGCTTCCGGGGAACTCTCCTCATCCAGCCAGAATCCACCAGCCTCTGTCGCTTCTTCCTGAGCGGCGGCGGCATCCAGAGAATGAACAGCGGGAGCCTTGTTGATAAATGCCAAGGCAAAGGTAGCGACAAAGAACAAGGTTACCAAAATGTATGTGGTCTTAGTAAGCACATTGCCGGAACGGGAACCAAAGGCAGTTGAATTTCCTCCACCCAAAAGACCGCCCATTCCGCCTCCCTCCTCATTCTGAAGAAGAACAACACATACCAGCAAAATACAGATAAATACAAATGCTACCAAAAGAACAATACCAATAACACCCATTTGTTTGATACTCCATCTTGTAAGATACAGTCTGGGATTTTATCCCAAAACAGTGATTTATGCAAGTGAAGTGATTTTTTTTCACATTTAACTAACAAATGCGGAATGAAGGGGGAGGCAGACCTTTTGTCCTTCCCCTTTTATCAGGGCTGTGGTATACTCTATCCATGAGTACAAAGGATTTCGTTCATCTCCACGTCCATTCCGATTTTTCTCTTCTTGACGCCTCCGCAAAGATTGGGGACTTGGTCAGTCGAGCAAAGGAGCTGGGAATGAGTGCCCTGGCCCTTACAGACCACGGCAATATGTTCGGTGTGTTGAAATTCGAGCAGGCCTGCCGCAAGGCTGGCATAAAGCCCATCATTGGCTGCGAATTTTATGTTGCGGCAGGAAGTCGCCATGAAAAAAGGACTACAGAGCGGGGAAAAAACTACTATCACCTCATTCTCTTGGCAAAGAACGAGGAAGGCTATCGCAACCTCATGCACCTTGACTCCATTGCCTACACAGAGGGAATGTACTACAAGCCCCGCATTGATGACGAAGTTTTACGACAACACTCAGGGGGGCTGGTTTGCCTTACCGCCTGTCTTGCAGGTCAGTTGCCCCAGCTCCTTCTTACAGGAAGGATGAAGGAGGCGGAGGAGTTTGTTCTTCGCTACCAAGAACTTTTTGGAAAAGAAAACTTTTATATAGAGCTGCAAGACCACGGTATTTCCGAGCAAAAAAAAGTTGCCCCCATGTTAATCGATGTGGCAAAAAAACTTGATGTTCCCATGGTTATCACCAACGACATTCACTTTGTACTGCAAGAAGACCATGTGGTGCAGGATGTAATGCTCTGTATTGGTCGCAAAGAAACCCGTAAAGACCCCAGACGACGAAATCCCTACAACTCCGAATTCTACATGAAGAGCGCAGAGGAAATGGCGGCAATTTTCCCGGAATATCCAGAGATGATGGAAAATACGGTAAAAATTGCGCAAATGTGCAATCTCACCATTCCCCAGTTCTCTACGGAGCAGCTAAAGGACTGCCTGCCCGTATACCAAATCCCCCCTGAGTTTGCCACCCAGGATGACTATGTGCGGCATTTGGTCTACACAGGCCTGGAAAAAAGGTATCCGACCATTACCCAAGAAATTCGAGACAGGGCCGACCACGAGCTTTCCGTTATTTTCAACATGGGGTTTTCAGGCTATTTTTTGATTGTGTGGGACTTTATCAACTGGGCCAAGCAAAACGACATCCCTGTGGGACCAGGCCGTGGCTCCGGTGCAGGCTCCCTTGTGGCATACGCCATGACCATTACCGATGTGGATCCCTTCCGCTACAACCTCTTGTTCGAGCGGTTCTTAAACCCGGAACGCATTTCCATGCCGGACTTTGATATTGACCTGTGCAACGAAGGCCGACAGGCTGTTATTGACTACACCCGACAAAAGTACGGGGACCAACAGGTAGCCCACATCGTTACCTTCAACACCCTTAAAGCCAAGGCGGTAATGAAGGACGTGGGGCGGGTTTTAGACATTCCCCTGAACGAAGTGAATATGCTTACCAAGCTGGTACCAGACAATCCCAAGGCAAAGCTGAAGGATGCCTTTGAAATAAATGAAAAAATAAAGGATTCCGGGCAGTTGGCCCCCTACAGAGATGACCCCCGATACAAAGAGATGTTCGACCTGTGCCTGAAAATGGAAGACTTGAATAGAAACACAGGTCTCCATGCCTCTGGAATTGTAATCGGTAAAACCCAGATTCCCGACTGGGCTCCTGTGTACAAGGACAGTCGCACAGGAAAAACTGCCGTTCAGTTTACCATGGACATTATTGAACCCTGCGGTCTTGTTAAAATGGACTATTTGGGCTTAAAAACCCTTACCCTCATCAAGCACGCAGAACACATTATCCGCAAGCGGCCCGGCTACGAAAACTTCCGGGCAGACAAGGCTCCGGAAGACGATGCAAAAACCTTTGAGCTTTTCTGTGCGGGGCAGACGGCGGCCGTATTCCAGTTTGAAAGTCCTGGAATGCAAAAGATTTTACGGCAAGCAAAACCCAGCCGTCTGGAAGACCTCGTTGCCCTGAATGCCCTGTATCGTCCAGGACCAATGGACTATATTCCCAACTACATCGAGGGGAAATTTGACCCCAGCAAGATTACCTATCCTGACCCCTGCCTCAAGGACATTCTGGAAGAAACCTACGGAGTTATGGTATATCAGGAACAGGTTATGCAGGTAGCCCAAAGGATTGCGGGCTACAGCCTTGGTGGGGCAGACATGCTGCGACGAGCCATGGGAAAGAAAAAGGTCGAAGTTATGGCGGCTGAAAAAACAAAGTTTGTAGAGGGAGCTGTTAAAAATGGCTTTGAGGCCCAACACGCAGCCGACATCTTTGAAATAATGGTTCCCTTTGCAGGCTACGGTTTCAACAAGAGCCATGCCGCCGCCTACTCCATTGTTGCCTATCGCACTGCATACCTAAAGGCCAATTTCCCCGCTGAGTTCATCGCAGCCAACTTGACCAACGAAATTTCCAGCGCAGACAAGCTGCCCCTGTACATGAACGAGGGGCGTTCCATGGGACTGACTATCCTGCCCCCAGACATCAACCGCTCCAGCAAATACTTTGACGTAGTGGAAGGGGAAATTGTCTTTGGACTTATGGGTATAAAGGGCATGGGAGAGGCGGCAGCAGAAGCAATTATTGCTGAGCGTTAAAAAAACGGCCCCTACACCGATTTTATAAATCTCCTGGACAGGGTCCCTTCCTACGAGATAAACAAAAAGGTTGTAGAAGTTCTCATCAAAACAGGTGCCTTTGACAAATTGGGTATAAACAGAGCCACCTTGCTGGCCAATATGGAAGAAGCCATAGCTTACAATGAAGCAAAACAAGCTGGCAATCGTTTTGGGCAAATGAGTCTCTTTGAGGATTCTGGTGAAAAAGAATTTATTGATTTTACCTTTCACGAAGTAGATGAAATGCCCTACCTTGACTTGTTAGCATTGGAAAAAGAGTGCATTGGTTGCTATGTATCTGGCCATCCTCTAGACAATTACAAGGATTTAATCAGCAGTGCCTGCACCATGACTTCATCTGGTCTGGATCGTGCCCAAGGGGACAAGGTTTACACAATTTTAGGACAGCTAAAAGATTTGCGGCCCATCATCACAAAAAAGGGGGCAGCCATGGCCTTTGGCAAGCTAGAGGATATGGAAGGAGAAATAGAGCTTACCTTCTTCTCAAAAATCTGGGAAATCAGCCGAAGCAATTTAGCAGACGACATGGTAGTAGCCCTTTCAGGGAAGATAGATAAAAGTCGCAATGACACTCCCTCCTTTTTAGTGGATGAAATACTGGATATAAACAACTTAAAGCTAAAGACAAGTTGGGATATTCACATAAAAATTGATTCAACTCTGAACGAAGAAAGGCAAATTTTCGATTTAAGAGATTTTTTATTTGGCTCCGAAGGGAATTCTTGTGTATATTTTCATATAGACACACTTAGTGGTCATCAAATTGTCAAGGCAAACCCTATAATTCGGGTAGCTAGCTCTGACGAGTTTATAAAAGAGCTGGCAATGCAACCTATGGTCAACCAAGTGTGGAGAGAATAGTTTTTCCTTAATCAAAATAAACCGGAGCAATTTATGAGAATTTTTGGTCTACTGTCAGCAGTTGTGAGTCTCTATACCATGATGTGTTTTGTACGGATAATTCTTACTTGGATTCCATCTCTAAACTACTCCAAATTTGGAAGTTTTATGTCTACGCTCTGTGACCCTTATATGAACTATTTCCGTAGATTCAGATTCTTGCAATTCAGAAACATCGACTTTAGTCCTATTCTTTCCATAGGACTTCTCGTGGCTGTATCAAACATCTTTTCCTCCATTGCCATGACAGGGCGCTTTAGCATCGGATACCTTCTAGCATCCGTCATTTCCATACTTTGGTCAGTGGTAGCTTCTGTAGTGGGATTTTTAATCATCCTTTTGATTATTCGCCTGGTTGCCCTATTTCTGAACAAAAATGGGGGCAGCCTGTGGTATAGCCTAGACAATACCCTAAATCCCATTGTGTACAAAATTGCAGGGGTTTTTCGAGGAAAAAACACTTTTATGACTCAAAAAACAGCCTACATTATTACCATCATAGCACTTTTTGTGGCTCGCTTTTTGGGGAACGCAGCATTTTCTTTAATTGCAGGCTTGCTCACAACCCTACCCTTCTAATCAACTGAGGTCATACCATGAAATTAAGGGAAATAGAAACACCTATATCCACACTCTCTGGTATTGGCCCTGTCAAGGCAAAGCTTTTTGCCAATCTTGGCATATATACCATTGCCGACCTGCTAGCCTATTATCCCAAGGATTGGGAGGATAGAACCCAAAGGATTCCCTTGTCCCAATTCAGAGAACACAAGGTACATACCATTGCCCTTGTAACTGGCCATAGTTGGTTTGGCTATGGAAGGATGAAAACCCTGAAAATTTCCATAGCCGATACCAGCGGCCGAGGGGAATTAGTTGCCTTTAATCGCCCCTTTTTGGAAAAATCCCTGACAGTGGGAGCCATAATTGCCGTCACCGGGCAATTTTCTCTTCGTTATAACCAAATACAGTCCTCCTCCTTTGAGGCAGAGAAAATTGCAGACTCAGGGAATCTTCAAGATTGGCAAACAAAACCAGTTCCAGGCTCCCAAGTTATCCCCCTTTACCCCCTGACAGCAGGTCTTGCCAACAGTGCCATTCGTCAGGCGGTTGGAAAGGCTTTGCAGGAATATGGCAGGGGAATAGAAGATGAGTTACCCCAAGAGATTCTACAAAGACGAGAACTCATGGGAAAGGCCCGCGCCATTGCCAATATGCACCAACCCAAACAGCTTTCTGATGCCCTGCAAGCAAGAAAAAGCCTCATCTACGAGGAGCTGTACAACTTTCAGCTAGCCATTGGCGGCCGCGCACTCCTTCACAAGGGACGGCTTCCAGAACTAGAACCAGTTGAAATCCAGGAGACGAATTTTGGGCCAGAACAAGAGGCTGAGTTTTTGGAGAGCCTTTCTCCACGGCAAGAAAAACTTTTGGCCGCCCTGCCATTTCAACTCACACCGGGGCAAAAGCTTTGCATTACCGACATCAACCGGGACTTGGACCACTGCGAAAAAAGCCGCTGTATCGGCGAGGTGGGGCAGCAACCATTTACAATGGCACGGCTAGTACAGGGAGATGTAGGTTCTGGAAAAACCCTGGCGGCTTTTTTTGCCTGCCTACGTATTGTAGATTGGGGTGGTCAATGTGCGCTTATGGCTCCCACAGAATTGTTGGCACGGCAACATGCGGAAAATGCCGCCAAAATGCTGGACTCAGCGGCGGTACGATTAGCCTACCTTACAGGAAACATCAAGGCTGCCAACCGTGGTCCCCTCCTTCAAGCCTTGGCGGCAGGTTCCATCGACATAGTTATTGGTACCCATGCCCTATTTTCAAAAAACATCCACTATGCAAACCTTCATCTTGTAGTAATTGATGAACAACATCGCTTTGGTGTCTTGCAACGCAACGCTATTCTGGAAAAGGGACGTCAAAAACTTCCCCAAAAAGAAGTCTACACGGTTCCCTCCCTACTGATGTTAAGTGCCACCCCCATTCCTCGAACCCTAGCCCTTACAGCCTTTGGCGATTTGGATATTTCCATCATTAAAACTATGCCTTCTGGGCGGCTCCCCATCAAAACCTTTCTTACACGCATGGGAAACGAGTCCAATGTGTATCGGTATGTGCAGCAAGAACTGGAAGCAGGTCACCAAGCATACTTTGTATACCCCCTCATAGAAGATACAAGCGACCAAGGGGAACAAGCGGAAGACTATGCTCAAAAAATCGAGGATAAGGTCCAAGGTGACTATGGAAGGGGCTCTTCTGGCATTAAATCTGCGGAGGATATGTTTCATTTTCTTTCTACACAAGTGTATCCGAATGTTCCCATAGCAGTCATTCATTCCCGAACAGAAGAGGCTGAACAACATCGCATTCTTGATGAATTTAGAAAGGGTGAAATTAGAATTCTTGTGGCCACCAGTGTTGTGGAGGTAGGAGTTGACGTAGCCAATGCCACCTGCATGGTCATTGAGCATGCAGATCTCTTTGGCATGGCTGCCCTCCATCAGCTTAGGGGACGAGTGGGTCGTGGAAACTTACAGTCCTACTGTTTTTTAATTTACGGAAAAAATATTACAGAAACTGGCAAGGAAAGAATGAAGGTCTTGAGAGAAACAACTGACGGCTTTGTCATAGCAGAAGAAGACTTAAAGTTACGGGGCCCTGGTGAGGTAACGGGTATCCAGCAGTCAGGATACCTTACCCTGGGCCTGGCAGACCCAATCAGAGACAAGGAGCTGCTGGAGTTAGCCCGTCAAGATGCCTTTACCCAGCTTACAAAAAAAACTCAAAAATAAAAAATCTTCCTGGCAGACACCAGGAAGACCAAGGAAAAGGAGAAGGTTTAATTTTTGCCTAGGCTACAAAGGCTTCCAAGCGTGCCATTTGAGCGGGAGTTTGAAGGCGTTTGATAGCCTTCTTTTCAATCTGACGGATACGCTCCTTAGTAAGATTGAACTTGTCACCTACCTCTTTCAAAGACATAGACTTATTACCATTGAGACCAAAGCGGTATTTAAGCACCAAGGCTTCTTTTTGAGAAAGATTTGAAAGAAGATTTTCAATCTCATCCTTCATAACACTTTCTGTTGCCGCATCTTCAGGAGACTGATATCGAGAATCTTCTGTGTTATCACCAATAGCCACAGATGAATCATCATTACCTGCAGGGGCATCCAGAGAAATCATGTCACGTGAAATATTAAGCAATTCCACAACATGCTGACTAGTCATCCCCAGCATTTCTGCTACCTGAGTTATTTCCTCCTCCTCACTCTTATCTCCACCAACAGCCTTACGAACCTGTTCAATTTGAACCAATTCATTCACACGGTTAGAAGGAAGGCGAATCATGCGTGACTTTTCGTAGATTGCCTTCATAATAGCCTGGCGAATCCACCAAACAGCATAGGAGATAAAGTGATACCCCTTGGAAACATCAAAGCGTTCAATAGCAGTCATAAGCCCAATGTTACCCTCGCTAATTAAGTCAACCAAATCCAAACCATGATTCTGGTATTTTTTGGCAACATTTACTACAAACCTCAGGTTTGCCTGGATAATTTTATCTTTGGCAGCCCTATCTCCCTTGGCAGCCTTGGTAGCCAACTCAACTTCTTCTTCACGAGTCAGCAAGGGAATTCTATTGATATCCTTCAAATACATTGAAAGAATGTTGTCATCAAAGTTGTTTGCACCAGTTGTTGTTCTCATAAAAATTACCTCCAAACAAGAACAGTAACCAAAGAAGACCATCAAGAATCTTCAACTTAATCATTCATATATTAACAAGCAATTTCCGTGCCAATTTTTAAGAAATATTCTAATATCTTGAAATAAAACTGCATCTACTTATATTACATTGAGTTAACAACAGTAAAAAAAATGGGGAATTAAAATTCATGCAAAAGAACTTGCCTTTAATGACAGAAATTAGTACCTTTATCTTAGTTGTAAAGCAGTTTTTTTTTCATTTTAATCATTAAATTAAAATAATTGTATCATTTTGACCCTAAAACAATCTTTATTTTATCAACTGTGTCGTTTTAACACAGTCAACATTCCGTCCTCTGTGTCATTCTACTACAATATAATACGGATTGGATGGCATTCCCTGTATGCCCACCAGATTTTTTCTCTTTTTTGTTGACGAAGGTACAAATAGTACGTATATTTTATAGTAATAAACATCCTATGGAGGACATTATATGAAGGTTATTCCTTTAGCAGATCGCGTTCTGGTAAAGACAGAAAAAACTGAATCTAAGACTGCCAGTGGAATCATTATTCCAGACACAGCTCAGGAAAAGACACAGATTGCTGTTGTAGTTGCAGTTGGTGACGACAAGGAAAAAATTAAGGTAAAAGATGGGGATCGCATCATGTACGATAAGTATGCGGGAACCAGCATTAAGATTGAAGGTGAGGATCACTTGATTTTGAAGGCTGACGACATTATCGCCATTATCAAATAAGGATTTTTCACGATAAAAGAGAGGCATTGTAGGATGGGAGTAAAAAACTCCTCTGCCACAGTGCCTCTTTTTTTTAAACTTAGAAATTGCTCGAAGTCAAACCTTAATAACCTAGTTTTTTGAAGGAAGTCTAATCTGCATGAGCTTGGCATCCTGATGATAGGGATTATACTCCAAGCAGGTCTCAAGCGATAACTGGGACTCCGTGGCAAATCCAGTTTCATGCTGCAGCCAAGCCAAACGATACAAGATGTCAGCCTTTTCTTCATAGGTAGAGGAGAGTCCTACTGCCTGGGTGTACAAATCCCATGCCTTGCTAAACTTTCTTGTACCAGCATACACCTCCCCCAGGTTTATCAGCACAGGAATTTCCACCTCGTAACTATTGGTGGAAGCTAGTTCTGGAAAACGAAGCCCTTGGTCTGCCAGTAATGACTCAAAAAGCTCCTGAGCAAGGGCAATATCAACAGCTCCACCTGCCCCTACAACCGAAAAATACGCAGCGCACTCGCATTCCTTTACAGAAAAATCATCCATCAACTCATTGTAATCTGCAGTACCAAAACGACTCATAAGGGATTCATCAAAAACACGACGAGCCTCTTCTGGATAATCCAAGGAAATTAAAGCTGGAACCAAGGCTTCCACAAGTTTTTCACTACCTTCAGCAGTTCCACCGCTATAAGCTTCCAGCAGCAACCATAGCTGCGCCTCTTTTTCTTCCTTTGTTATGGAGGGATTTATCTGGGGGTCAATACGGTAGGTGTAGGCGAGGGCTGCAATAGAGGCAGAATTAGTCCGTTGATGAGAAGCCTCCATTAGCTCAAACACCTGCTCCGGAGTAGTTTTAGGCAACATATCGTAGGCAATCATTCCTGCAGACCGCAACTCAGTTTCCCGCAAAGCCTTGGCAAGATAGTTTTCTTCTGGAATCTTTTGAACCCGTAAGGCCATCTCCATTAGGGCACCCAATCCCTCTTCATTATCTGGATACAATTCCAAAAGACGGTTCAAGGCCACAGCCTCCTGTGTTAAATCATTGGTTTTACGGGCATCCTTGGCTCCATTCAAATATAGCTGGGGCGGTAACTCTGTAGCCCCAAGGTCGATTAAGGCCTCCCTTACACGACGTCCCCTGTCCACATCTCCTAGGATAGTATGGATGTCAGAGGCAAGCAACAGGGATTCAGCAGAACGGCTTGTACCAAGCATGGCCAAATAATCCAAGGCTTCATTATATTTTTTTCCGTCATAGGCTGCATAGGCCCAAAACAAGGGATCAGAAAGCTCTGCTATTGTTCCATACTCAAGAGCCCGCTGAAAATCTCCAGTTGCAGCACAAACCACCGCTGCATTTTGAAGCCATGCATCGTTCTTTGTGGAAAGATAGGCTGCTGCGTACACAGAGGCATAGTCAGGAGACAAATAATTTACCTCACCCTTTTCCATAGCTCCTTCCAATTGAAACTGGGCCAGAATGGAGGCGTACCTTGTACCTTGTAATTTTTCTGCTTGAGATATTGCCTGTGACAAGGTATTGTTTTCATACAAAAACCAGCTGTAGACAGCCTTTAAGTCAAGATTTTCCGGATGCTTTCTTATGCCGCTTTTAAGGGTTTTTTCCGCTTCTTTTGTATTTCCAACTTTAACTTGCCGATTGTATACACCAATGTATTGAAGGGGACTTTGGGCTGAATCCCGAGCGGACTTGAGCACCTTGACAGCAGAAGAAGCATCCCCTGTGGTGATATGAGTATCCGCCAACTCCAAGAGTGCATTAAACGACAGCCCCTCCTTCTTTAAGTTACAGGAGAAAAGAAGGAAAATTATACAACAAGCAAGCAAACAACCTCCCTTCTTTACCATTTACTTTCCTCCGAGATCCTTTCTTATATTGTCAAGGACAGCATTTACAAACTCAAAGGAATCATCCGAGCCAAACTCCTTTGAAATATCCACTGCCTCATTTATGACGATAGATGGATGCAAATCCTTTTGATACAACAGCGGATACACACTGACTCTCAAAATTGCAAGGTCCACCTTGTTTATCCTGTTGAAGTCCCAAGAATCCAGATGTTTTTTAATCAACTCATCAATTTCTGACACATGCTCAATGGTACCGGCCACCAGCAACCGGGCAAAGGATTCACTTTCATTTATCTTTGGAGAAGAATCCCCAGACACAACGTCCTCCTGTACAGAAGAATGTGCCCAAGGAAACTCCATCAAAGAGTTGACATCCCCATTGCCCATATCCCAAGAAAATAATGCCTGGAATGCTAAAATTCTCCCCTTTCTCCGTGCCACCTTGTTTTACCAACCTTCCAATAATTTATCCAACGCAGAACCAGTTTTTAGCATTTGGAAATTTCCAGGGGTGCGCAATTCCTGCGTTAATCCCTGAGCAGCTTCAGCCATAAACTGATTTTGCTGCTGCATGGTCAAGTTTTGACGAATATACTCGTAAATTGTCATGGTGGAATCAGGTTGTACAACATCGCTCAAACCCAACATCTTTGCGCCATATTTATTTCGAATAATATAAAACTGGAAATCAACATCCGTAGAAGTAATCTCGGAAATGTATTCAACGTCCTTTGTAAACAATTCCATCAATCCCTCATAGCTAATGCCCAGCTGTTGGGCTGCCTGGGTACTCTTGCTAACATACAAATCCCCGGCTTGGTAACTTGAGTCATTTTTTTGGACTACCTTCAGCTTGTCTGGAGTTGTTTTCTTGCTCTTAATATCCTCATAAATTGAAGTTATCTTTTTTTGAGCGGCTTTTTCATCCTTTCCCTTTGGAACCAGAACAAGGAAGAGCTTAAGAATATCATTTTGAACGAAAGATGCCTTGTTCATCTCATAAAAAGCACGAATATCAGCGTCTGTGGGAACAACGGAGGCCAGTTCGTCCTGTTTTTGGGAAAGAATAAAACGACTCACCAAAAGTTGATTTTTTATATATTGTTTGTACTCGCTTAAAGTCATGCCAACTTGTGTCTTAATGTATTGATCCAAAGACATTCCTGTCTGCTGTTTAATTAATTGGGCAAGCTGGGTCTCTGTAAGCTGCTGTCCAATCTGCTGTGCCATGTTGCTCAGAAAGTACTCATTTACTTCAGAATCAGTAAGAGAAATTCCAGCCTTTTGTGCAGCTTGAACAGCAAGAATCTCATCTATCATTGCATCAAGGATTTCTTTTTTCTGCTCCACGGTAAAGGAAGTCATACCAGTTTGCAACTTATAGGATTCCACACGATTCTTCAGTTGCTTGAGAGTGATTGACTCGGACTTATGCAATTTGATGTTTGCCAAGGGCTGAAGATCGGCCTGGGCAAAAGCCATCGCAGTGCAAACAAGAAGAAGTACACTACAGAGCGTAATACGTTTCATTAAAACTCCTCCATGGGGTAATTAAAATTTAAAATAAACTTAAAAATTCTAATCATCGCAATATAATCTACAGTAAAAACAGCAGACTTTAGGGAACGTTACACTAAAAACTGCCTTTAAGAAATTACTGCTCGGATTCGGCGGACACCAGCAGAAGAGGACTGTTCCTTTTGAATCCTAAAGGTACCAATAAGACCAGTGTGTTCTACGTGGGGACCACCACAAACCTCCTTAGAGAAATCCCCAATGGTGTACACCTTTACCCTGTCCTCATATTTTTCTCCGAACAAGGCGGTGGCACCAGAACTCTTGGCCTCTTCCAAATCCATAATTTCCATAGAAACCTCTAAATCCCGCTGAATCTGCTGATTTACAATTTCCTCCACCCTCTGCACCTCTTCCTTTGTCATGGGAGCCGGATGAGAAAAGTCAAATCTCATGCGGTCAGAGGTAATATTAGACCCCTTTTGTGCAACGTGCTCCCCAAGAACAATCTTAAGAGCCTTGTGTAAAAGATGGGTTGCAGTGTGATACCTTGTAGTAATTTCCGACTGCTCAGCCAAACCACCCTTAAAGGCACCAGCACTTTGGGTACGAGAAAGCTCCTGATGCTTTTTTTCAGCCTCTTTAAAACCTTCTTTATCCACAGTAAATCCGTTTTCAGCCGCCAACTCCTCTGTCAGCTCGATGGGGAACCCAAAGGTATCATAAAGACGGAAGGCAACACGTCCAGGAATTTCCTTCTTAGGATTTTTCATTAAGTTAGGCAACAACTTCTCAAACTCTGCCTCACCCTTTCTCAGGGTTTCGCCAAACTTCTTTTCTTCTGCCTGTAACTCACTGAGAATCTTTTCGGCATTTTCAATCAGCTCAGGATAGGGTCCCTTGAAATTATCTATAACAAGCTGAGCCAAGCCCGGCAAGAAGGCATTCTGAATACCGAGTTTCTTTCCGTGACGAACCATTCGGCGGATGAGACGACGAAGAACATAACCTGCTCCTACATTGGAGGGGACAACACCCTTGGGATCACCAAGGATGAATACAGAGGCGCGGAGATGGTCAGCAATAACACGGACGCTGCGGTCCTGCTCTTCGGTGGTGCCATAGCTATAACCGGAAAGCTTTTCCACTCCATGAATGATGGGCTGGAAAATCTCAGTTTGGTATACACTTGTTTTACCGGCCAAAACGGTGGTGGTTCGCTCCAGCCCCATACCAGTATCTACGTTTTGCTTGGGCAACTTTACCAAGGTGTTTTCGTCGATACGATTATATTCCATAAATACGTTGTTCCAGATTTCCATCCAGTTTTCGCTATCCGTACCCTTGTTGGAGCCAGGACCGGGAAGACCTTCCCCTACCCAGTAAAAAATTTCAGTGTCAGGACCACAAGGACCAGTGGGACCGGCCGCCCACCAGTTGTCTCCAGCCGGCAAGAAGGCAATCCTGTCTTCCGGCATACCAACCTCCTTCCAATAAGAGGCAGACTCCTCGTCACGGGGAGCATTTTCATCTCCTGCAAAAACAGTTACAGAAAGGAGGGCTGGATCCAATGCAAGCCAGTCCTTGGAAGTAAGGAATTCATAGCTATAAGCTATGGAATCTTTCTTGAAATAATCTCCCAAAGACCAGTTGCCCAACATTTCAAAACAAGTAAGGTGGCTGGCGTCTCCCACCTCGTCAATATCACCAGTACGGATACACTTTTGATAATCCACCAAGCGTGTTCCAGCAGGATGTGGCTCTCCCATCAAGTAGGGAACCAGTGGATGCATTCCCGCTGTGGTAAACAAAACTGAAGGGTCATTTTCTGGAATCAAGGACTTACCAGAAATCTCGGCATGATTTTTCGTCTTGAAAAATTCGATATATTTGGTGCGTAATTCATTGGCTGTCATAATGTTTCTATAATAATTTTGAATGATGTCTCTGTCAAGACAAGAGATTTTCTTTAAATTCAGCTATTTGTGATTATGTACATTATTTAGAAATAGCAGTTTTTTTACCAAGTAAAAAACTTTCTCTTGAACAGATTGTTCTTTTATTCCATACTGACCTTGTAATTTTACAGAAGCTGGAGTGTCCATGGAAATCATTGTAAATCCCCTCAGTGGTAAAAACATGGGTAAAGAAAATGTACAACGAATTAAAAAATACCTGGACGGAAGAAACATTCCGTACAATCTGCACTTTACCCAAGAACAGGGACATGGCCAGTATTTGGCCCGTGAACTATGCCGTCAGGGGGCTTCCACCATTGTGGCAGTGGGAGGAGATGGAACCTTTCACGAAGTGCTGAATGGAATGGACTTTACCAAGAGTCGCCTTGGCTTTATTCCTTCCGGGCGGGGAAACGATTATGCGGCGGGAACAGGAATCAGCGTTGTTCCAGAAGAGGCCCTTGCTCCCATTGTGGCAGGAATTCAAGCGGAAACAGATTATATTCAAGTGGGCAAGGCACGTTGTCTCAACGTAGGGGGAACAGGTCTTGATGTAGTGGTGCTGGAGCATACTGCCAACAAGAAAAATTCCATCTCGTACATCACTTCCTTAGCCCACTGCCTGCTTAAGTTTGACCCATACAAAATAGAGGTAGAGATAGATGGAGAAACAAAGACCTATGAGTGTGTGATGGCAGGGGTTTGCAATGGAGTGCAGATAGGGGGAGGAATCAAAATTTGTCCCGTGGCCAAAAACAACGACGGAGTGATGGACTTGATGATTCTTTGTAAACCTAAAAAAATACCCACCCTTGCCATTATGCCAGAGGTTGTCAAGGGCAAGCACATGGGAAAGCCCTATGCAACTCACATAACCTGTACCAGTGTAAAAATAACTACCCCAGCCCCAATTCAGCTGGATGGAGAAATTTACCGTGGACTGGACTTTGACGCCCGTATTGTACAGGGTGGTTGCAAGACCTTTGCCACCCAAATGTAAGGCTTCCATTCTTTGACCATTTCTTGATTTTGTGGTACAATACTGTTATATGAGCAGTCCTGAGTATAAGTTTCAGATTAACCAGAAGGTTGTATATCCTAGCCAGGGTGTAGGTAAAATCACTGACATTACCAAGAAAAAGTTCAAGGAACAGATGTTGACATATTATGTCATCTATCTTGCTGTTTCGGATATGGTAGTGATGGTGCCTGTAGACAAGGTAGATGAGTTGGGTATTCGTGCCATTGTTTCTGCAGAAGAAGCCCAAAAAGCCATAGACATGATGTCAGAGGAAGTAGAGCCCATTACATCTGACTGGAAATTGCGGTATCAAATGAATCTAGACCTACTGAAAAAAGGTAGTGTTTTAGACATTGCAACCATTGTTCGATGTCTTTATCATCGAAGCAAGGTAAAAGAACTTCCTATTCTTGAACGAAAGTTATACGATTCAGCAAAAAAACTTCTTGAGGATGAAATTTCTTTTGCATTGGATATGACTCCCAAGGAGGTGGAGGCAATTCTACTGTCAAAGCTAGAGCCTTTGGGATTGATGAGGGATGCAAAACACGCATCAAATGCCAATAGCTTTGACGATGATGAAGATTACATCGACGATGACGAAAACATCATTCCGGACGATGATGACGATGATGATGATGA
>JAGBFT010000077.1 GCA_017936345.1 Spirochaetaceae bacterium
ACCATAAAAGAAAATCTGGTATACTTTTGAATGAAGAGAGTCAACGGAAAGCTTGTTGGGAGATTGTTGTATGGCAAGGCTGTACAAGGAGGGACTGATGAATCCAGGAGAAATACAACAGGTGCTGGCGAGCCAGCGTGCTTACTTTCAGATGGGTGCTACCCTGCCGGTGGCCTTCCGCATCGCCATGCTGAAAAGGCTGTATGCCGCCGTCCAGAGTCGCAGGGATGAGATTCTTGCCGCCCTCACTGCCGACTTGGGAAAAAGCGACTACGAGGGCTTCATGTGCGAGGTGGGGCTGAGCCTCACCGAGATTTCCTACATGATTCGCCACGTCAAAAAATTCGCCGCCGAGAAGACCGTGAGGACACCCCTGGCCCAGTTCGCCTCCCGCAGCTACCAGAAGCCGGTGCCCTATGGAACCGTGCTGGTGATGAGCCCCTGGAACTATCCCTTCCTGCTGGCGGTGGAGCCTCTGGCAAACGCTCTGGCGGCGGGAAACACGGTGGTGCTGAAGCCCAGCGCCTATTCTCCGGCCACCAGCGCTGTCATCGCCAGGCTGGTGGCAGAAACCTTCCCGCCGGAGCTGGTGGCGGTGGTCACGGGGGGACGGCAGGAGAACGCCGCCCTGCTGAAGCAGAAATTCGACCTGATTTTCTTTACCGGCAGCCAGGCGGTGGGACGGGAGGTGCTGCGTTCCGCCGCAGAAAACCTGACCCCCGCCGTGCTGGAGCTGGGTGGCAAGAGTCCCTGCATTGTGGACGAGACGGCAAAAATCAGGCTGGCGGCGCGGCGCATTGTATTCGGCAAGTACCTGAACTGCGGCCAGACCTGTGTGGCGCCGGACTTTATCCTCTGCCATGCCAGCGTGAAGGACCAGTTTGTGGAGGCGGTGAAGGAGGAAATCGGCCGGCAGTACGGTGAGAATCCTCTGGAGAATCCCGACTACGGCAAGATTGTCAACGAGAAGCACTTCCGCCGCCTCCTGTCCCTCATCCAGCCGGACAAGGTGGTGGTGGGGGGCCGCTCTGATGCCGCCACCTGCCGGATAGAGCCCACGGTGATGGACAGTGTTTCCTGGGAGGACGGGGTGATGCAGGAGGAGATTTTCGGCCCCATCATGCCCATCCTCAGCTACGAAGGCCTGGAGGAGGTGATTGCCAGATTGCAGGGCTTGCCCAAGCCCCTGGCTCTCTACCTCTTCTCGGAGAACCGTTCCGCCATCAATGCCGTCACCAGCAGGATTTCCTATGGCGGCGGCTGCGTCAACGACACCGTCATCCACCTGGCCACCAGCGAGATGGCCTTTGGCGGGGTGGGGGAGAGCGGCATGGGCGACTACCACGGCAAGGCAGGCTTCGAGGCATTCAGCCACACCAAGAGCATGGTGGACAAGAAGACCTGGATTGACCTGCCGGTGCGCTACCAGCCCTACAACCGTGGCCTCTACGGCAGGCTGCTGGACCTGCTGCTGCGGTAGGATGCGTGGGAACTTTACATGCGGAGCCTCCTGCACTGCTTTCAAGGAAGCTCCTTGCCGGCAAGCTATTCCTGGAGCGGCTCCAGTAGCTTTTGGGCAAAGTCCCTGGCATGCTGGACCTTTTCCTCGTCCATGAATTCCGTGTGGTAGCCCAGGTGCCGTTCCGCCAGCATTCCCTTGTAGATGAGGCGGGAGTGCTTGCAGTAGCGGACCATGGCCTCCTCAAAGAGATCCGCCCCCTTCTCCGGCTTGTAGCCGCAGGTAATCACCATTGCCACCGACTTTCCTTCCCAAAGGCGAGGGCCGGGATTGGTGCTGTAGATTTTATTCATACCGTAAACCAGGCGGTCCAGGGTTGTTTTCATTGGGGTGGTGCAGAACCAGCTGTAGATGGGGGTTGCCAACACAATTAGGTCGCTTCCAAGGATTGCGTCAAAAACTGGCTGCAGGTCGTCCTTGCGGGAACAATTAAAATGTTCCCAGTCCTTTTGGCAACAGCAACAGCCCACACAGGGGTCAAGTTTCATTGTGTGTAAATCAAAGTCGTGGCAGATGCAGCCTGCTTCCTCCAATTCTTTCACAAAGGGAACCATCAGGCTATTAGTATTGCCATTTTTTCGGGGGCTTCCCCGTAAGATACATACTGTCATCTCTTCCTCCGTCTTCATTGTATCTTAGATAAGAGGTATTCTCAAGGGTGGAATGACAGCTTCCTCCTGCTTGCGTCTTGCAATAAACCGGCGGGACAAATTTCCTATTGATTTACTACCCCTTCCAAAAGCTTTACCAGCACGGGAATCTGTTCTTTTTTGAGGGCGGAGTAATTTATCACCAAAACAGGTAGACCTCTTTCTTTTGGGATTTCGTGAAAGTATTGATTTAGGAAGGTCACCTGAATACCGGTCTTCTTCAGCATAATTTGTAGTTGAGGGGAGCTGGCAGAAGTGTTTACTTCCATCAAAAAATGAAGCCCCGTGTCCTTGCCGCTGATGGAAATTCTGGAAGCTAAGGAGCTTTTGTTCAGATAAAACAGCAGGTTGTCCCGCAGGTTTCGGTAATGGTTTTTTTTGCGGGCAAGGTGTTTTTCGTAATGTCCTTCGTGGATAAAGCGGGCAAGGGTCAACTGTTCAATACTGGAGACAGTACAGGAATAAAAGCCCAGATTTTGATGAAAGGTTTTTACAAGGCTTTCTGGCAGAACCATATAGCTAATTCGCAGGGATGGGGTAAGGGTTTTTGTGAAGGTGTTCAGGTAGATGACGTGGTCTTGCTGACCCTTGCCACTGGAGGCATCAAGGGAAAACAGGGTTTCCAGGGGGCGGCCTGTAAAGCGGAACTCGCTGTCATAGTCATCCTCAATGATATAGCGGGAGCCAGACCTTGCCCAGACTAAAAGTTCTTGTCTCCGTCTTATGGGCATGATGATTCCGGTGGGAAAATGGTGGGCGGGGGAAACCAGCACCACATTTATTCCTTTTTCCTCCAACTCCTGGGGAGTAATTCCCGCACCGTCCATGGCTAGGGGACACCACTGTACCTGCAATGCACCCATTATTCGGGAGGGCTTTAGATATCCGGGATTTTCCACCCCGTACCGCAAATTTTTCCCTAAAAGCTGCAATGCCAGGGAATATAAATATTCCGTTCCCGCCCCGATTATTATCTGTTCCGGGTCTACGACCATGTTCCTGAAGGTTTTCAAGTAGGAAGCTATGGCCTGTCTTAATTCCCACAGACCCTGGGGGGGCAGGGGAGAGAGAATCCTCTCCTTTGAATCCTGCAGGACCTTTCGCATGAGGCGAGACCATAGGGAAAAGGGAAACAGTTCGTGGTGAATGTGATTGTCCTGAAGATTTATAATTGTTTTTAAACATGCCTCTTCAAGATTTTCCTTTGGTTTGCCTGTCCTTATTGAGCCCTCTGTTTTGTTGGACAAATCCCCTTCCTCCAAAAAAACTTGTTCACTTTGAAAAGCAGTTGTTTTCCTCCGGTCCATTTGTGAGTGACCAGAATCTGAGGACGAAAGGGCTTCTAGTTCGGTAACAAAGTATCCTCGTTTTTCTGCTGAATACACATATCCTTCGTCAATAAGTTGTTCGTAGGCATTTTGTACGGTAATAACACTAACTCCCAGGTGAGAAGCTAAACTCCGCTTGGAAGGGAGTTTTTGGTTTGGAGTCAAATTTCCGTCTAAAATCCTTGCCTTTAACTGGAAATATAAAAAGTCTGTTAAACTACAGCTTCCTCGTTGGGAAAAGTCAATGGTAATCACAATCTGATTATATTGAAAATTAATAAAAATGAATATATACATCATACCAGATTTTATATATCGTGGGTTTTGAAAAGACCTGTTTTAGGAGTAAATTATGGACAAACGACTTTTAACTATTCAAGATATTTCTTGTGTGGGACAGTGTTCCCTCACAGTAGCCTTGCCAATTATTTCTGCCTGTGGAATTGAAACTGCCGTTCTACCAAGCTCTATTCTTTCAACCCACACGGCCGGTTTTTCTGGTTATACCTTCCATGACCTAACTGATGATATGGATTCCATTTTAGCCCATTGGAAAAAGGAGGGAATTAAGTTCGATGCCTTCTACACTGGTTATGTGAGCAAGGCTCAGATTCCCCTAATCCTCAAGATTATGGAAGAAACTGCAAATCCTGGTGCTTTACGGATTGTTGACCCTGTAATGGCAGACCACGGCAAGCTCTACACCGGTTTTGATGCAGATTTTCCCCTTGAGATGGTAAAACTCTGTAAGGGGGCAGACGTAATTATGCCTAATTTGACAGAAGCGGCCTTTTTGTTGCAGGAAGAATACCGCGGAGATAATCGTTTTGATGAGGATTATGATGAAACCTATATTGTGGGATTACTGGAGCGACTTATGGGATTGGGAGCGAAGAATGTAATTCTTACTGGTGTAAGTTATGCCCACAATCAGCTGGGCTGTGCCTGTTTTGATGGCAAGAGCATTGGCTACTATTTCCGTGAGCCCTTGAAGGCTCAGATGCATGGAACAGGGGATGTGTTTGCCTCGACAGTGGCTGGTGCTCTGTGCCGTGGCAAATCCCTGTTGGATGCAGCCTCCCTCGGCGCAGACATGGTTGTTGAGTCCATGAAGGCAACCTTGGACGACAAGGAACACTGGTACGGGGTTAAATTTGAAAAAGCCCTGCCCTGGCTTACCCAGCATATTTAACAAGGCCTGTTGTTGTAAACGCCCGCCCTCTGCGGTGGGCATTTACAACCTCACTCCCAGCAGAAGGCGGCAGGTGGCTTGTTTGTTACATCGTAGTAAACTGCGTCTACAAAGGGGAGTTCCACCAAGCGTTCCATGATAGCAGACAAAACCTCATGGTTTAAATGGACAAAACGAGCGGTAACTACATCTTCAGAATCTACTGGTCGTAATACAATGCTGCAATGTTGTGGGTCTGTGGCATAGGGGAGGTTGATTGTAAAATGTTGGAAAACCTCTTCATACCAACCAAAGCGCTTTAATTCCTCCAAAACTATTTTGTCAACCTCCCGAGTTTGGTCCAGGCGGAATTTATCGCAATAGCCTTCCTGCAGTCGTAAATCGGTACCTTCTCTCTGGTATAACTGGACCACAACCCTGCTTACCTGCTCCACGGAATCTGTAATAAAGCTGGAAATCCTATCCAAAACACGCCAGCGGGGAATGTGATACCATTGTAGCCTTTGTTTTTCCTCTGGCAACTCTGTAGATTCATCATCTTCCTGATAGTTTTCTCCCTGTAAAATAGTGAGCCAATTTCTGGGGCCGGAGGCATCAAAGGCAAGAACTACTGGAAAGTCATATTTTCGTGCTCCATCTTTTATTCTCACAGCCTTTACTGGAAGAACTGTAGCCGTAATGGACTGGCTTCCTTCTTTACTGATGGCATTTATCACCTGAATTTGTGTTTGGGCTAATTTTTGTTCATCCTCATGGGAAAGCTCTCCATTGCTGCAAAGAACATTGATGGAAAGACCTGGCTCTGGAAAGGAGTGACGGCAAATCATTTCATCTCGTAAGCCGGCAAACCTCCCCAAAAGCCTCACCTCATCCTTGTACAATTCCTTCAGAGGTTCAATAATAGCTTTCTTGTTGATAAGAGCCTGAACTCCTTCAGACGAAGTGTTTTGTGGAATTACAGAATGGATGCTTCTTGTATTGTCGTAGGCTGTATTATCGGAATACAGGGTATTCAATGCCACCAACCACTCATCTTCCTTCAGATTTAATTTTCCCATCATTTTGTTGCAAACGTGATGAAAGTACGCCGCTTCTAATGCGCGTTTTCGTTGTGGGTCGGTCTCTCTCCCAATAACCTTCAAAAAACTTTCCGAGGCATTGACCACCACAAAGTTCTTGAATCCAAATTTCCAATATCGATGCGCAATATGTTTGCTTTCATTTTTTCGCATAAATCCATTGTCAATGTGAATGCCTAAAACCCGATTCTGTCCAAGAGCCTTGTTTAGAAGGGTGTAGGCAACATTGGAATCTACGCCTCCAGAAAGGAAAATCAATACCTTTTTGTCCCTGGCGGTAAAGCGGATTTTTGCCAACATTAATTCCATCACAATATCTTGATCCCAGTTCTGTTCCATACCACAAAAATGGGCAAAATTCTGTAAAATGGTATTTCCACAACTGGTTTCTTTTGACTCGATATTGAACTGAAAGCCGAATCGACCTTGATTTAAGTCTTGAATGGCGGCATGGCGACAAACCTTGGTGCAGGCTACCATTTCAAAGCTGGGGGGTAGCTCCAAAACCTCGTCCCGGTGGTTTACGGCAACCTGTATTTTTTCTTCCACGTTAAGAAAAAGGGGGCTATAGGAGGACAGGTTTTGGGTTAACTGGGTAGTGCCCAACTCTCCGATGAGAGCCTTTCCTACCTTTCCTCCGTAGAATTGGGCAAGGAGCTGATGTCCATAACCAATTCCCAAAACAGGAACGTCCATGGAAAAAATTTCTTGGTTGAAGACAGGCTGTGGTTCTTCATGTATTGAAGGTATCCCGTCGGAAAGGATAATTCCTGCGGCACCCTTCAAGGAATCCATGGATGTGTTTGGAGAAAGAATTTCTGAGTGATAGCCTAGCAGACGAAGTGCTATGGCGATTTTGTGGGCATGTTGATTGTCAAAATTTATAACAACAAGCTTCTGCCATGCCATAGTAATTCCTCTTACTTATTGGAGCTTTTTACAGAAGCTGCAATAAATTCCCTAAACAAGGGATGCGCTCGGTTTGGCCGTGATTTGAATTCAGGATGGAACTGTGCCCCCAACATCCATGGGTGTCCTTCCAACTCTACAATTTCCACCAGGTTTCTCTCCGGGTTGATACCAGTGAGATGGAGACTGCTCTTTTCAAAATCCTTTCGGTACTTGTTGTTGAATTCATAGCGGTGGCGATGACGCTCCCAAATGTTTTGTGAGCCGTAGGCGACTTCTGCCAGGCTTCCCTTGGTAAGACTGCACTCGTACTTACCTAGCCGTAGGGTGCCGCCTAAAATAACTCCGTTTTGGTCTGGCATGAGGTCAATGACAGGGTAGGCTGTATCCCTGTCCATTTCGCTGGAGTTAGCCCCGGTCATACCCAGTACATTCCTGGCAAACTCAATCACTTGAATCTGCATCCCAAGGCAAATTCCAAGGTAGGGTACTTGGTGGGTTCTGGCATACTGGGCGGCTTGAATCATTCCCTCAATGCCCCGCACACCGAATCCGCCGGGAACAATAATGCCATGGGCATCTTTTAGTCGCTGGGCAGTGGTTTCTGGATTTCTGCATTCTTCTGCATCAACCCAATCGATATCCACCGCTACGTTAGCGGCAATTCCACCATGAATCAAGGACTCCACTACAGAAAGATAGGCATCATGGAGCTCAATGTATTTACCCACCAAGGCAATGCGGATAGTCTTTGAAGGATGATAGAACCTGTCAACCATGGCTGTCCAATCCTGTAGCTGGGGGGGCTTGTCCTCCAGACCAAGTACTCGGCAAACGACGGTTCCCAAGCCTTCTTCCTCCATCATGAGGGGAACCTCATAAATTGAGTTGGCATTTAGATTTTGAATAATGCAGTCTGCAGAAACATTGCAGAACAAGGCAAGTTTTTCTCTTGTTCCTGCATCAATGGGAATCTCACTTCTCAACATGATGATATCTGGCTGGATGCCCAAGCCCTGCAAGTCCTGTACAGAATGCTGGGTGGGCTTTGATTTTAGCTCCTGAGCCTTTTTCATGTAGGGGAGGAGTGTCAGGTGGATGTAGGCACAGTTTTCCACTCCCACCTCATATTTTATTTGCCGAATGGCTTCAATGAAGGGCAGTGATTCAATGTCTCCCACGGTTCCGCCAATTTCGGTGATAATGACATCGGCACCGGTCTCCTCCGCTGCCAGCATCATCCTGCGGCGGATTTCATCTGTTACGTTGGGAATAACCTGAACGGTACCGCCGTTAAATCCTCCCTCCCGCTCCTTGTTCAGGATGGAAAGGTAGACCCTGCCTGCTGTAGTATTGCTGCTTTGGGAAAGGTTTACGTCGGTAAACCTTTCGTAGTGTCCCAGGTCCAGGTCTGTTTCGGCACCGTCGTCTGTAACAAAAACCTCTCCATGCTGGTAGGGATTCATGGTTCCAGGGTCTATGTTCAAGTATGGGTCAAATTTCTGGTTGACAACCTTAAATCCACGGCTCTTTAACAAAAGCCCCAAGGATGCAGCTGCAATTCCCTTTCCCAAAGATGAAACAACCCCACCAGTGATAAAGATGTATTTTGTCATAAGAAACTCCATGTATAGTATGGCTTAGTATATCAGAAAATCGTAAAGAATCTCAAGAACAAGAGAAAAGTGAAGCAAGCCCCAATTATAGGAAAAGGCTGTTCCTCGAGCAAATGGCTTCCAGAACAGCCTCCAAGATGACTATATAAGCTGGCTATATATTGAATTGAGACATGGTGTCGGCCATTTGCTTCAAAACTTCCCGGTTGCGGGTTAATTCCACGTTGCTGACCTCAAGGGTGTTCGTAACATCGGTGGCTCCACTGGTCATCTTGTTTACGTAGTTGGTGATTTGAGTGGTAATTTCCACCAATTTGTACATTTCCCTCTCAATTTCCTTGCTGCCCTGCAAAACAGCGGTGGAACTGTCGCTTACATTGAAGGTTATGCCGTGAATCGAGCGCATGGCTTCAAGCACCTGTCCGCTGCCGGAAGTCTGCTCTTCCATAGCCCTCATAATGACCTCTTCCTGACTTTGCACTGATTGGGCAAAGTCGAATATGGTGGAGAAGTGCTGCTCCACCTGTTGGGTATTTTCAGAAACGGCATTGATGGAATTTCCCAATTCCTTCAGCCTGTTGGTAATGGTAAGGCTTTGGGAACTGGAGTCTTCCGCAAGTTTTCTGATTTCATCTGCAACAACAGCAAATCCCTTTCCTGCATCTCCGGCATGGGCGGCTTCAATTGCAGCATTCATAGCCAGCATATTTGTCTGCTCCGCAATGTGCTTGATGATTTCACTGGCTTCCATCAGGCCCTCTGATTCCTGATATATTTGTCGGGAGGAAGCAACCGCTGACTCTACAGTTTTCTGTCCTTCGCTGGCAGCGTTTCCCAGCTGCAATACGGTTTGGGTATTCTTCTTCAAAATTTCAGATACAGAATGGATGTTTGCCACCATCTGCTCAATGGCAGCAGAGGCTTGGGTCACGCTGGCTGCAAGGGATTGGATTCCTGTATTCTGGTTATTGATGAGACTTGCAATCTGGTTGACGGAAGCCTGGGTCTCTTCAATACCCGCAGCCTGCTCCACCATTTCGTTCTTAACCTCGGAAATTGACTGCAGTACGGTGTCTACAGCCCCATTGGAAATGTCGAATTTGTCTACCAGCAGGTTCATGGAATCATTGCAGGAATTGACACCATTACGAATCAATTTGATGACCTCTGTATCCTTGGTAACAAAGTTGTTGATGTCGTTGGCAAGCAGACCAAACTCATCCCTGGACTGAACAAGAACCTGTCCCTTGTCAAAGTTGGCCTGTGAAACCTGGTTTATTGCATACCCAATGGCAGAAACTCGCCGGGCCACAGCCCGCATGAGAAGGTAAAAGTCCCAGAGTCCAAAAAACATACAGACAATTCCGAGGGGGACTGTCTTGTGGAGGCTGAACTGAATTCCAGCATCAGTGTTGAAATTTACCAGGGGTGCCCAGATTACGAGGACTGTACCGGCCAAGGTAAAGAATCCTACCAGGGAGGCTCTTAAGACCAGGGGCATGGATGTGTCTTCGTTGGTGAGGGGAATTTGGTTCAAGGAATGCTCAAAGTTTTGCAGGAATTTTATGTAGGCTGCCAGGGCAATGAGCGAGCACGAACCAAAGGATTGCATGAGAATGACAACGGGCTTGCAGCCTTCGACAAAGACTGCGGTAATGGCAGGGACAAAAGACAGGACGATGGGCATATAGATGGAAAGCTTTGTAAAGGTAGTGGCCGCCTTGTTCGCCATCTTGCACGTTTCAGAACTTCCATCGTAGACTCCGATTTTCTTGGTGGCATAGCTACACAAAAGTGTGGGAACCAGAAAGGACAAGAGGACGTAGGCTATGAACAGGGGATGCAAGAAAAAGCTTGAGGACTGACTTTTGGTGACAGTCTGGGTAAGGAGTAGTTCAAACAGCAAAAACAATACCGGCAGGATAAAAATAAAATAATTGAATAAGACCGAAGTGGTGGGTATCTTGTACCTGGTTTCCATAACAAACTCCTAAAACAGATTGTGGTGAAAAATACAGAGTCCATTGTAAAATTATTTATTTTATTTGACAATAAAAAATAATATTTTTATTGATAAAATTACCCTTATTTTTTTTACAATGTAAGGAAACTTGAAAAATCGATAGGATTTTAGTATTATTTACAAGGAAGCCTTGAATAATTTTGCTCGACAAAGGGTGATTTTTAGATGAGGCCTTGAGTTAGGAGTATTTTGGAAGGTCGGCTTGTCTGCTGGCTTTCATTGGGAGTGGAAATGATTTATTTGGATTCAGAAAAAGACGCTGACGAAAAGAATTCGGAATCAGCCTTGGATATCATGCAGAAAAAATTCTTTGAGACAAGACAAATTCTTTTGACTGGTGAGGTGAACAAGGCGCTGGCAGAAAAGATTGTCCGACAGCTTCTAGTGATGGAGGCGGCCTCTGACAGCCCAATTCGTATCTATATTGATTCTCCCGGTGGTGATGTGGATGCAGGATACGCCATCTTTGATATGATTCGTTTTGTAAGGGCTCCTGTCTACTGCATAGGAATGGGATTGGTGGCAAGTGCGGGGGCCTTGATTCTTTTGGCTGCTGACAAGTCCCGTAGGATTGGCCTGCCCAACAGCCACTATCTAATTCACCAGCCTCTCAGTGGAATGAAGGGTGTTGCCACCGATATTGAGATTCATGCCCAGGAGCTGGAGAAGACAAAGGCGAAGATTAATCAGCTCATTGCCCAGGAAACGGGCAAGCCCCTGGAGGTAGTGGCAAGAGATACTGACCGGGACTATTGGCTTTCTGCGGCAGAGGCTACTGATTATGGGTTGATTAGCAAGGTGGTTTCCTGCCGGGACGACCTGGAAAATCTCTAGATATAATGCATAAGGGCAGGAGCTTCAAAGGGCGACTTTGGAGGTATCTGCCCTTTTGTTTCTGTTGAATTTTTTCCATATTACCCCTACAATAGTGAAATGTTCCGTATTTATGTAGAAAGAAAGAGTGGCTTTCAGAATGAGGCGGAGAGAATCCGCAGTGAGTTGACTGGTTTTCTGGGAATTGCTGGTGTTGACAGTGTCCGATATTTGAATAGATATGATATTGACCATGTAGGTCCGGAGCTTGTACAACTTGCGGCCTCTCGTATCTTCAGTGAACCACAAAGTGATTTCTTCTTTTTCAATCAGTTAGAATTACAGGATGGAGAGCAGGTCATTGTTTGGGAGTATCTTCCCGGACAGTATGATCAACGGGCCGATTCTGCCCAGCAATGTCTTTCCTTGCTGCAGGCTGGTTTGGAAGAGGTTTCTTCCCAGCCTGCCCAAGTTCGATGTGCCAAAATGGTGATTTTACGAGGTTCGGTAAGCCTTTCTGATATGGAGAGGATTCAAGGCTATCTGATAAACCCTGTAGACTCTCGTGTAGCCTCTGGAGAGATGCCGCAGAGCCTTGAAATGACAGTAGGTGAGCCTAAGGATATTCCTGTCATAGAAAATCTTGTCTCCATGGATGCGGTTGCCCTTGAAGGGCTCCACCAGTCTATGGGACTTGCCATGGATATGGCGGATTTGGTCTTTCTTCAGTCTTATTTTGGTAAGGAGGGACGCAATCCCACAGAAACAGAAATCCGTGTGCTTGACACCTATTGGTCCGACCATTGTCGGCACACTACCTTCAATACAATCCTTGATTCAGTGACAATCCAAGAAGGTCCCTTTGCACAGCGTTTTCAGAAGTCTTTGGATATGTACAAGGACATGAGACTGGAAATGTATTCTGATGTCACGAGCTGCGGAGTGATTAGGAGCGACAAGCCCATCACTCTTATGGATATGGCAGTAATTGGGGCTAAATATCTAAAAAAGCATGGAAAGCTGGATGACATTGAGCTTTCTGATGAAATCAACGCCTGCTCCATCTACATTGACGTGGACTATACCCATCCTGAGCCAAAGACCGAGCGCTGGCTTTTGATGTTCAAAAACGAAACCCACAACCACCCCACGGAAATCGAACCCTTTGGTGGAGCCGCCACCTGTATTGGCGGTGCAATCCGTGACCCGCTTTCAGGGCGTTCTTGGGTGTACCAGTCCCTGCGGGTAACTGGCTCCGCAGATCCCACTCTTCCTCTGGAGCGAACGCGAAAGGGTAAGTTGCCTCAGATGAAGCTTACACGGGAGGCTGCTGCTGGATTCAGCTCCTATGGCAACCAAATCGGTCTTGCTACAGGCCAGGTGGCAGAGATTTACCACCCCGGCTTTGAGGCAAAACGAATGGAGCTGGGAGCTGTAATTGCGGCGGCTCCTGCTGACATGGTGATACGGGAAGAGCCGGAGTGTGGGGATGTGGTGGTGCTGGTAGGTGGTGGAACCGGTAGGGACGGTATTGGTGGTGCTACTGGCTCATCAAAGGTGCATACGGAGGAATCTGTAGTGGAGGCCGCCGCCGAAGTGCAAAAGGGTAATGCCGTGGAGGAGCGAAAGATTCAGCGGCTTTTCCGAAATCCTGAGACCAGTCGCATGATTCGTCGCTGCAATGACTTTGGTGCCGGCGGCGTTGCTGTTGCCGTAGGAGAATTGGCTCCTGGCTTGGACATCAACCTTGACGCTGTTCCCAAAAAGTATGAGGGATTGAATGGCACAGAACTGGCAATTTCTGAGTCCCAGGAGAGAATGGCCCTTGTGGTGCGGGAGAGTGATGTACCTGCCCTTATGGCCGCCGCCGCCGCTGAAAACTTGAATGCCGCTGTTATCGCTCGTGTTACCGATACCAATCGCCTGGTAATGCGATGGCGGGGACAAACCATTGTGGACATCGATAGAAACTTCTTGGATACAGCCGGGGCAAAGCGTTCCACAAAGGCTACCATTGAATCCCCTGATGCAGAAAAATCTCCTTTGACGGAGCCATTGGTCTCTGTTGCCAGGGCCTTTGAGGCTGGTGGCTCCTGTGGAGGCAGCGGTTTGGAGCATAGTGGTTCCTTGATAAAAACTGCTGGAGCCTTGATTGCTAAAGGTGTGGAAGAGGCTTGGAAAAATCTCATGGCAGACCTTGCCTGCTGTAGCCAGCGGGGGCTTTCTGAAAGATTTGACGGGTCCATTGGGGCTGCCACCGTGCTGTTCCCCCTTGGCGGGCAATATCAGTCTACTCCAGAAGCCGGAATGGCTGCCCGTATTCCGGTTTTAAATGGGGAAACAAGCACAGTAAGCCTTATGACTTATGGATATGATCCTAGAGTTGCCCAGTGGAGTCCTTGGCACGGTGGACAGGTGGCTGTCTTGTCCTCTTTGGCAAAGATTGCGGCCATGGGTGGAGACTCCGCTTCCTGCCGATTGACATTCCAAGAGTATTTTGAAAGGACTGTAGATGAAATTTCCTGGGGCAAGCCTGCTGCCGCTCTCCTAGGAGCCCTGGAGGCTCAAAAGGTTTGTGGTACGGCCGCCATTGGAGGAAAGGATAGTATGTCAGGTTCTTTCCAAGACTTAAAGGTTCCACCTACCTTGGTTTCCTTTGCCGTGACTACAGAAAACCAGCAGCGGGTGCGGGGCGGAAGCTTTGCAAAAGCAGGTCACAATGTTTATATGATTTCTGTACCCTACGGCAAGAGCCTTGACCCTGATTTTGCAGTCTTTAATAAAAACGCTGCCGCCTTGTACCGGTTGGGAGACAAGGTTGCTGCAGCCTATCCTGTTGGTGCAGGCGGGATTGCAGAGGCTGTTGCAAAGATGGCCTTTGGAAATAGAATTGGCCTCGCCATAAAGGGGAAATTGCCACAGGTTGTGCCTGCAAGTGGTGGTCAGGTTCCTGGCGAGGCGGCAGGACTCTTTGTGCCTGCCTATGGTTCCATTGTTGTGGAGCTTCAGGAACCCATGAGTGAACAGGACTTTATAGCTGCTGGTTTTGAGGGCGGCACTGTTCACCTGCTTGGACAAACTACAGTTTCTCCAAGTATCAGTGTGGAGTTTCCTGGATTCGGTCCAGTAAACCTCGGACTGGAAGAACTGGAGGCGGCTTGGGAAGGAACCCTGTCCAAGGTGTTCCCACCGGTTTCTGGAATACAGCAGGATGAACTTCCTGCCTTTGCCACGAAGCTCCACGAGAGTCTTGTTGGTGAGCGTCAAAATCCTTCCCCAAAGAAGGATAGGATTACCATCCTCAATAGGGCTAGACCACGAATTCTTTTGCCTGTTTTTCCGGGAACAAACTGTGAGTACGATATGATGCGTGCCTTTCAGTTGGCAGGCGGAGATACCAAGGTTGTAGTGTTTAGAAACAACAGCCCTGCCGCCCTTGCCCAGTCCTTGCAGGAGCTCTCTTCAGAAATTGCAGGTTCCCAGATTTTAGCCTTTTCCGGCGGTTTTTCTGCAGGTGATGAGCCCGATGGTTCTGGCAAGTTTATTGCCAATGTCATTCGAGAGCCGGGAATTAGCAATGCTGTAATGGACTTGCTGCAAAAGAGGGATGGACTTGTTTTAGGAATATGCAATGGATTCCAGGCTCTTATCAAAACAGGCTTGGTTCCCTATGGTCAGATTATGGAGCCGGTTGAAAGTATGCCAACTTTAACATATAACAACATCGGTCGCCATATTTCCCGCATTAGTCGGACTAGGGTTGTTTCCGCTCTGTCTCCTTGGGCAGCCCACGATTCTGTTTTGGAGGATGTCGCTCATTTGGTGCCCATTTCTCATGGAGAAGGACGTGTTGTTATTGGAGAGGAATTGGCCCGGGACTTGTTCAGCAGGGGGCAGGTGTTTACCCAGTATGTGGACATTGATGGAAATGTGGCCTCCTGTGAACCGGACAATCCCAATGGTTCTGCCTACGCCATAGAAGGTTTGACAAGCCCCGATGGTAGGGTCTTGGGAAAAATGGGGCATAGTGAAAGGACTATGGGACCAGACATGATGAAGGGGACACCCTTCTTGATGGGAAATGTTGTTGGACAGGGAGGAATTGGTAAAAAAACAAGCTCTTGTCAGAATATTTTTGCTGCGGGTGTGTCCTATTTCCTTTAAAAATTATATATTTAATGTTGGGGCTTGTCCTGAACGGCAGTCCCCTTTAGGAGTTTGAAATGAAAAGATTTTTTTCTGGTGCGGTCGCTGCTTTGGCGGCACTTGTGGCTTTGGTGAGTCTTGTTGGTTGTGCTAGCACTCCAACTGGCTGGATTTCCGATTATGAGGAAGGCCAGCAGCTGGCTTCTGAGGAAGGAAAGGACTTGTTCTTGTTCTTTAGCAGCGAGGATACTGATGGTGTAAGCACCCAGCTGCGTTCCTCTATTTTTGACACTGAATCTTTTATCAAGGCAGCTGGCAAGGATTATGTTCTTGTTCACCTTGATTTTTCTGAATCACGGTTTTTGGCTGTCCAGGTAGCCGAGGATGCCACCGAAGAAGAGAAGAAAAAGGCAGAAGAGTTGATGCCACAGCTAGAAAAGGATATTACCACTGCGGTGAACTTTTCTGTAGCTGGTGGTGCCATGCCTGCCATGATTTTGGCCACATCCCAGGGGTATGTTTATGGAGTTGTTTCCTATGATGCCACTGTTACTACTCCAGAACAATTCCTGGCAGTGTTGGACACCAACACCGAGAAGGGAAGGAAGATAAAGGACCTGGTAAAGGCCGTTGAGTCCACTGCTGGTGTAGAAAAACTAAATGCCATCGACGCCTTGTACGAAGCCACCGACCCTGCCTTTGCCTATCTTCTTTCCGATTTATATGGAATGGCAGCTGAATTGGATCCAAACAATGAAAGTGGAAAGCGTGGCAAGTATGCCATGCTGAATGCTTATTCTGAAGCGACAGAATTCTTGTATGTGGGAAATGCCACGGCTGCCATTGAGGCTATGTTGGCTCCGCTTGACGAAGGTTTTTGTAGCCCTGAAGAGCAGCAGGAATTGTTGTATCAGGTGGCATATTTCTGTTCCCTTACTGGTGATGTTGAAAATATGATTCATTACCTGAATACTGCATTGGAGCGTGCCCCGGAAAGCGAAATGGCAGCTGCTATTCGTGCAACCATTGAGGCATATACCATGAGTGAGGAGAATGCAGGTATTTCAGTGGAGGGTATGGAATAGTGGGTTCAGACTCCATCCCGACGGAACCTCCCTCGGCAGCTCTAGCTCCTGAGGGGGTTGCGGGTTTATTAACAGCTATAGTAATTCTGATTATTCTTTCCATGATTTTTTCTTCATCGGAAAGTGCGTTTTTGTCAATCAATAGGTTGCGTATTCGTTTTCTACGCTCAAAAAAAGACAGGGGGGCTATTCGGGTAGGTAGCTTGCTAGACCGCAAGGAACAGCTTTTGAATACAGTGTTGGTGGGAAACAATATTGTAAATATTGCTATCACCTCACTGTTGACCTCCCTGGCCCTTCAGCTTTTTGGTCCATCGGGTGTTGGTATTGCCACCTTGGTTGCAACCTTAGTGTTGTTGATTTTTGGTGAAATTACCCCAAAAACCATTGGAAGCCGTCACCCAGAGCCTGTTGCCTTCCTTTTTTCTGGCCTAATATCTTTTTTTGTCAAGCTTTTTAGCCCCTTGGTCTTTATCTTTTCTAGCATTTCCCGTGGAGCTGCCAGGCTTTTGGGAATTAAGTCAGAGGGTTCCTCAGTGTCCTTTACAGAAGATGAAATAAAGAATTTCATCGATGTAGGTGAGGAGGAAGGTGTTCTGGAACAGAACGAAAAGAAGATGATGCATCGGGTTTTTCGTTTTACTGACTTGGCAGCCAAGGATATTATGGTGCCAAGAACAAGTATTGTTGCCATTAAGCTGTCCACCAGTTACCAGGCTATTATCGAACTGGCACAGCGATCTCGTCTTTCTCGTTTCCCAGTGTACAGGCAAAACATTGATGATATTGTCGGTGTTTTGTATGTAAAGGACATGATGTTCTACGAGGGAAGGCCAGACGGTTTCTTTGTTCAGGATATTATGCGTCCCCCCCTCTACATTGTAGGTACAAAAAAGATGTCTTCCGTACAGCAAATGCTGCGGGAAAATCGCCAGAGTCTGGCAGTGGTAATCGATGAGTATTCTGGAACAGATGGGATTCTCACCACTGAGGATATTTCCAGGGAAATATTCGGCACGGTGGGGGACGAATTCCACAAGGCACGGCGGCCTCAAACGGTGGAATTGTCAAAGGGCGCGGCCCTGGTGGATGGTAGGATTCGTTTGTCTGAGGTGTCGGAAAAATTCGGCTGTTCCCTTCACTCTGAATTTTATGAGACTTTGGCTGGTTACCTTAGTGAAAAACTGGACAAGGTTCCTGAAATTGGAGATAGCTATGGGGAGCAGGGAATACGGTTCACTGTAAAGGAAGCGGATGAAACTCGTATCTTGACCATCTATGTGGAAAGGGAGGCAAGATGACAAGTGTTTTAACCTTAGTACTTTTGGTTGTCTTGGTGGCCTCATCCGCCTTTTTTTCTTCTTCTGAAACAGCCTTGTTGTCCATTTCAAAGGTGCAGCTGAGACAGATGATTAAGGACAAGGTTGCCGGTTCCCACCGAGTGGCTACCCTGAAGTCTGATATGGACAGTCTTTTGACAACCATTCTCATTGGAAACAACTTTGTAAATAACCTGGCCTCTTCTGCTGCCACCGCCCTTGCTGTCTCCTTCTTTGGACAGGGGGGTGTAGGCGCTGCAACGATAGTAATGACCGTCATCATTATCTTGTTTGGTGAGGTGCTGCCAAAAACTATGGCCACCTTGAATCCCCTGTCCATATCTTGCAGGGCAGCCCTACCACTACAGATTTTGCAAAGGCTGATGTTTCCTGTGGTATGGCTCTTCTCTTGGCTTTCCCGTGGAGTTGGTGCATTAATCGACAAAATCTGGAAATCAGACACTCCCTTGGTAACGGAAGAAGAGCTTAAAACTCTCATTGCCGTGGGAAATGCAGAGGGTACTCTGGAAAACGATGAAAAGGATATGCTGTATAAAATCTTTGAATTTACAGACTTGCGGGTAAGGGATATCACCCGCCATCGTTCCTTTGTGCAAGGAATTCCTACCGATGCAAGCTACCAAGAGGCTGTGGCAATCTTCAACAGGTGCGGTTACTCACGAATTCCCGTATACGACTCTGTGCAGGGACAGGAAGGAAACAGGGACTCCTATGTGGGGATGCTGCACTACAAGACCCTGTTGTTTTACAACGGAAACAGGGAAGAAAGAGACTTTGCCCGCCGTCATATGACAGGACTGCTGTTTGTCCCAGAGACAAAGTCTGCTGTTTCTTTACTCCACAGCTTTAAAACCGATAGGGTTGATTTTGCGGCAGTAATAGACGAACATGGTACTACCAGTGGTATTGTCACCTTGGACGACATTCTGAATGCAGTGATGGGACGTATGACCGACGAGTACAGCCGGGAACTTGCTCCCGAAAAACGCATCCGTATCTTGTCCGCTACAGACTTTTTGTTGCCAGGGGACTTGAAGCTTTCCGATGTAAACGAAATTTTTAACCTCAATTGTGAGTCAGAGGATTTTGACACCTTGGGAGGTTGGCTTTTGGAGCAAATCGGGTATCTTCCCTCCACTGGAGAAGTGTACCGCCTTGGCTCCAGCATCTTTGTGGTGGAAGACCAGGCCCAGCGTAGAATCAAGACGGTAAGGTTCAAGATTAAGTCTGCAAACCGCAAGTAAGGTAGTCCAGTACCTTTGGCACCTGGTATACTGATTCAATTGCCAGCTGGGGTAGAAGATTGTCCTGGGGGACGGGTATGGTCAATATTTCTGTTCCGCTGGAACCTTGTATCAAGACGGCCTGTCCCCCCAAATCCTGATAGCCCTTGGTGTATTTTTTATGGTCATCAAAAAAAACTGTCTCTTCCAGGGTAAAGCCAGATGTGGACAGGGCCTGACGGTATGCATCTGGATAGGGCTTGCCCTTAAATCCATTCCTCTGGATGTCGTGAATACCTACGAATAAATCCGCAACGTTCAAGAATTCCAGTACCCGCTGGGCATGGCACAGGGGAGCGTTTGTTAGAATTGTCATGGGTAAGCCTAGTGATTGTAAAAGGGGCCGGAGCTTTGGGTCTGGGGGAATTTCATCAAGTTCTTCCGGTGGATGCACTGCGGAAAAAAAACTTTCAACATCTTCCAGGCCATGTTCGGTTTTTAGCCATTCCAAGGTGGTGCCGTAAAAAGGCAATCGTTTGGCTCTCAATCGTTCTGCTTGCTGAAGGTCAATGTTCAGCAAATTTGCCACAAAGCCAATCATCCTCCGGGTAATTCCCTGGTCAATGGCGGCGGTGGAAGGATAAAGTGTATTGTCCAAATCAAAAAGTAAATGGGCTGCCTGCATTTTTGTTCCTATTAGTTTCGCTATGCTTTTATGTGGGCAATTGTATTCTATTGTCGGTTAAAGGAAGAGTCAATATTCAGTTCCGTCCTGTACTTTGCTACCGTCCTGCGTGCAATTTTTATTCCTCGTTGAACTAAGATGTCCGTGAGTTTTTGGTCGGAAAGGGGCCTGCCTCCTCCAGCTGCCGCTTTGTACTCTTCGAGTATTTCTTTGAGGATGAACTTTACCCCTTCCTTGGAAAGTTTTTCTTCTGTATCGGTATTTTTCTGCTGGTTTTTTTTCTGCTGGGGGGACTCAGGCGAGGCAAGGGTCTGGATTTCATTTGAAAAGAAGAATCTGATTTCAAAGACTCCCCACTGACATCGTAAATATTTATTGCTCGCCAGACGGGAAACAGTCGCCTCATGAACCTGAATCCTTTCAGCCACTTCCTTCATCTTCAGTGGTCTAAGGTATTTTGGTCCGTAGAGGAAAAAATCCTTCTGCAGCTCTACAATGGCTCTTGCTGCATTTTCCAAGGTATTCCTTCTAAAATCCAAGGATTGGATTAAGGCTTGGGCATCTTTTATGGAGGTTTTAAGGAATTTCTTTTCTTCCTTTGAAAGACCTGCTGAATTTTCTCCCACGTTTCTGTAGGACGGGGAAAGCTTTACTTCTGGCAGGAGATTGTTGTTTACACTGACAGTGAATTTCCATCCGGTCTCATCCAAAACCTTGTCCACTGTAATTTCAGGTGAAATATATATTCCTTGCAGTGAGGAAAATTGTCGGGCGGGCAGGGGGTCAAGGCTTTTGATAAAATGAAGGGATTGTTCCACCATCGATTCTGTAATTTTCTTTGGTAATTGATGGTTTTTGGGTTGTCTTGTCCAGCTATGAATAGATTCTGGTGGTGGCAGGGACTTGGAGACAGCCTGTTCCTCCTGTTTTTCCTTTAATTTTTTGAGGATAACAGGTAGCCTCATTTTCTCCAGCAAAAAAAGATTGCCAGCCAAAAGGAAAAGTGCGAGTTCTTTCCATTCTTTCCCAGAAAACTCTTCCTGACCTTCCAAAACATCACTGGCCTGCACATAAATCGATTCTTGTGAACCGCTGGTGCAGCATCCAACAGGCTCCAGTCTTTGGATTGTGGCAAGAACCTCTTCCAGCAGAGGTATTGTTTCCAAGGGGTTTTTCCTGTCAATTACCGAAACTGGTGCAATCTGAATGAATCCATGTTCATCAAGAAAGGAAAGCAGCCGTTCGGCTAAGTTGATTTTTGTTGTGTCGTTGGTGGTAAGTCTAAATTGAGTCAACAAATGTTCTTGAATACTTTCAGATGCATCCCTTTGATTTTCTATGAATTGCTGAAAATCATCAGCGCTGGTGGAAGGTGCTTGTTTTCTAGGTCTGTCTTCTTGAGTGGTAGTTTTTGTTCTTGGAGAAACTTTTGCCACATCGTCGGTGGGATAACGGGCGATTTCCAGGGCTGGATTTTTTTGCTCCTCCTCGTACAGAACCTCCATTAAATCGCTGTGATTCATCATCAAATAATCCAGGGACTGAAGCATTTGGGGAGACAGGTGTAGCTGCTGGTTCATTTGCTGGTTTTGAGTAAAATCCATGCCAATTCCAGACATATTGCCTCCTTGGTCCCCATAGTAGCACAAATAATTCCTTTACGATATACTTTACCTATGAAAAATTTTTCCCCATTCGGTCTTTTTGTTCCAGAGATTTTATTGCCAAAGAAGGACATTGACCTTGCATCCTGGGCAGTTGTAGCCTGCGACCAGTACACCCAAGACAGAGATTATTGGAAGGAGGTTGAGACCAAGGCTCAGGGGGCTTCTACCCTTCACTTGATTTTGCCAGAGGTGTATCTAGCCGATGAGGACAAATCCCAGCGTATTGAAGCTATCCGTAGCACTATGAAAAAATATCTGAGAGATGGTATCTTTCGCAAGCCCTTGGAAGGATTTATTTATTTGGAAAGAGCTACAGGGTACGGCCGTGTAAGAAGGGGGTTGGTGGTAGCGGTGGACTTGGAATCCTACGAATGGAAGCCTTTTTCCTCTGCCCTTATCCGTGCTACGGAAGCCACCATCCCGGATAGAATTCCTCCCCGCATGGAAATTCGTCGTGGGGCAGCCCTGGAGTTACCCCATATTATGCTGCTGGTAAATGACAAGTCCGGCTCCTTGGTGGAGGCCTGTGGCACTACCCTGAAGGACCTGGGAGTTGCCCCTATATATGAGGGGGATTTAATGATGGGAGCCGGGCATATTGTGGGATACCCTGTGGAGGAAAAAGCCTTGGAGGGCTGCCACTCTGCCTTGCAGCAGTTGGCGGTAGAAAACACCAGCGCCCAGGGTGACACATTCCTCTTTGCAGTGGGAGATGGCAATCATAGTCTTGCTACTGCCAAGGCTGTGTGGGATGAATACAAGGAAGGGGAGCTTGCTGGTGGAAAATCCCTTGCAGACTTGAAATCTTGTACCCTCCGTTATGCCTTGGTGGAAATCGTAAATATTTATGATGAGGGCCTTACCTTTGAGCCTATCCATCGGGTGTTGTTTGGGTGCAGGGCTATTGAATTGATGGATTATTGTTGCAAGAATCTTGAGGGCAGTGTTGAAGAAGTTGGTTCTAGTGAAGAACTTGTTTCCCTAGTGGAAAATTCCAGCAATAGCTTTGGCTTTGTGTTCAAGGATGATACCGGAACCCAGAAATTCTACTGCTTGAAAACTGAAATCAAGGGGCTGGCGGTGAGCCGATTGCAGCCTGTGCTGGATGAATTCCTGGCAGAAAAAAGGGATGGGGAGATTGACTACATCCACGGCACTGATGAGGTGTTCCGCCTTGGTTCCCAGCCGGGGGCCGTGGCAATCCTGCTGCCGCCAGTGGCCAAGGATAGCTTCTTTTCCACCATCGGTAGTGGCGGCCCCCTGCCACGAAAGAGCTTTTCCATGGGTGAGGCCAGCGAAAAGCGATTTTATCTCGAAGCCAGAAGGATTTAAAGGCTTCCCTAGATTTTAGACCTACGGGGAACTCTCTTGTTGGCAGGTTTTACTGGAAAATATTGAATTTCCACCCGAGGGTGACTCCTGCAAACCAGTGGGAGGCACCGCCTTGGGAGCTGGGGTCGGGGTAGTAGTGGCTCTGGCTGGTGGACTTCATGTAGGTTTGTCCGATTACCACTGGTAGGTAGTTGTAGTCCACCTTCACCGTCAGAAAATGGCGGGGAATCACCTGATATCCCACCGTCAAGGTTGCTCCAAAACCTAATTGCCCCTTCATGTTGTAGTC
>JAGBFT010000078.1 GCA_017936345.1 Spirochaetaceae bacterium
ATTGCCTCCCGTCCCTTCACGTCGGGGCGGTCCACCACCACCTGGCGGTCAAAGCGACCGGGACGCAGCAGGGCTGGGTCAAGGACATCGGGGCGGTTGGTTGCCGCCAAAAGAATCAATCCCTTGGAGTTGTCAAAACCGTCCATCTCCACCAGCAACTGGTTTAGGGTCTGCTCCCGCTCGTCGTTTCCGTGGATATTGTTCACACGGCTCTTTCCGATGGCGTCCAGCTCGTCAATGAACACGATGCAGGGAGCCTTTTCCCTAGCCTGACGGAAGAGGTCACGAACACGGCTGGCTCCCACACCAACAAACATCTCCACAAAGTCAGAGCCAGAAATTTTAAAGAAGGGAACACCAGCCTCTCCGGCTACAGCTCGTGCCAGCAGGGTCTTTCCCGTTCCTGGAGGTCCTACCAAAAGCACACCCTTGGGGATTTTTCCACCGATTTCTGTGTATTTTTGAGGTGACTTTAAAAAGTCTACCACCTCCACCAATTCTTCCTTGGCCTCGTCTACGCCAGCCACATCAGCAAAGCGGGTGGCAATGGAACCTTCCTCCACAGCACTCGCCTTGGAGCTACCGGCAGAAAAGATGCTTCCCCCAAGACCACCACCCATCTTTCTGAAAATCAACATCCACATAAGGAAAATAAACCCAAAAGGAATGATGAGATTTACTAAAAGTTGGGTTAAAAAGCCATTTTGCTTTGCCACTACCTTGTAAGAGACCCCAGCTGTATCCAGCAGTTGGAGAAAACTCTCCGTTAAAATACCTGCTGTTCGCACGGAATTCCCCACACTGGCAGCAGGTGTGCTAAAAAGATTTAAACCTGATGAAGCGGCAGGTTCGTCAGAAACCCCATTGCCTAGATATCCAGTAAAATAGGTTTCACCAATATCTACTGATGTAATTTGACCATTCTGAATCATGGCCTTAAAGTCTGAGAAGGGAATCAAGTTATCTGGCTGGGTGGTAAGAATCATATTGATAATTCCCACAGCCACTACAACAACTAAAATTATTGCCCAAAAGGGAAAAGAGGGGCCTTTTTTTCCACCACCTCCATTTCCACCCTTTTTATTGCCAGAATCTGGTGATAATTTGAAAAAATCAAAGGAATCTTGATTTGAATTCTTATCATTTTTTTTATCTGAATCACTCATTGTTCAACCTCATATCATAAATATACGAAAAAAAAAGAGAATAGTCGATACTATTACAATTTTTTAAATTAAAACTAAAGGGCATTTGTACCGTTCCGATACTTAAGGAAGCAACTGTAGGGGGTAAAAATGGGTTACGGTCAACCTTATGGTGCCTATGGCGCCTATCGTGACACTGGTGTAAAGACAGCTAGCCAGGGAAAACTCGTTGTAATGTTATACGACGAAGCAATCCGCCAACTAAGCTATGCTGTTTCCTATCTCATGGGTGGCAATAAAATTGAGGCTCAAAATATTGAGCAGTTCTCCAAGCATATTCTTAAGGTTCAAGAAATTATTACTGAGTTGATGATTTCCCTTGATATGGATGCTGGCGGAGACATCTCAAAGAATTTAATGTCACTGTACATCTACTTTAATCAGGAACTGCTGAACATTTCCATCAGTCACGACAGAACAAAGATTATCTTTATTCAAGACATGCTGATGCAACTAAGAGATGCTTGGGCAGAAGCAGCTACAGAAGCAGGTAGAGAACCTGCTCCTGTAATGAACGGTATTGATATAAACGGGTAGGCGTATGGAACTGACTCAGGCTGAAATTGATGAACGCACTGCAATTCTTCGTCGTTTTCGCTCCTTACTAGAACAGCAAAGAGAGAAGTTTAGAGAGTATCTTAAGGTTTTGGAGTCACAAGGCAAGGTGATTGAAAATGAAGATACAGATTCTCTGCTGGCTCATACTGAGCTCGAACAACAAATTGCTTCCCACATCATCAGCCTGCAGAAGGTCATCAAGCCCATGGAACTCATGTATCAAGATCAAGTTCGGACTGGGGCGGTTGATGAGGACGAGATTCCCCGTCTCCAGGCTGATTTGGAGAGCCTTCAGCGGCAGGTTTTGGAGCGAAATCAGACCAACCGC
>JAGBFT010000079.1 GCA_017936345.1 Spirochaetaceae bacterium
AGAAACAAATATCCAGAAGTACGATTTATTGATTTTAGCCACGAAAGAGCTGATAGTGTAGTTTAGTTCGCAATTTTGTTCCTGAAAAAAGCCGCAAATCCATCATGCTGCGTCAAACAGAATCTCCTTTTGAAATTTTATTGAACCGGCATTCATATAGCAACGCTCAGTCTGCCAGTCATCTGAATACTCAAGCAGAGAATCTTAACAGAACCATCCATTTACTGGCAGACCGTACGAACCCCATCTCCGTGGACAATTTCTACTATCTCATTGATCAAATGGATCCTCAAGATGGAATCCCTTACACCAATGCCTTGGATTTGGCAAAATATTTCCTTGAAACAGGCCAGTCCTGCTTGGCAAAATTTGGGAAGACTTGCAATCCTTCAGACCTACGGTCATTGCATTCAGTGTTTTTCGCGGCTGTAGCTACAGGTGCCCCTTCTGCCGGCACAGCGGTGGCATGAATACAATCCAAGCGGTGGGCACCGAACAAAGATTCAGAGAGGAGTTGGTGCTGTTCCGGGATAACAACATCAGCAAGATAAATGTACTGAATCCACTGTTCAACAATAAAGAAGATTACAAAGTCTTGCTTGATTTGGTCAAAGAACTGCACATAGAAATCCCCTTGTCCGTACAAATTCGCTGTGAGGCACTGACAGATGACTTCCTCCATACGATAAAGGAGGTTCCGAACATAATATGTGAAATTGGCGTGCAAAGCCTTTCTCCCTCAGTCTGTCAAGAAATCGGACGCAACCCTGAGAAAACGCTTCAGGGACTGCGAGAATTGCAGAGGAATTCCATCAACTGTGAGGTGAGTTTAATCTATGGTTTGCCCAGGCAGAATTTCCAAGACTTTGAGCAGGACATCCGACAACTGAAGGAGATGGGGATTTCCAAAATCAGTGCATTTCCCCTGCAAATCTATCCCGGCACGAAATTCTTCCAAGAACAAGAAAAGCTGCCCCTCCGATTCAAGCCGAACACTCTCGGAATACTGGAGGTAGACCAAACGCAGGATTTTCAGAGGATGAAAGCCCTTGCAGAAAAAATGACAAGCTGAGCAAAAAACACCCCACCACTATGATAGTAGTCGGCAGGAACGAAGGCTGGACGCTCATTCCTGGTTCCCGGTTATCTCGTCCAGTGCGGCACCCATTACCACCAGTAGGAGCAGTTCCTCCAAGTCACTGCGGGAAGCCTAGAACCCTGTAGTTGGTGCTTCTTCCCCCGACACCCACTACCCCACCACCTCGTTGATGACCCGCAGGATGGAGGGGCCAAAGCGATTATCCCTGTTCCAGCCGCTCAATGAACACTCCTACCGTTGAAAATGTGGCATTGTCCCGAATCTCATCTTCGACATTGTTTTTTGCAATCGATTTGTTTTTCCATAAAATCGACTTCTGACTTTCTGTCAATGATCCTTTGCTGTATCCGCTCCAATTCTCCTTATTCCGCAGAAGAGCCAGACACTGGTCTGTAGAAATCTCATTTTGGGGAACTCTTTGAGTGTGAGCCAGGAACCACACTTCAATGCAGGGATTACTCAACAAGACTGTCGCCTCGCATGACAGAAGGTTATCAACAATTTTTTTTATGTCTGCATCATACATCAAAAAGCATTCAATATTCTCTGCCCTCGATATTTTCAATTCCTCCTTGTACCTGTCTATCAATCCTTGGTTTATTTTTTGTCCAACTATTTTTGACACAATCCTGATTGGAATCCTATACTTCTGCTTCAACATATTTACATAGCATTCCTCAGTCTGACCTTCGCAGAGGACAAGGATAAGGGGCTTCATCTTTCTATCTGGACGCCGCCCTCCATTTTTTGCCATCTAATTGCCTCCAAGAAGATTTCTGATTGACTCAAACGAGGTAGAGACATAGGGAATGGCATCAAACCGCCCTTGGAGGTATCCTTTCTCCGCGTCCATGTTCTCACGAAAATCCTTGTAATCATAAAGGGAGTAAAAATCGGTAGAAGCATCCTCCTTTTTATTGGTAAAGAAAATCTGGTCCCTACGGAGCTTTTTTACATCAATCAAATTTGTGTTGTGGCTTGTGAAAAGAAACTGTGTCCGCTGGGAAGCATGGACAAGATTCAGGATGAAGTCCGCCAGCTCTGTATGCAGGCTGATGTCGAACTCATCAACAATCAAAACCTTCTCATTCCGGCAAATATCCAAGAGCACTAAAAGCAAGGAAAAGATTTGTTTTGTCCCGGTTGACTCTTCCGCAAACAAATCGAATTTAACCTTTGGATTCCGTCTATGGGTTGTAAGAAATCTCGTCATCACTTGCTCCTGAAAGGCAGGCAAGCCAAACGGCAGGTTGGGAGGCAAGACCGGTGCAACAATCTTTTCCTGCCGAACCTCTATGTCAACAATATCACTGTCGGCCATTCTCAAGGCTTGCAGCAGGAGCTCCTTGTTTTTCTTGAACAAGTCTACAGCATAGGTACTGGGAATTTGGGGAAGCCCTACAAAAAAAGCATTCAAGAAAAACCGGTAGATTTTCTTTGCCAAATCCCTGTCCATTTGGCTGGCACGACTGATGAACAGGGTGTTCCTCCCAGTGCTTTGTGCAACGTCAAGGGGCTTTACAAAGGCTCCCTCTCCAAAGCTAAAAATTTCTGACTTGGGCTTGCCGACCTGTTCATTTCGTGTAAAGATTTTCGCCCTTCTTTTTCCAGGATAATGATACAAATTCTCCGAGATAATTTCCCTTTGATTCAAAGAAAATGAATATTCATATTCCACACCCTCGTGCACAAAATGAATGTAGAATTCGCTCGGCTTTTCATCGTACCCATCGAATTTGAATGGCATGAAATTAAACTGGTCCCCCTCATTATTAAGGTGGGAATTAATGACAAGCTTTGAACAAAAAAGTATGGCCTTAAAAATGCTCGATTTGCCGGAGGCGTTCGGCCCAAAGATCCCTATCGACTTCAAGACCCTTCTCTTTTCAAACTCAAAGATATTGTTGCCAAGCCTTCTTGAGCCTTCCGTTGAAATATTTTCCGCCTCAAAATCCACCGTGATTTTATCTTTTATCGAATAAAAATTTGCAACCGAGAATTTTAATAGCATGAATACCTCTTTTTTTGTAGCTTTACTACAAATATAAGCAAATTATAATATTTTTTCAAGATATATATCCCAAAGACGTGAAAAGAAATCGGGAGACACCCCCTACCCCACCACCTCGCTGATGACCCGCAGGATGGAGGGGCCAAAGCGCTCTGCCTTCACGGTGCCGATGCCGTAGATTTCTAGCAGCTCCTGATGGCTTTTCGGCTTCTGCACTGCCAGGGCTGTGAGGGTCACGTCCCCAAAGATGATGTAGGGCGGCACATCCTCGTCGTCCGCCATCCTCCGCCGCAGGTCCTTGAGCCGCTGGTACAGCCTCTGGCCAACCGCATCATCCTCGGCCAGTCGCAGCTTTTTTGCCTCGGCCTTCTTCTTGTCCACATGCAGGGCGGCGGGTCCAAAGACGGGAGTGCTTTTTGTAAGGCTGGCAGACAAAGCTGTCCTATCAGCAAAGCTGGTGTCAGAACCACCTGAGAAACCCGCTGCTGAACCAGCCTTGGAACCACTTCCCGACTGTGCTTCGCCAAGAGTAAAGGTTACCGGCAGCCTTACCACCTGCCGCTGGGTCAAGGCCTCTCGTCCCAGAGACGTGACAGTCAGCACATTGTAGTCAAAGGATTTTTTCAGATAGCCATACTCCACTAGACACTCCGACAGTTCGTACCAGCTGTCACGGTCCAGCTCCCGGCCGATTCCCCAAGTGCTAAGGTTCTGGTGACCGTTGTCCATAATCCGCTTCTGCTTGGAGCCCAGCAGCACATCGATGACATAGGTGGCACCGAACCGCTGGCTGGTGCGAATGACACAGGACAAGAATTTCTGGAAGGGAATGGTCACGTCACGCTCTTCCGGGGGAGCGAAGGCGCAGATGTCGCAGCACTGATTCTCCCGGCCATCCTTTTCCGCCCCCTTGAACTTCCCGTGGGATGTTCCCTCCCCAAAATAGGACAGCAGGAGCTGACGACGGCACCGATGGGTTGTGGCATAACGAATCATCTCCTGCAGGAGCCGTTCCGCACTCTCCTTCTCCTGATCGCTCTTTTCTTCCATAAAAAAGCGGATTTTTCTGATGTCGGCGGCACTGTACAAAAGCAGGGCATGGGACAGCTCCCCGTCACGCCCGGCACGGCCAATCTCCT
>JAGBFT010000080.1 GCA_017936345.1 Spirochaetaceae bacterium
ACTCAAACTGCAGGACGGCTCCCTCCGAATCTTCTTGAACGCCACCGCAACGGAGCTTTCAGACCTTGACCAGAAGCTCCAAGCCTTTTATCATTACCTACAGGAAGGGGCGGTGGAATCTGAGCTGGCTCGAACCATCTCAGATAGCATCACCACTCTAAAAAACAACTCGCTGGAGAGGAGGCACTACATGACTTGGGCTGTAAAGATGGCAGATGCACGATATGACGGCTACGACGAAGGCTATGAGAAAGGTATCTCCATCGGGCTGGAACGAGGACGTGCCACCGGCCGTGAGGAGGGTGCATACCAGAACAAACTGGAGACGGCACGGAATCTCCTGTCCGAGGGACTGGCTCCCCAGATGGTGGCTCGCTGCACCAACCTCCCGCTGGAGATGGTGCGAGAGCTAGAGCGGGAAGTCAGCCCCAAGCCATAACACATCCCTGGCTTCATCCCACGTCCTGCCCGTCACTTTCTCCCGTCAAATTCAGCGTAGGCGTAGGCGTTGTGGTTGTGAATGCTCTCGTAGTTCTCCGCCTCCACGCTGAACCAACGGAAGCTGCAGTCCCCGCTGCGAAAGCCCTGTAGCGCCAGATATACCTCCCGCACCACATCCTCCACAAAGCGGGGATTCTCGTAGGCGGTCTCCGTCACATGCTTTTCATCAGCCCGCTTCAAGACGGAATAAAGCCCACAGGAAGCAGCCCCCTCCACCAAAGCAATCACATCCTCTATCCAGAAAAAGCCTGTACTCTCAATCTTTACCACCACCGTGCCACGCTGGTTGTGGGCACCGTACTGGCTGATGGCCTTGGAGCAGGGACACAAGGTGGTGACAGGAACTTCAATCGACACAAGAAAATGACTTTCTCCATCCAGAGTCACCTGTCCCTCGTAGGTACAGCGGTAGACCATCATGCCCTTCTGTCCAGACACCGGGGCGGACTTCTCCACAAAGAAGGGAAAGCGGATGGAGCCAAAGGCACGCTCCGCCTCCAGTCTGCAACGAATCTCCTCCAGCAGCACCAAAAACTGCCGCATGGACAGGTCGCTGTGGTACTTGTGGAAAATCTCGATGAAGCGGCTCATGTGGGTTCCCTTGAAGTGCTGGGGCAAGTTCACGAAAAGCTCCACCACGGCACTGGTTGTCTGGGTCTTGTTAGCCTTGTCCAGCACCTTGATTGGATACTCCAAGCCCTTGATGCCCACCTTCTGCAGGGGAACATCACGATTGTCAGCCTCGCTTTGAATGTCAATCACTAGTTTTTCTCTTCTTCCAAGATTCTCTTTGCCGCCTCCACCGTGTTCATCATCAGCATGGCGATGGTCATGGGGCCTACCCCACGAGGCACTGGTGTGATATAGGATGCAACCTCCTTCACTGCCTCAAAATCCACATCACCACAGAGACGGAAGCCGCTCTTCTTGGAGGAATCTGGGATGCGATTTACACCCACATCAATCACCACAGCGCCCTCCTTCACCATGTGGGCCTTGATTATGCCGGGAGAGCCAGCGGCGGCAATCAAAATATCCGCCTGGCGTGTAAATGAAGACAAGTCCCTTGTCCCAGTGTGGCACAGGGTAACGGTGGCGTTATATTCACGGCGGGTCAAAAGCACGGAAAGGGGCTTTCCCACGATATTGGAGCGGCCCACAATGACGGCGTGCTTGCCAGCGGTGGGAATGCCCATGGTTTTCAAAAGAACCAGCACTCCATGGGGTGTACAAGGTAGGTAGGATCTTCGTCCAATCATCATGTTGCCCACGTTAACTGGATGAAAGCCGTCCACATCCTTTTCCGGCCTGATTGCCATAATCACCTTGTCCTCGTCAATATGGCTGGGCAGGGGCAGCTGAACCAAAATTCCATGAACACCTGCATCCTCATTCAAGTCTTGAATCAAGGCCAACAGGTCAAACTCTGATGTTTCTTCCGGGAGACGAATATCCCTTCCCTTCATGCCAGCTTCTTCCAAGGCCTTTTCCTTGGCGGTAACATAGGAAATGCTGGCAGGATTTTCCCCCACCAAAACAACTGCCAAACAAGGGACTATTCCCTTGTTTGCCAATTCTGCAGCATCTTCTGCCGCCTTTTGACGTACCTGCTGTGCAATAGAAAAACCATCAATAATTTCAGCGGCCATTATTATCCTCCAACGGTGTAACAAAGATATCCTTTCGTTGTTTTTTTGAAAAGGGGGATTGAAGCTTCCCCTTGTTTCGGCATTATAGGAATACTTCCATTAAACACCAAAATACAGTATAGTTTAGACTATATCGGATTGTTATTTTTTTTTCTAGGCGAGGTTATATGAAAGGGTTTTCCATCCTAATTTTCCTTCTTTTCATTGGTTCTGGCATATGTTTTGCCCAAGAAGCAGTTGAAGATACTCCCAATACAGATTCAACTACGATTCCGCAGGAAGAAGAGGTCTTGGCCCCTCCAGAAGAAGATGCCTTGGTTCCATCAGAAGAAGACGACAGCTCTTTAGATGATGACCCATACATTGAAGATGAAGAGTTTATCTATAAGATGAACCAAAAGGGAGATCAGTTCATTAAAATCGGTCTTATGGTAGACATTCCCCTCAGACCAAGTGTAGGTCAGCTTAAAATTGGTGGCTCAGGTACCTTGGGGTATATGTTTTTTTTGAACAGCAACCTTGCAATAGGTGGAGATGCAAGCTTTGCCTACATGACAACCTTGGGAGATAATATCTTTACCTGCATTCCCTTGATGGCAAAGGTTATGTATCAATTTACACTTGGTAAATTCGAATTTCCCATTACCCTGGGAATTGGTGGAGCCTTTGAAAACTACATCGGAGACATGTACTTTGGACTCATCATCAAGCCGGAGTTGGGGGTATTCTATCGCCATTCCCCCGACTGGTCTTTTGGAGCCAACGTAGGCTGGAACCTGCTGCCCCAGTGGACAAAGGACTCGTCCTATTTTGGTGTAATTATGGATGCTGGAATTACAGCCCGATACCACTTCTAACAGGAGCAAATAAAAAATGAAGATTAAATACATTTTTCCGTTGTTGTTGGTTCTTTTTGCCTTTGCCTGTAAAAATGAGCTGACCATCTTTGAGCAAAT
>JAGBFT010000081.1 GCA_017936345.1 Spirochaetaceae bacterium
CAGAAAAGCTCAAGCTGGGGCTGGAGGACAAGGATCCGGCCTTCGTCCAGTCCCAGATAGAGGCCATGCTCTCCCTGCTGGAGGAAAAGCCCGACATCCAGCAGGAAATTGACGACAGCAAGCTGAAGTCCGCCAACTGAGTTGTCCGCCGCCCCGCTGTCCGCCCTCACTTTTTTCTGGGGCGGGCTGGCTAGGGCTCAAAAATTCTCATCCCAGGTAGCACCGCCTTCATCAACGTGAAATGGCGGTCATTTGTCCAAATCTCGGCATCCTCGCGCAGGGCAAGATACGCAATGATTGCATCTGCCATAGGCACGGAAAGTCCGCATCCTCTGAGGCGAGCCAACAAGAGTCCCACCTGTGTCCAATCATCTTTGGTTAGCTCAACATATCCCAAGCCGGAAAGCATGGCTTGGATAGCGGCACTATCTTTTTCATCCTTTGACCCATGCAACAATTCAGCATGAACAATCCCACAGGTTGCCACATTATTGTATAAAAAGACAGCGGCAGCTTCTGAAGTCGGGGCATTGAAAAAGTCAATAAGGATATTGGTGTCTACAAGAATCATATCCGGCTCATATTCCTGATTTTTTCCGCCTCGTCCTTGTCAAAATGCAGCTTACCAATGGCATCAAAAAATGCTTTCTTTGACTCTGGAATATCCTGGTCAGAAAAAAAGCCCCTGCTGGATTGCGAGCGAGAAGAAAGTTCTTGGGCGATTGCCTGTTGCAACAGTCTCAGTTGAGAAATCGGCAGGGATATAACCTCCTTTTCAAGCTGCAAAAAAGCCATTTCCGACATAAACACCTCCATGCCTTCACTATAGTCCATACCAGCTAAATTCTCAAGGTCTCTCCACAGCCACCACCTGCGGGTCTTTCTGCTGCTGGAACGGAGCTAAGGTCGGGGTGCATGTGATGGCGGTGGTAAAAAAACATGGTATTCACACATTTTTGTGGTGAACAAGTTCTTTCTCAGATTCCTACAAAAAGATTAATCCCAAGATACCTGCGGGAATCAGGTAGGCGGCAAACCACTCCAGCTTTCCCCTGCGAACAATTTTCATCAAAAGGGACAGAGCAAAGATTCCTGCTACAAAGGCGGCAAGGCATCCGGCCAGAACTGGAGCCACTCCAACAGCATCGCCCATTTCACCCAAGTCATCCAGCTCCAGTATAAAAGCACCCAAAATGGCAGGGATAGAAAGTAAAAAGGAAAACTCTCCCGCCTGTTCCCGCCCCACTCCACACAGCAAGGCTCCAGCAATGGTGCTTCCAGAACGAGAAATGCCTGGCATCACTCCAAAACCCTGGGCCAGACCGATTCCCAGTCCCTGCAGGGGCTTTACACCGGTAGCCATAGCCCCGTCAGAACTGCTGCCACTGGTTCCACCCGCACCAGTTTCCCCGGAGCCAGCATTTGAAGCGGTGGCCGCCATACCAGCACATTTTTTCTGCCGCCGCCGTTCCAACCATGCGGAAAAAATCAACAGGCCAGAGGTAATAAAAAAGCCAATGCAAACAGCCTCATCATCAAAGTCCGCAATTACATCAGAAAGAAAGAGACCAAAAACGGCAGTTACAGCGGTTCCCAAAAGTAGGGCCAGAATTGTTTGTAAATCAGCAGAATCTTCCGGCAGGGAGCGGCGGCAAATCCATCGCATTGCAACCTGTACCAGCCGGACAATTCTTCTACGAAAAAACAACAGCACCGCCCCAAGGGTAGCCAGATGCAAGAAAACATCAAACAAAAGGGGTACATCACCCAAATCAAACAATTCTTGGGCTATAACCAAGTGACCAGAGCTGGAAACAGGCAAAAATTCTGCCACACCCTGTAATAAACCAAGCAATATACCTTCAATAACAGACATACAAACTCCAAGAAAAACAAGCAAGCTTGTCCTATTTTACTAAAAAACACAAGAAATTGAAACTATTTCCATTATTAAATGCTTTTTATCGAATAATTGTAACAGCTTTGCTGTTTTGCTATTATTTATAACAGTAACAATTAATCTGCTTTTTGTAGACCAAGGAGATTCTATGATTCAAAGGAATTTAGGAATGAGAAAGCTATTTCACTCATTTGTACTTCTTTCTCTGCTGATTACCCTGTTTCTAGGAACGGGCTGTGCTTCTTCCAAACCAGAGGATAACCGCCCATTGCCAACTAATCCAGCGGTTCTCACCGGAAAATTAGACAACGGCATAAAATATTTCATTCAGAAGAATAACGAGCCTGCCAATAGGATTATGTTGCGTCTGGTTATTCAGGCTGGTTCCAATATGGAAGAAGAAGACCAGCGAGGTGTAGCCCACCTTTTGGAACACATGGCATTCAACGGTTCAAAGAACTTTGAAGCCCAGGAGCTGGTGAACTACTTTGAGACCATCGGTATGAACTTTGGTGCCGATGTAAATGCCTACACCAGCTTTGACGAGACAGTCTATATGCTGGAAGTTCCTGCTGACGACCCCACCATGCTGGAAACCGGAATGCTAGTATTCCACGACTGGGCCTGTGGACTTACTCTTTCTCAAGAAGAACTGGACAAGGAGCGAGGAGTTGTAGTGGAGGAATGGCGTTTGGGACGAGGCTTGCAGGGGCGTACCACCGATGCCCTCGTTGACTTCTTGTTGGAAGATTCCCGCTATGCAGAGCGATTGCCCATCGGAAAGATGGATGTCATTCAAAATGTTCCCCGTCAGCGCGTGGTGGACTTTTATGAAGACTGGTATAGACCGGAGCTGATGTCCGTTGTTGTTGTGGGTGACATGGAGCCAAAAGACATTGAAAGGCTTATTGCGGATGTAATGGGAGATATTCCACCTTCTGAAAACCCCGTTACACCAGAGGTTTACACCGTTCCCCCACAAACAAAGCCAGCTGTTGACATTTTAAAGGATCCAGAACAGCCCTACCAGATGATTCAGGTGATGGAACAGGTGGAAAGCCAGCCTGTTACCACCGTGGGTCAAATGCGGAATTCCATTGTAAAAGAAATAACCACATCCATCTTTAACATGAGACTTTCTGAAATAAGCCAGTCCGCCGATGCGCCTTGGATTGATGCAGGTATGGGCGTTACCACAATTACCAATAATTCCGCCTTTAACTATCTGGCACTTATACCCTTGGCAGGTCAATTTGAGTCTGGATTTACCACCATGCTAAGGGAATTCCTGAGATTCAAGGAATTTGGAGCCCTTCAAAGTGAAGTGGATAGAAGCAAGCAAAACATTCTTTCTTCTGTTGAGCAAACTTGGAAAAATCGAGACAGAATCAATTCAACCCATATTGCCTACGACATTGTCAATTCCATTATAGTTGGGGACACCTTCATTTCTATTGACGAAATGCACAAACTATATCAGGAGCTTCTTCCCACCATTACCTTAAAAGAAATCAATGAGGTAGCGGCAACCTGGTTCAAGAATTTGGGAACCCTGCTCTTTGCTGTTATTCCGGAAAATTCACCGGACTTCCCCTCAGAAGAGGAGCTTCTTTCTCTGTGGCAAAACTACAAGCCTGCAGAACCACTGGAGCCCTACAGTGAAGTTGAATTCGGGGCGGACTTGATGGAGGCTCCTGGCACACCAGGGAAAATTACCCCGGAAGGAACTCTCCCTGGAACAGATATCCTTTCTTACAAGATGTCCAATGGTGCAAGGCTTCTTTTGAATAAAACAGACTTTAAGCATGAAGAGATTTTATTCAATGCCGTTAGTACTGGCGGGCTTTCTCTTGTGGATGACAAGGATTATTTTTCTGGGGCTGTAGCCACATCCTTCAACGACCTGTCCGGTATTGGAGGATTTTCTGCCACAGATTTGCAAAAACAGCTGGCAGGAAAAAATGTATCCCTTTACACCTACATCGGCGATTACAACGAGCAGCTCTCTGGTGCTACCACTGCCAAAGACTTGGAAACCTTTATGCAGCTTGTTCACCTTCAGTTTATTGCCCCGAACTTTACCGATTCCGCCTGGACAAACATTATGAACAACGTAAATCTCCAGGCCCAAAGCTACGGTACACAGCCAAATGATGTGTTCTCAGCAAAGGTAATTGAGCTGATTTACAATAATGACCTGCGCAAGCAACCACTAAAGCCAGAGACGGTAGTAACGATGGAACAACAAGCTGCCCAAGACATCTTTACCCAGCGCTTTGCCGATGCCTCTGATTTCACCTTTATCTTTACTGGAGACTTTGACCAGAAGGAGCTTCTCTCCTTGGCAGCCACCTATTTGGCAACACTGCCCTCCACAAACTCACAGGAAAAGGCTGTCTGGCGTGAACCCTCCTTCCCAAGCGGCATTAAAACTGCTACTGTTCACAAGGGATTGGAAGAACAAAGTCAGGTATACATTGCCTTTGGTGGAGACTTACCCCAGACAGATGCGGCCACGGCATACCAAGACTCAGAAATGCTCTCCATGCTAAAAAACCTTCTGGACATAAAGCTAAGGGAAGAAATTAGAGAAGAAAAGGGTGGCAGCTACGGCGTTAGTGTAGGGGCAAACATGAGTCTCACTCCCCAACGCAACTATAGCATAGAAATTCTCTTTGGCTGCCAACCCGGCCGCGAACAGGAGCTTACCGACACAGTGCTTGAAGTGATTGAAAGCCTACGAAAAGACTTGGTGGATACCTCCTATCTTACCAAGCTGCAGGAATCCTACCGCCGTTCAAAGGAAACAGCCCTCAAAACCAATAATTACTGGGCTACTATGACAGCCAATGCCACCTTGCGAGGCTTCCCCACAACTACCATCGCTGATTCAGAGACAATTCCCAGTATGGTAACCCCAGAAGCCATGCGGCAGCTGGCACAAACCTACCTGAATCCCACAAATTATGTGGTAGTATTCCTGGAACCAGAAACCAAGCAATAACTTGGTTGACCCAAAGCCCCCAAGCCTTGGCAAACCATCCTGGGACTTGGGGTAAAAAAAAGGGGGACTGTCCTTACTTTTTGGACAGCCCCCTTTCTTATAAAATCTAACCTACAGCATTTTTACCTTGCTCTTAAAGCAGGCAAGTCCTTCCCTGGGATACTCCTTGTGAAGGTCGGCAATAATGCCCTTAACTACATCTGCCTGCTCCTTTGTACAAATGACAATGTACATACAATTCAGCTGAGGCCACACTGCATCACCCATCTTTGGGTCGGTTACCCCACGCCCCATTACCACAGGCAGCTTTGTAAACATCTTGCCAGTATCCTTTTTCATAAAGGCGGTTACAAAATCCTCTTCTATGGACTGGCTCATAATGATTTCCAAACGCTGCAGTCTGGGTGCATCACCTTTCCCGTCCACCACCTTTTTTTCTTTCTTTTCCTTATCCTGAGACTTGTCCTTCTTACTCATCTAAATCCTCCATTCCAAAGCTACTTGCAGAAAACTCTTCTCCCGACTCATTATCCTTTTCAGCAAAATCCTCAGCAACTGACTTCCTTTTTTTAGAAGCCATCCTTGCCTCAGACTCCTCGGCAAGCTTTATGGCCTTCCTTTCAGCTCTTTTTTGATGTCTTGCCGCTCGTTTTGCATTTCTCTTTTCCCGATGATGATTAAAGATATAGTACAAAATGGGCATCAAAAACAATGTCATGGTAGTACTAAAGGTAAGACCACCGAGAACAGTCTGTCCAATGGGCTGGGTCATTTCAGAACCTTCTCCCGGGAAAAATGCCATGGGCAAAAGTCCCAAAACAGTGGTTAGGGTAGTCATCAAAATTGGACGCAGACGGCTACGAGCAGCCTCCACACAAGCATCCTCCAAGCTATATTCACGCTTGCGCAAAAGGTTGGTGTAGTCCACCAGAACGATACCGTTATTTACTACGATACCTACCAGAACCAGGGCTCCAACGGCTGTAATAATATTCAAGGGAGAACCTACCACAAGATAAATGGCCATAATTCCGATTATAGACAGAGGAATGGTAAAGAGTACGATAAAGGGATCCAAGAAGGATTCAAACTGACTAGCCATTACTGCAAATACCAGAATGACAGCCATTATGATAATGACGGCAAACTGCTGCAAACCTTCCTGCAAATCCTCGTAGCTACCACCATAGGTAATCCTTACATCATCCCCAAGAACAACGTATTCCTGTATGGTTCGCACCACCTGCTGCTGAACCTCTTCCGCAGACTGTCTCCAGTTCAGTTTTTTTGCAGTAACGTGAATGGTACGCATCTGATTTTCACGAACGATGGTAACAGGGGAGGTGTTGTCCTCATAAGAGGCAAAGTTGGACAGAGGAATTCGCTGCCCAGTAGAATTGGTCACAAAGATTTGGTCCAAATCAAGCACCCTGGAACGGTCATCCTCGTTTAACTGGACTAGAATATCGATTTCATTTCCACCGTCCCTGTAACGACTGGCTGTAGCACCGTTCATGTTTGCCTTGATTTCATTGCTTACTGAATATATGTTCAGTCCCAGCTCCTGCAGCTTGTTCCTGTCAATTACAATGTCAATCTGGGGCAAGCCATCTTCAAGACTGCTGGTAATCTCTGTGATGGAGTCGGCATTATGTGTCACCAAGGCCTCCACAATATCGTCAGCGGCAGCTTGGAGCTGCTCCATGCTGTTGCTTTTAATTACAATGTCAACATCACTGCCGGTGGACATCATGGCGCTGGAACCAATGGTAAACTCTGCCCCGGGGAAATGGGAAAACATTCCGCGGATTTTTGCAATGGCCTGAACATTTGTATCCCAGCCCTCCTGCCGCTGGGACAGGGGAAACAAGCTTATAGTAAGGCTTGCGGTGTTTGTTGTCGCCCCACCCAAGCCCATCATGGAAGCTCCGCCTACAGAGGTTGTTGTAGAACGAATTCCTGTAACATTCTGCATTACCATATTTTCCAGCTGACGGATTGTTGCATCAGTAGTTTCCAAACGAGTTCCCTTAGGCATCTCCAAGCTGACGGAAATGGTATTGGAGGCTTGGTCTGGCAGATAAATAAATCCCACCACAGGAATCATGGCAAGGCTAAAAATCAGCAATCCCAGAATAACAAGGATAACCAATAGCTTGTGGTGCAATACCCAGCGAACAGCTCCCGCATAACCATTGTCCAGCCTTTCAAAGAACCTGCCAAAGGCTCTATCCACCTTGCCGATGATACCAGTAAGCTGGCGGTTGGCAAGGTTTTCCAGCTTAAGATACTTGGAAGACAGAACGGGAACCAGAACCACTGCCACCACAAGACTACAAAGCAGGGAGAATACAACGGTAAAGGTGAGACCAGAGAAAATCTGACCTACAATTCCCAACTCGCTACTGTACATAATCAAGGGCAAGAATACACAGATGGTTGTAAGGGTACTTGCCATGATTGCCATCAACATTTCCTGTGATCCAAGAATTGCCGCCGCCACGGGCTTTGCACCCTTTGCTCGATAGGTATAGATGTTTTCCAGAATAACGATGGAGTTATCCACCAACATACCAACACCCAAGGAAAGTCCCGCCAGGGTCATCAAGTTCAAGGAGAAGCCGGCAAACTTCATTACACCCAGAGTAATCACCAAGGATATTGGTATTGTCAGCCCGATGATAATGGTACTTTTAATACTGCGCAGGAACACCAACAGCACCAAAACAGCCAAAATAGCACCAGAAATAACAGAACTCACAATGTTATCGATAGAAACTTCAATAATGTCGGTGGTATTCATTTCTTCTGTCAACTTTACGTCGGCAGGAAGCATGGTACGAATCTCCTCCACCTGCTCACGTACCGCCTGGGCAGCCTGCACAGAGTTTTTGCCACTCTGCTTTTGAATACTCAATGTAACACAGGGCACTCCATTCAAGTAGGCAAGGCTGGAAACAGGCTTATATCCCTCGTACACATCGGCAATATCCCGCAGTAAAATCTTGTGTACCGTTGGGCTGCCACCATCCATTCCATAGCCCCCACCAGAGGCCTTGTAGGAAATGACAGTGTTGCGAATATCATCCAGGGATGCATACTCCCCAGATGTTGTTATGGAATAGGTTGTATCGTTTTCAGAAATTGTTCCACCAGAACCCTCCACGTTTTGAGCACCAATCATTTGAGCAATTTGGGTGATGGTAAGGGAGTATGCCTCCAACCTGTCCCGCGGAATATCCACAATGATGGCCTTTTCCCGTCCACCGCTAATTGCAGCAGAGGCAACACCGTCTACCTGCTCCAGACGGGGCTGCACAACATCTTCCGCATACAAACGCAGCTCTTCCGGTGTTCTATTGCCACTAAGCGCATAGGTCATAATTGGCAGCATTGAAGGGTCTGCCCGAATAATCAGGGGAGTACCCGCACCCTCCGGTAAATAGCCCTTGATAAGGTCAATTTTATCACGGATTTCATTTGTAGCTACATCAAGGTTTGTGCCAAAATTCAACACCAACAGAATAAGGCTTGAGCCAGACGAGGACATGGACTGCATGGTGTCCAAACCGGTAACACTAGAAACAGCGCTTTCCAAGGGACGGGTAACAGAACGCTCCACTTCCTCTGGACCAGCATTTGCGTAGGTTGTAGAAATGGCCATGTAGGGCATTTCCATATCTGGCAACAGGTCAATGGGCAACTCAGTGGTAGAATAAATACCCAGAGCTGCCAGAATAACAAAGATTATCAAAACCGTGGTAGGCTTTGATACTGCCAGTTTAGACAGGCTCATCAATTACCTCCCTGCTGACGGTTAACAACATTTACCTTGCTGCCTACATCCAAAAGAGTTTGTCCAGACACAACAACCTCATTTCCGGCAGTTAGTCCAGAAACAATTTCCACCATATTGTCTACCGTAATTCCCATTGTAATGGGGCGACTTTCTACCGTACCCCCATTCACCACAAAGACAGATTCCTGGCCGGAACGAGAAACAATGGCAGAGCGGGGAATGGCTACAACCTCTATCTTTGATTCTGTAATCAATTTTACACGGCAATACATACCGATTTTAATGCGGCTATCAGGTGGATCCAACACAAGTTTTACACCCATAGACCGGGAAGAAGTATCCAAAACTGGATTTACTTCTGCCACCTTGGCGCTAAAGACTTCCCCAGGGTAGGAATCAAAGGACAATAGAGCCTTTTGCCCCACTGCAATACGGGAAATAAATCGTTCTGCCACACTAATACTTATTTCAAGATTGTTTGTGCTGCTGATTTTTGCAATGGACATGGAAGGAGCCACCATACTCCCCACAGATACAGGCATAGAAGTCACCGTTCCCGCAACGGGAGCCCGAATGGGGCTTGTCTCGTAGGTCATACCAGGACGAGAGGGGTCAACTCGGGCTATAATCTCATTTCTTTGAACATAGTCACCCACCCTTACCCTAATATCCGAAATCTTTCCAGAAGCGTCTGGCATCACGTCAACGCTGGAAGCAGCCACCACGTCTCCACCAAATTCAAGATATTCATCCAGATTTTCTGCCGCTGCAACATAGGTGTTTACAGCAAAAACTGTTTCTTGGCTTTCTACAGGAACAACTGCCGCCTCTTCTTTTTTAGAACAACTAAAAGAAACAATTGCCAAGGAAAAAACCAAGGCTACCAGTACCACATTTTTTTGTGTCATCATAAACCTCTACTTCAGGCATTCAGCCCTTAATCTACTATCTTGGTGTTGAGGGTATACTCTAAATCCAGCAACCCGGACAAATAATTAAACTTCTCGTTGGCCAGACCCAGTTTTGCCTGGTTCAACTGATTTTCAGCTTCCCGTACATCAAGCAACTCCACTGTTCCGTTTCGGTATGCCACCAGTGTCATGTCGTAGGAGCGCTGGGCCAGCTGGATGTTCCCGGCAGAAGCCTCTATTGCAGCCTGGGACTGGGCCAAGGCATCCACCTGGGTGCGGATGTCC
>JAGBFT010000082.1 GCA_017936345.1 Spirochaetaceae bacterium
CGTGCTGACCTGCCTCCCCCTCCAGGAGGAGGCGTCGTATCTTCTTCCCTTCCCTGATTGTATCCAAGATCTCGCGGCGTCCGCCGCCCTGCCGTCGCAGGTGAACCTACTCTACCACATCCCGTCCAGCTTGTCAAGGCCTACGAAAAACTTTTTTCGCTTTTTTTTTCGCTCTTCCTCTCCCATGCTGTCCGGAAGGTCCATCCCGCAACGATGTGGCAGAACTTATACCACACCTTCCCCACCATTGTCAACCCCTCACCACTGCAATTACCGTTTTTTTTATGTAAAAAAAAGGTTGCCCAGCTTTCACCAGGCAACCCCTTTCGTTCATTTATTGATTGAACAAGATAGTCTTATTTTTTGACTTCAAGAGGAACGTCCTGCAACATTGCCCTTGCAGGAACGTATACCTTAATCAAGAAGAAAATCAAACAAGCTGCGGCAAAGACAACACCAACAATGTTGGAAATTCCAGCATCAAGCTTGAATCCTTCTGGAGCCTGCAACAGGTAAGAACAAGATACTGCCGCCATGAAGGTAGCAGGAATGGTAGCAATCCAGCTAGCAACCTTGTTTTCTCGGTAACGAACCAAGTAGACGGCCGCACACCAGAGAACAAGCATGGCCAATGTTTGGTTGGACCATGAGAAATAGCGCCATACAATGTTGTAGTCTACAAAAGAGATGAGGAATCCAATTCCCAGAATAGGGACAGTCAAAATCAGACGATTCTTGAATCCCTTCTGGTCAATCTTGAACCAGTCTGCAATTGTCAAACGAGCGGCACGGAAGGCTGTATCTCCAGAAGTGATAGGACAGGCGATAACACCAATCATGGCGATAACACCACCGACAACTCCAGCCAATGTTGTGGACATGTTGTAGACAGTTGTCGAGTTGCCAGCAAATGCCTCGGCATGAACAGCTCCACCCTTGTAGAAGAATGCGCTGGCAACAGCAGCCCAAATCAAGGCAATTACACCTTCAGCCGCCATTGCTCCGTAGAAAATACGGCGACCCTGACGCTCACTCTTGATACAGCGGGCCATCAAGGGTGATTGTGTTGCATGGAATCCAGAAAGAGCGCCACAGGCAACGGTAATAAACATCATTGGCCAGCGAGGCAGCTGAGTGGGATGCATGTTGTTTGAATGATCCCAGAGCTCCAGCATAGGGGCAGAACCATTGAAGTGATTGATTATTGTAGCGCCACCGATAATCACAGCCATCAGGATAAGAGCAATACCGAATACGGGGTAAAGCTTACCAATGAGCTTGTCAACAGGCAGGAATGTTGCCAGAGTGTAGTAGATAAGAATGACAATAGTCCAGAACTTAACGTCCAGGGTTTCAGGTGTCAAAAGAGCGATAAGCCCAGCGGGACCCACCATGAATACGGTTCCAACCATAACCAAGAGAACTACAGAGAATACACGCATAACCTGCTTCATAACAGGTCCCATGTACTTTCCTACAATCTCAGAAATGGAAGCGCCGTTGTTTCGCTCTGACTGCATGGCAGAGATATAGTCGTGAACACCACCAGCGAGAATTGTACCGAATACAATCCATAGGTAAACGGAAGGTCCCCAAAGAGCACCAGAAATGGCACCAAAGATTGGACCAAGACCCGCAATATTCAACAACTGAATCAGGAAGATTCTCCATGTTGCCATTGGAACAAAGTCAATACCATCTGCATGGGCAACAGCAGGTGTAGGTCAATCATCTGGCTGGAATACTCTTTCTACGAGTGCACCGTAAACGAAGTAGCCAACAATCAGGATGGCAACTCCAATCAAGAATGTAACCATAAATCATTCTCCTTTAAAACTAGATTTTGGAATTCTAACATTGTTTATTTTCACTGTCAATTTTTTTTTACTTTAAATTTAAGGTTTTTTGAGTTTTTTTCAGAAATTTGTATTCTTTTTTAAAAAATTTACCTAGGTCTCGTTTTTTTTGTAATTCAATGCTATAACTAATGAAGAGAATTTATATTCTGGAAGTTTTAGTCGCCCCTTGCACCACCCTTTTATTTACCATATAATGTTTCATCAACCTGTTTTGCAGACCCCTCAAGCTTAAATCAAGGAGATTTACATGGCATATTATTTTGAAGAACCTTCCCACACTTTCGGTGAATACTTATTGGTTCCTGGATACTCTTCCGCAGATTGCATTCCAGCTAACGTGAGTTTGAGAACTCCCATTGTTCGATTCAAGAAGGGTGATGAATGCCCCCTTTACATGAATATTCCCCTGGTCTCCGCAGTAATGCAGTCTGTTTCAAATGATACCATGGCCATTGCCCTGGCAAAGGAAGGAGGAATCTCATTTATCTATGGCTCGCAGACTATAGAGCAACAGGCAGAGATGATTCGCAGGGTAAAGAGCCACAAGGCGGGTTTTGTTACTTCAGATTCCAACATCAAACCTGACAACACGCTGCAGGATGTCCTTGACTTGAAGGCTCGAACGGGGCATTCCACAGTTGCTGTAACTGCCGATGGAAGTCCCCATGGAAGGCTGCTGGGTATCATTACAAGCAGGGACTTTAGAATCAACAAGGTTGACCCAAAATCCCTTGTAAGGGATTATATGACAAAATTTGATGACTTGATTGTGGGAGAAGATGGAATAACCTTAAGTCAAGCCAATGATTTGATTTGGAAGCATAAACTCAATTCTTTGCCAGTTATAACAGGGGACGGACATCTTGTTTCCATGGTATTCCGAAAGGACTATGCCTCCCACGAAGAGCATCCCCTGGAGTTGCTGGATGAAAATCATCGCTATGTAGTTGGAGCAGGAATCAATACAAGGGATTACATGGAGCGAGTGCCAGCCCTGCTTGAAGCTGGAGTTGATATTTTATGCATTGATTCTTCCGAGGGCTTTTCTGAGTGGCAGAAACGAGCCTTGAACGACATTCACAACACCTTTGGCCATCAGGTGAAGGTGGGGGCTGGCAATGTTGTTGACAGGGACGGATTCTTGTTCCTTGCTGAAAATGGAGCCGACTTTGTTAAGGTAGGAATCGGGGGTGGTTCCATTTGCATTACCCGTGAGCAAAAGGGTATTGGCCGTGGACAGGCGACGGCAACAATTGAAGTAGCCAAGGCAAGGGACGAGTATTACGAAAATACGGGCATCTATATTCCCATTTGTTCAGATGGCGGAATTGTCCACGATTATCACATTACCCTGGCCTTGGCTATGGGGGCTGACTTTGTAATGCAGGGCCGATATTTTGCCCGTTTTGATGAAAGCCCCACAAACAAGCTTATTGTAAATGGCAGCTATGTAAAGGAATACTGGGGAGAAGGCTCAAATCGCGCCCGCAACTGGCAGCGCTACGATTTGGGAGGAGCCAAGAGCATGGCCTTTGAGGAAGGTGTTGACTCCTACGTGCCCTATGCAGGAAGCCTCCACGACAATGTGAACATGACATTGAGCAAGATTCGTCATACCATGTGCAACTGTGGAGTTCTTAGCATTCCCCAGCTACAAAGGGAAGCAAAAATTACCTTGGTGTCCCAAGCCTCCATCGCAGAAGGCTCCTCCCACGACGTGGTGGTTCGCAGTACTTCCATTCGAGCTGAATAAGGAAGTTCTGCCAAGTACCTCGATTCTGGCTGGAAGCAAAACTAGAACGGGGCCGACGAGACAAATTCCACGGGCTTTTTTGTTTGTGGGTGGGTAAATCTCAACAAGGAGGCGTGAAGCATAAGCCTTTCGCCAGGCAAACGCTCACCATAAAGTCGGTCCCCTTGAATAGGAACCCCCAGCCCCTTTTCATGCATGGCATGGAGTCGTAGCTGGTGGGTTCGCCCTGTTTTTGGGACAAAGAGAACCCGGGTCAAAACCTTTTGGGAACAAACATGAGGCTCACAGCGATGGTAGGACAGAACCTTCCACAGGGTGATTCCCGTCTTCCCATGCACCTCGTCGTAAATTTGGCGGGGACGGTTTTCTATGTCCAAACGAAAGGGAAGTTCAATATAATTTAAATCAGGGGGAAGGATGTCTAAGCTATTATTGACAAAAGACTTTTCCTTTTTTTCCACTACCCGTCCCCGCAGCAGGGCTTGATATTCCTTGTAGACAGAGCCGTCCATAAATTGACGTGAAAGATGACGGTGAGCCTCCTGCGTCAAGGCTAACACCAACAAACCGGAGGTATCCTGGTCCAACCGATGGACGGAGGGTTGTGCTATGGAATGAGGAAAAAGCCGCTGAAGCCGAGTTACCACACAGTCTTGATTTTCAGGTCCCCTCCCAGGGACAGAAAGCAGCCCTGCAGGCTTATTAACCACAACAATAGATTCATCTTGGTAAAGGATTTCCAAGCCCAACATAACAGGAAGAACCAGTCCACATTTTTCATCACAGGGAGGATAGAATTCCCTATGCCTTCTCCCCAGTTGATTTTCACGGGAATTGAGACGAATCCCTTTACCTTCGTAGTAAAATTCTGCAAGGCTAAGAGGAATCAAGCCTTGGGAAAAGGCTGCCCCAAAAAGCTTTGGGCCGCAACAATCTCCCGTTCCAGTAGGCGGCAACGAACCTTGATTATAGTCAGGATAAAAATCGGCAAAGGTTCTGGTTACTCCGTCAGCACAGGGAAACCGATACAGGTTATAAATGGCTGCAAGGGATTGGCTCGATAAATTTTTACGCAGGAGACGAAGCTTTTTAAGACGGTCAACCTTTTGGGAGTCAAAGAGATTTCCTGCTCCAGTACCATTCTGGCTCCCACCTTCAAGAGTTTTTTCCAAGGATAAAATTTCTTCTGTCAAGGAGTGGATTGCATCATTGTCTTTTGCCACCTGCTTGTCATACTCTGCAACATCCAGCAAGGGTGGCACCCAGCCTTCCATCTGCCACCGACCTAAAAACTGACCCGAGAAGGCCTTTAGCACCACCTCATCCGAACAGCCTGCAGAGGGCGATTTCCTACAAACCAAGACACCGAACATAAAACCAGTTTCACAAGACTGAAGCTCCTTATTTATCTCCAGTTCTTTTATCAAATTAAGGGCATGGGTTTTTGCAGGCTCTACGGGAAGGGGAGGAAACATAAAAACAGTGTATATAAAAAAAATAAATTATTCAATGAAGATATATTGTAATGATTACAAATTTGTAATATACTGACAAAGTAATTATAAGAGATAATGCTTCGCCTATTGAAGAGACTTATATCATTTTGTAATTTCAATATTCTGACTTTTGCTTATGGAGGTCATTTATGGCTTTGTATATTTCAACCGAGGCAAACAGATGTCTCAACTGCAAGAAACCCTTGTGTATGCAAGGTTGTCCTATCAACACACCAATTCCGCAAGTCATTTCTCTATTCAAGGAAAATAAAATTCGGGAAGCAGGACAGATACTTTTCCAAAACAATCCCATGTCATTATTTTGTTCCATCGTCTGTGACCATGCAAGTCAGTGTGAAGGGCACTGTATTCTGAACAGAAAGGAAGCACCCATTCGATTTTCCAACATAGAACGCTATATTTCTGATGCTTGTTTGGATAGAATGGATTTACCCATGGCGGACTTAAATGGCATTAAGGTGGCCGTTATTGGCGGTGGACCTGCTGGGATTTCTGCAGCAATTCTATTGCGTCAAAAGGGATATGAAGTAACCATCTTTGAGGCAAAGAATAAGATTGGTGGTGTTTTGCGCTATGGTATTCCTGACTTCCGTTTGCCTCGTTCTATGATGGACCGCTACGAAGACAAACTGATTGCCATGAATATACAGATTAGAACTGATGCTACTATTGGTGGAGCCTTGGAAATTGACGACCTGTTCCGGGATGGATACAAGGCGATTTTCATTGGAACTGGCGTATGGCGGCCGAAGAAGCTGGGCATTCAAGGTGAAAGCTTGGGCAACGTCCACTTTGGCATTGATTATCTTTTGAATCCTGCAACCCACAAGCTAGGAAAATCCTTGTCTATCCTTGGTATGGGAAACGTAGCAATGGACGTTGCCCGTACAGCATTCCGTTATGGGGTTGAAAAGGTAACCCTATACGCCCGGGCAAAACGAGTTGCAGCCAGTGACCATGAAGTTGAATACGCAAAACTTGATGGAGCCCAGTTTATGTACGGAATGCAGGTTGTTTCCATCAATGAAAAGGGACCTGTTTTCAAGGAAAGTATCTTTGACGAAAACGACAATGTTATTGGGCACAAGGAAGAGCTGATTCAGGTGGAAAGTGACTCTACCATCATTGCCGTAAGCCAGATGCCTAAGAACAAGTTAGCACAAACTACCGATGGCCTTGTTGTAACTGAAAAGGGGCTGTTGAAGGTTGACGAATTCTTCCAGTCTTCAAAGGAAGGGATTTTTGGTGCTGGAGACGTTGTCTTGGGAAGCAATACTGTTGTTCGGGCTGCGGCTACCGCAAAAAAAGCAGTTGAAGCTATGGATGCCTATTTACAGGGAAGACCTTTAAAGCCTACAGAGGAAGTTGCTTCATAAAAACAAATAGTTTTTGAATCCACTTGAAATGACCTCCTAGCTTTCAAGTGGATTTTTTTTACATTTTTTAACTCAAAATTCTTAAAATCCATATTGTACATCCAATAAACTTCTTATAAAGTGAGTCCATGAACATTATATCCTTTTTGTTTCAGCTAGTTGGTAGCCTGGGGCTTCTCCTGTACGGAATGAAGATGATGAGCGACGGAATCCAGAAGAGTGCCGGCGAGGGCCTCCAACGGATTCTTGGCCTCATGACTGGAAACAGAATTTTAGCTGTTTTAACAGGTTTGTTTATCACCATGATTATCCAGTCTTCCAGTGCCACAACGGTAATGGTTGTATCGTTTGTAAATGCCGGGTTGCTGACACTCAAACAATCTGTGGGAGTTATTTTTGGTGCAAATATCGGAACCACCATTACCGCATGGATTGTATCTCTATTTGGCTTTAAGTTTAGTATTTCTGCCTTTGCAGTTCCCATGTTCGGTGTTGGCTTCTTGCTGGTTTCGTATAAAAAGATTAGAAAGGAGTCTATTGGCGAAGCATTGATGGGATTCGGACTTTTGTTCCTTGGACTGGACATGCTCTCCAATATCATGCCAGCACTCAATGCGGACAATGTATCTTTCCTCACAAATTTCACGAATAAGGGAGCCTTTAGCATCTTCCTTGGCATTATAGCCGGTATGATTATCACTATGATTATCCACTCCTCTAGTGCCGCCACTGCAATTATTCTTACCATGTCTTACAATGGCCTTTTACCCTGGGAATTTGCAGCTGCAATGGTATTGGGAAGCAATATCGGTACTACGATTGATGCCGTAATTGCATCCATTGGAACAAAGGTAAATGCACGACGAGCAGCCCTTGTTCACGTACTGTTCAATGTGTCAGGAACTATTGTTGCTGTAATTTTCTTCCGCGCACTTTTGGCATTGGTGGATATCTTGGTTTCTGGACCTGTCAATCAAGAAACTATCACTACCCACATTGCAATGCTCCACACAGTATTCAATGTCTCCAATACCATTATCTTCCTGCCCTTTGTAAGCCAATTGGCAGCCCTTACAGAACGGTTGGTACGCCCCAAGGTTGATGAAACCCCAGACACATACCATCTTGAAATGCCCCAAGGCGGTCAAAAAGAACAGGCGGCTGGTGCCATTGTTCTGGTAGAAAAAGAAATTGCCGACATGACTGAAATTGTATTCCGCATGTTCAATCGTGTCCGGGATTCCTTTGCAAACAGAACTATAGCTGCAAAGCAGGAATACAAGGAAGCCCAAATTCAAGATGAGGATTATGCAGACCAAATGCATCAGGGCATTTCACAATACTTGGTTCACTGTCTTGACTTGCCCTTGACAGACAACCAGAGGAACAATGTTTCCCAGATGCTGGAAGTTGTAGCACAGCTTGAATCTATGACAGATGACTGCAATAGCATTTCCATTTTGCTTTCACGCAGCATAGAGAAAAACATGACCTTTGCCCAAGAAGACTTGGAGCGACTTGACCCCTATGTAGAATTGGTTAACCGCTTTGTTCTATTCATTCGGGAACACATCAACAGGCATTTGAATGAAGAAAAACTTTCTGAGGCAAAAACCATTGAAAATCAAATTGACCACTTCCGCAAGAACTTGAAAAAGGTTGCCCGAAAGAGGCTGGAAAGCGGGGCCGATGTCCGTTCGGAACTTTTGTATATTGACCTGGTACGTCAGTTGGAAAAGATTGGCGACAGGGCCTTTAGTATTTCAGAAGCCTTGTATCTAACAAAATAAGACACAGGGGACTGACCATAAAAGCAAAGTGCACCCCTAAAGCTGGACAAAAAAGTTCAATTTTAGGAGGTGCATTTTTTTAGGCAAAACAATTGGGGAAAATAGTATTGAAAGAGAAACTAATCGTTCAATAACAAATTATATGCATCAAGGGGTGTTTCTGCAGCCAATAAATTATCCCGCAACTCACGATTTTTTAACCGAGAACTAAAGAAAGATAGTGTCTGCAAATAGTAGGAGTGTTGGTTATAAGCAGCTGCAATCATAAACAAGAGGCGAACAGGGGTGTCGTCAATTGCCTGAAAGTCTATGATATCGGTACGACTAATTCCCACCGCCATAACCAAGTCTGTAACCGAGGCCAATCGAACATGAGGAATTGCAATTCCACGTCCAATGGCAGTGGACATCAGCTCTTCCCGTTTAAGAATCTCTGTAGTGAGCTCCTGACTATTCTTAATTTGAGGGGCTGTGCCCAAGGCATTTGCAAGAGCAACAAGTGCATCTTGTTTAGTGGAATGATTCAAAAAAACTATTCTGTCTGGAGAAAGAATATTTCGTACCTGAACAATACTTGAAGGAGCTGCTGGTCTAGCACTGGAAGAAAGCCGATCATTTACCCATTTCTCAATTTCACTCTTTTTAAATCGCCAGACAGTGCCTATTTTTCCGGATGGAATCTCACCCTTCTGAGCCCAATCATACACTGTACGTTCAGAAACTCGCAGGTAATTTGCTACCTCGTCTATTGTAAGTATATCGTCAATCACTTGGTTTTCCTCTATCTACACATTGCAATATGTATCAATTTACTCCCCTATTTTGCATTGTTTACCATTTTATGTCAAGGCTTGCAAAAACTTGAAATAACTGACAAAATCTTGTATACAAAGATTTTTTGTAACAAATCATCACAGAGGAAAACCAATATTCTAGGAAGAGGCTAATTCGTGAAGAGAATCAAAGGGGTACAGTTCTCCTAAGGTAGACTTTACCATGTTCTCCCAGTTGGGACCAAACCACACAGGAGTTTCACCGGGAGCAAATTCTGTCAACACCTGACGACAAGCACCACAGGGACCTACAGGATAATCACTGGCTGGGGTGACAATTACCAATGCAGTAAAACTACGATAACCAGCAGACATGGCGGAAAAAACCGCGCTTCGCTCTGCACAGTTAGTAAGTCCAAAGGAACGATTTTCGATGTTGGCTCCCTTGATGATAGAACCATCATCCATCAATAAGGCTGCTCCTACGGGAAAATGGGAATAAGGTGAATACGAATTACTTGCAGCATCGCAAGCGGCATCATAAAGCCTTCTAAATTCTTCTTCCGTAGGAAGACTTGATTTTTGTTTCATAAAAACCTCTCTTTACAAACTTCTTCCATTATTATACCATAACAAAATGAAAATCAAGGAAAATATTCACATAATTATTATTGCAAGTGTAGGCTTTTTAGTATTTTATTCCTTGCTGGCAGTTCGTCCCTTAAGCCAAGAATTACAACTTACACCACAGTGGACAACCTCTATTCTTCATCCTGTTACATCAACTGTAAATAAAACTGAAACCCAAATTCCCTTTCGATTGGGGCAAAACATGGGATATTTCACTGTAAATGGGGAGATAAGCTTGATGGAAAGCTTTCCCTTCCAGGCTACAATATCAGAAGCTTATAGAGCAAGCTACTCACAGGATGCCTCACGAATTCCCGTATATGAATTTGGAACTGCTTCCAATGCAGAATATCCTGATTTTTTTATTGAAGGTACGGGATTCCCCTTCTTTTCTGAGGATAGAGTCTATCTTTTTAACCCAGGTGGATATGGTCTTGCCCAATATACAAAGGAAGATGGTCAAATATGGCAATTTGAGCACACCGCTCCGATTGTAGCATTTAATTCTTCCCCAGCGGGAACGGCGGTGGGCTATGCAGACGGTACTATTTATACCTTTTCCTCAACGGGAGAACTGGTTCAAACCTTTGAGCCGGGAGGAAGTACTTATCCCATTATTCTGGGAATAGCCCTTTCTTCCTCTGGTGGACAATTAGCCTGTATATCAGGAATTGACCAGCAACGATTTGTTCTTACACAACAGCGGAATGGGGTCAACAAGGTGGTTTTTCACACCTATCTTGAGACAAATCAACGGGAACCAGTTCTTGTTCAATTTACCAAGGATGAAAACCACGTTTTTTATTCAGCGGGAAATGGACTTGGCATTGTAAATTGTTTTACCTTTGAAAATAAGGTCATACCTGTTGAAGGAACGATTCTGGCTATAGAAGAATGTCCAACAAATAATATAACCTGTGTTCTTACCAGGGATAAGGGACGTTATAACATCTATTTCATTGAGAACAGAGATGTCCTGATGGGACATTTTGGATTTAAAGCTGATGCAGCCTTTATTGACATTCAGGGAGGAAATTTGTACGTAGGACGAGATACCCAGATTTCCAAGATTAATATAACAAGAAAATAAATTTCTTGTTGTTTTCCGATTCAAAGGAGTGAAACTTGAAACACAATTTAACCATCTTTTTTACCAGTCTTTTGTTAGTAGCGGGCAATCTTTCCCTTGCCGCCTTTGATTGGCCCCAAGAAGGAGTTACACCCGAGTCTTTTTCAACTCCATTTGGCCAGTTCAGAGGTGGAAACTACAGCAGTGCCCTGATTTTTTCTGAACCAGCACAGGTATCTGCTACAGAATCTGGTACTGTGGTTGCAGTATTGGGGGGAAACAGTGGCGAAATGGGTTGGTTTCAGCCACCCCTTGGAAATGCTGTAATCCTTGCCCATGATGATGGCTTGGTAAGTGTTTATGGAAACCTGACAGAGGTGGAAATAACGAGTTCTACGCAAAGGGTTTCAAAGGGAGCAAGACTAGGAACAAGTGGAACCTCTGGCTGGCAGTCTGGACAAAGTGGCTTGGAGTTTCAAATTATAGATACAGAACAGGAGGCGGCTATTAACCCTCGAATGCTTATGCCTCGTTTTGAAGAAGAGCTTCCCATATCTTTATACGGAATCACTGCCATTGGACGTAATGGTGAGACCCTGGAACTGCGTACAAGAAGAAGTGTTTCTGCTGGAACGTATAAATTGTATAGAGGACGGGAGCAGGGGTTCTTTCCCCATACAACCAGTGTTGCGGTAAACGGTACAGAGGTGGAAGTCATTACCTTTGATGCCCTTACTCGCTCTGGAAGGAGGCTCTCGGTTGTTGGACACAAGCCCTACAGCTCATCGGACTCCTACCCCACCACTGACAAACAATTTTTAGCTGAAGTTACCTTTGCTAGAGGCAGGAATACCCTTTCCGTTACTGTGGCAGACATCAACGGAAAGGAGTATACAGCTACCTACACACTTGAGGTGTGGTAAAAACTAATCCTCTCCATAAAGATGCTCAAACTCGTGCATCTTTTCCATGGCAGTTTCTTTACACATACCGCAGCCTGTACCAATCTTAGTACGGGCTTGCAGTTGTTCCCAAGTTCTGTCCCCAGCCTTATAGGCTTCTTCCAAATCTCGGTCAGTAACATTGAGACAGGTGCAAATAACTTCCACCTCTTCCTGACCAGCAAAAACAGGGCGTCCCTGCTTGGTTAGGTAGTCATCAATGGCTGCACGAAGAGCCTTGTCTCCCAAAACGGAGCAGTGAATCTTATTGGCGGGAAGTCCACCAAGGCGGGCAACAATATCCGCTGGCTTGAGCTTGTAAGCCTCTTCAATCTTCATTCCCTTGCAAGCTTCTGACAAGATAGAGGTGGATGCAATGGCACTAGCACAACCGTAGGTCTTCCAGCGAACACCCTCAATAACGTCGTCCTTGATACGCAACAAAATCAACATCTGATCGCCGCACTTAATATTACCTACGATTCCACGACCATCACAAGGCCATTTGTCCTCTTCCTCCATGAGAACGTTTTTGGGATTCATAAAGTGCTCTTTTACAATATCTGAATATAACCAATCCTGCATAACTCATAACTCCTTTGCTAACTAGTCTGTATATGATACGGTGGACATTTTCCTCAGCCGTTCAATTACGGGCGGGAATTTTTCCAGCACAAAATCAACTTCTTCTGGGGTATTATATTTTCCAAAACTAAATCGGATTGAACCGTGAGCCAACTCTGGACCAAGACCTGTAGCCATCAATACATGGGACGGGTCAAGGCTGGCAGAGGCACAGGCTGAACCAGTGGAGGCGGCAACTCCCAACAAGTCCAAATACAAGAGGATGGCCTCTCCCTCTGCTCCGGGAAAGGACACATTCAAGGTATTGGGGAGAACCTTTGTTTCATGCCCATTGATGCGAATACCGGGAACAGCCTTCAAAAGCCCCTCTTTTAGCTGCCGACGCAGCTTTCCGGTGTGGGCAGCGTACTCATCAAGTTCCTTTCCAGCCAACTCCGCAGCATAACCAAAGGCTGCAATGGCAGGTCCGTTATATGTTCCAGCCCGCAGACCATGCTCCTGGTGACCACCACGAACAAGGGGCTCAATGGGTGTACGGGTTTTTACGTACAAGGCTCCAACTCCCTTTGGTCCGTAAATCTTGTGGGCAGAAAGGGTGGCATAGTCCACGTCCCAGTCCTTAAAGTCAACGGGTATCTTGCCAGCAGCCTGAACAGCGTCAGTATGGAACAGGGCTCCCGACTCATGAGCCATGGAACAAAGCTGCTTAATGTCCTGAATAGTACCAATTTCGTTATTGGCAGCCATAATGGACACCAAGAGGGGCTTTTTCTCCAAGGCTTTTTTGTAGCTATCCATATCGACAATACCAGCATCATCAACAGGCAAGAAAACAACTTCAAACCCGAACTGGTCTTCCAAGCGACGGCTGGCCTCCAATACACAGGGATGCTCAATAGAGGTAGTAACAATCACCTTGTTATTTCGCTTTTTTGACAACTCCACCATGGTATTGAACACAGTGTTGTTGGATTCAGAACCACCTGAGGTAAATATAATTTCTTCTGGCTGGCAATTAACCAAACCAGCAATCTGACCACGGGCTTTTTCAATAACAGCAGCAACTTCTCGGCCTTCCTGATGCAGACTGGAACCGTTGGCATAAACGGTCAACTCCTTGACATAAAAATCATACACTTCCTTAGAAAGTGGAGTAGTTGCATTATAATCAAAATAAATTCGACTCATCTTATTTCCCGGGAAATAATCCCGCCTCCAAAAATAATTCCATTTAAATATACTACAGCAGCCTGTCCAGGGGCAACTGCTCGTTGTGGCTCATCAAAAATAATTTCGTATGAGCCATCCTCCCTAGCACTAATTGTACTGGAAGCTGCGGGAGAAGCAAGACGAATCTTTACCTGTCCCCTAAAACATGACTTGGGAGCATAACCACCAGCCCACACCCACTTGTTGGCCACCAATCCCCTGCACAGCAAATCCTTGTCATCACAAAGCACCACCTGATTTTTTTTAGAATCGATGGAGTGAACATAGAGGGGACGATTTGAACTAACTCCCAGCCCCCGCCGCTGACCAATGGTGTAGTGCTGGATACCACGATGAGTGCCCAGCTTTTTACCCTCCAGGTCCACAATATCTCCCGGCTGGGCAGGCTCGTCAGCAAAGATTATATCCCAATAGGTATCTGGAATAAAATCTTGACTTTCGCTACGAGTGGCGGCAACCAATCCTCTTTCCTGAGCCATGGCATACACCTCCTTCTTTGTATATGAAGAAAGGGGGAAGCGTACCTTTTCCAAAGTAGAAGAAGGAATACGACACAAAAAGTAGGTCTGGTCCTTTCTGCGGTCTGTGGCAGCAGAAATCATCACTGGACGGATAGGCTCCAGCCCAGCATCATCACCGTACACCTGCCGTAAATCAGTCTGGGGCCGCACCAGGGCAGCATAGTGACCGGTACAGAAGTAATCAAAGTTGATTCCCCTTGCCCTCACTCCATCCAACAAGGCCCCGAATTTTACGGTGGGATTGCAGTTGACACAGGGATTTGGTGTGCGGCCACTGCGATATTCAGCCTTAAAATAATCCAAGACATTACAGTGATATGCCTCACTCACATCAACAACATGATGCTCAATCCCCTGCTGCTGGCAAAAAACTTGACATTGGGCAATATCAATGGCCTCATCAGGACCATAGCAAGAACCTCTTACCCCCTCAACAGAAGGTGGCAGGGGCAGGTCATTTGCCCAACTAGACATGGTGACACCTACGACAGTACACCCATGTTCTTTCAGCAGCATGGAAACCAAGGTAGAGTCAACACCACCTGACATTCCAACCGCAACTAGAGAACCTGGTTCTGGCATAGAAAGTTTTTCCCAATCCATACTTAGGAATATAACAATTTTGAGGATAAAATGGAAGTAATAAAACACATTTTTCCTAGAGGATTAGTATGTTTTGCACAATTTTTTTTACTCTTATTGACAAAATGGAGTCTTTGACATAAATTCAAATGGAAAAAGGGATGAAATATAATGCAGCAATTAGAAAAACAAGTAATTTTCACAAACGAAAAATGTATTGGCTGCAATAGATGTGTTGCCAGCTGTCCTGTTCCAGGGGCTAATATTGCAGCTCACCAAAACGGGAAAAAATATGTTGTGGTGGATAATACCCGATGTACCCATTGTGGTCATTGCCTTAAGGACTGCCCCCAAGACGCACGGGATTATGTGGATGATACAAGACTCTTTTTTGAGGACTTGCAGGCAGCCAAGCCAATTTCTGCCATTATTTCTCCTGTTTTATGGACTCAATATCCAGACAAGGCTAACGAAATTATTGGATATCTAAGATTCCTAGGTATAAAAAAATTTTTTGATGCAGCAGCTGGTTCTGATATTGTAACTTGGGCCTATGCTAATTTTCTGCAAGAGAATTCAGGGGCAAGCATTTCTTCTACCTGCAGCTCCTTGGTAAATTATGTTGAAAAGCAATATCCACAACTAATTCCAAATCTTATTCCCATTCACATTCCAGCCGTCAGCCTTGCGATTTATCTAAAGAAATACAGGAATATCCAAGACAGGTTCGTCTATATTAGTCCCTGTATTGCAGACTACGACCAAATCACCTCTCCAGAAACCCATGGTGTTATCAATTATCATGTAACAATTAAAAAGCTAATGGACAGGCTTGAAGAGGTGGACACGTCTTCCTATTGGGGAACATTAAACCTGGTGGGATTTGGCTCCAAAAATCAACTCTATTTTCCCGGCGGACTAAAAGAAAATCTGGATCATTTTTTGGGAAGAGACAATATACGAATCCAGTTGACTGGAGTTAAAAACATCTGCAATCCGGAAAATGCCTTTTTTAACATTATGCAAGAAAATAGAGAAGAGCTTCTCATTGATTTCCTTGACTGTAATCATGGTTGCTTGCTAGGAACAGGCACTGATACAAAGAGACCGGATGTTTTAAAGGAGTATCTTTTACAAACAAAGAATTCCCCTTGCTTTCAAAAAGAAAACAACCCTTACAACAAGTCTCTTCCTCAAAAAACTAGATTACAGCTTTTACAAAAAAGGTTTGGCAGCCTTTCTCCAAAGGACTTCCAACGAGGATTCAATTCCTATCACATTCCAGAAAAACACATCACGTGCGAGGATGTGGAAGAAGTATTCAATAAATTACACAAGGATACCCCTGAAAGCAGAACTATAAACTGCCATGATTGTGGCTATAAAACCTGCAAGAGCATGGCAGAAGCCATTGCAAAGGGATATAGTACAGTTCACAGCTGTACCCAATACCAACAAATTGTTGTGATGAAGATGGCAACTACTGATATTATTACAGGGCTGCCCAATAAGTCCATGCTGTTTAAAGCGGGGGAAAGGCTGTTTGAAAACAACAGCTTTGCAAATTATGTTTACGTAATGTTGGACATCAAGCATTTTGGAGCCTTCAACAATCGATTTGGTTACGAGGGAGCCAATACTATTTTGGTGGATTTTAGCCAGGCAGCCCGGCGATACCTAGAGCCTGGGGAACAGATTTTCCATGTTGAGTCAGACAAGTTTGTAGTTATTTTGAACAAGCCCCATCTAAAGTACTATATCTTCCTGGTGAACAACCTAATGCTCACCAGTTTAACTGAGGATACAAATTTCCCCTTGAAGCTGACAGTTAGAAGTGGTGCTTATGACCCAGACGGAACAGAAGAAAATTTTACAGAGATTGTAAAGCATCTTTTTTCTGCAGGTTCCCTTAAAAGCAATAATTACAACAATGAAACGGTTATTTATACCAAGTCAAATATTGATACGGCCCTCAATCAGATAATGTACATCCAGCAAATTCCCCAAGCCCTGGCCAACAAGGAATTCAATATTGTATATCAGCCAAAGGTAGGTGTCCATGACCACAAGCTAAAGGGAGCGGAGGCCCTTGTTCGTTGGGAAAGAGATGGAAAAATGATTTCTCCCAGTATTTTTATCCCAATTTGCGAATCAGCAGGTTTAATCCAGCAATTGGATTTTTACATCTTGAACCAGGTGTGCAATACTATGGACACTTGGATTCAGGAAGGCTTGGACCCTGTAAAGGTTTCTGTAAACTTTTCCAAGCAAAATTTTACCATGCCAGATATTGGCAAGCGGATTTGCAATATTGTAGATAACTGGCAGCTTCCCCATGAACTAATTGAAATCGAGTTTACAGAAACAGCCTACAACGAAGACGAGGAAATGCTAAGAAAGGCTATTCGAGTTTTGAACGAAAAAGGCTTTTCTGCTTCTATTGATGACTTTGGAAGCGGCTACTCATCTTTAAGCTTGCTGGAAAACTTAAAATTTGACGTGTTAAAATTAGATAAATCCCTTATAGACACTGTCCTCCAAAACAATCAGTCAAAGATTGTTGTAACAAACATTGTACGCATGGCAAAAGAGTTGGATATGCACATTGTGGCAGAAGGAGTTGAAACAAGGGAAACCCTACAGGTGCTAAAGGAGCTTGATTGTGACTTGATTCAAGGCTTCTACTTTGACAAGCCTTTGAGTCGAGAGGAATTTGAACAGCGACTAAGAAACAAGCAGTACAAGCTATAGAAAAAAACTTGCAGCAGAAATGAACCGAGGGGAAAATCCAGTTGAAAAGGAGCTGGCTTGGACAACTAGCCTAAAAGTGCCAGCTCTTCACTGCTTAGCTCTCGATATCCACCACTTTTCAGGCCAGGGTCAAGGTGGAGCTTCCCCATGGAAACTCGTTTTAATGCGGTTACAAGGTTTCCCACCGCCGCCATCATTCGCTTTACCTGATGGTAACGCCCCTCTGTAATGGTAAGATAGCATTGATTTTCACAAATCCACTCCAACTGGGCAGGCTGACAAAGCTGCTCTCCATCATCACCCTCTGGAGCAATGGTGATTCCCTGAAGGAATTTGGAGCTTATTTCCTTCTGTTGCAAAGGATTTACGGCATCCCTTAGGGTAACAAGATAGGTTTTTGTAATGTGGGACTTTGGAGAAGTAAGACGGTGGGTTAGTGTTCCATCTGTGGTAAAAATCAGCAAACCCTCTGTGTCAATATCCAGACGCCCTACTAGGTGGAGACTCCCACCCAAAAACTGGTGGCGGTGGTCTTCTGCCAAAAGGTCAAATACTGTGGGATGAAGTCCATCCTTGGCAGAACACACTACCCCATCGCATTTATTCATCATCAAGTGAAGGTGACGACGGAGCTCCACCACCTGACCAGCTACCTCCAGGGTATCAGTATCAAGATTGATGTGCTGGTCCGGGCTATGACAAGGCTCTCCGTTTAAAAGAACACCCTGGCGACGCACCAGCTTTTGTGCATCCTTGCGGGAGCCAAACCCGTGTTTTGCCAGAACCTTGTCCAGTCGTTCTCCTGCCATAGCCTTCCTCCTTGCTAAAACTACTTTCTTTGGTCCATGGGAACAAAGGTCCTGGAATCCAGCACATTCTTGTAGGCAGGACGGTAAATACGCCCTCCGGTAATAACCTCTTCAATTCGGTGGGCAGCCCAACCTACGATACGGGACATGGCAAAGATGGGTGTGTATAGTTCCCGGGGAATCCCCAACATGGTGTATACAAAACCAGAATAAAAGTCCACGTTGGTACAGATTTTCTTTTCGCTGGATTTTTCCTCAGCAAAAACCTCCGGGGCAAGACGCTCAATGGCACAGTAGAGTCCATATTCTTCCAGCATATTTTTTTCTTTTGCCAGCTCCGCGGCCTTGTCACGCAACAAGATTGCGCGGGGGTCAGAAATGGTGTACACGGCATGACCCTGCCCGTAAATGAGACCTGTCCGGTTAAAGGCTTCCTTACGAACAATCTTCCGCAGATACTCCTTAATTTCCTTTTCATTGGACCAGTCCCTAACATTAGCCTTAATGTCATCCATCATTTCCATTACCATCATGTTGGCTCCTCCATGGCGACGGCCTTTTAGGGAACCAACAGCGGCGGCAATGGCAGAATAAGTATCTGTATCAGCAGAAGATACTACGTGGATGGAAAAGGAAGAGTTGTTGCCACCACCGTGTTCTGCATGGAGAATTAGCGCAAGGTCAAGAATCTCTGCCTCCAGCTTAGAATAAGTTTTATCTGAGCGGATGAGACGCAAGAAGTTTTCAGCAGTGGAAAGTTCTGGCAAGGGATTGTGAATGTACATACTCTTCTTGTCATAGTACCGTCGCTTGGCCTGATAAGCATAGGCAGAGAAGGTAGAAAACTTTGCCACCAAGTCTATACATTGACGCAATACATTAGGAATAGCAGAATCATCAGGATTATTGTCGTAGGAGTAACTAGCTAGAACACAACGAGCCAGTTTATTCATAATATCTGGAGAGGGAGCCTTCATAATCATATCTTCTGTAAAGTTTTCTGGCAGGGCGCGCCTTCCACCAAGATAGCTACGGAATTCCTCCAGTTGAGTCCTATTAGGTAAATCTCCAAAAAGCAAGAGATAGGCAGTTTGCTCAAAGCCAAATTCATCGTGGGAGGTAACATCCTGGACAATATCCACCAAGTCATAGCCACGATAAATCAATTTGCCAGGAACAGCCACCTTTTTGCCATCTATTACATCGTAACCTACTACATCACCAATTTGAGTAAGACCAGCCAAAACACCCCGACCATCAGAATAACGCAAGCCTCGTTTTACATCGTATTTTTGGTATAAATCAGGATTTATGGGGTCGTTCAACTCCACCAACAAAGACAATTTTTGTACAATGAGATTTTCAAAATAATCAGCCACGATAATCTCCTTGAAAAGCAATATAAATCATTTTCCCATGATAGAGCCAGAAAGTCAAAGCGATGACACCCTGTCCGGGTATCGTTAACTTAAACTATATTATACATTAAATTAGAACGGGGTACAAGCCAAGACATCTGATAAAGATTTACCTTGTTTTTTTTGATGAAAGTTTATATCTTAGTACAAGAAAGTTTTTTGGGGGAAATATGCAGCTATCAAAATTCTCTGACTACGCTTTTAGGGCCCTAATGTACCTTGGCCACAATACAAACAAACTTTGTACCGTAGAAGAATTGGCAGAAAAACTTTATACCTCGCCCCATCATATGAAAAAGGTTATTCACAAACTAGCTTCTGGAAACTATATCCTTTCCAGCAAAGGGCGTAATGGAGGAATTCGCCTAGGACTTGAACCAGAAAAAATAAATCTTGGAGAGGTGCTGAAATATACGGAAGAAAATTTAAATATCTTTGATTGTTTTTCAAATAAGGACTGTCCCCTCCTTACCCAAGGCTGCAAACTAAGAGCGATAAGTTATGAGGCACTAAATACTTTTATTCAAGCATTTTCTCAGTATACTTTGGCAGACATTTTGTAAAAGACTCCTTGGCCAGGGATTTTACCGCAAGAGAGGAATTGGAGATTTTACCACAAAGAAAGCCTCATTTTACTTTTATTTCTATTGTTGCTATACTGCCCCTATGATACAGTTAGTAGCTTTTTTGGGAAATTACGGAAAGAAATATGAAGGGAACCGTCACAATGTTGCCTGGCTTTTTGCAGACAGCCTTTCCTTTGTAGATGGTCTAAATTGGCAAAAGAAATTCCAAGGCCACTATACCAGCACAGACTCCTTTGGTAACCACCGAGTCTATTTTTTAAAACCTGAAACATATATGAATCTTTCTGGAGATAGCATTGGACAGCTGGCACGTTTTTATAAGATTAACCCAGAAGAGATTCTTGTAGTCCACGATGAATTGGAGTTGCCACTAGGGACCCTCAGCTTGAAAAACGGAGGAGGACTGGGAGGACACAATGGACTGCGCTCCACCAAGGCAGTGCTAGGAACTGCGGATTTTTGGAGACTGCGGTTTGGAATTGGCAGGCCGGAACACAAGGATGTGGCGGGCTATGTACTTTCTGACTTTACTGGTGACGAAAAAATTATCCTCTCCCAGATTTTCCCTGCGGCAGGGGAGCTTTTGGAAAAAATCCTTTCTGGCAACAGCCCCAGTGACCCGGGAAAATTGCTGCCAGAATGGAATAAGAAAAAACTCGCTCCAGAAACCTAAGCCTTTAGACCTGTAGAAACAGCCACCCTTTTACGCCCCTCCATTTCATCCAGCTCCAGCATCTGGTTCATCAAAGAATCTGGATCATCAAAACGCCTTTCCCGTCTCTTGTTTAGGGCTGAATACAAGATGGGGGAAACAAAGAGTGTCATAAAAGAGCCAGAAATCAAGCCCCCTACCAGGGTGAGACACATGGGCTGCATGGATTCAGCCCCCTCACCGGGAAAAAAGGCCATAGGAATCATACCCAAGACGGTGGTGAGGGTGGTCATAAGAATGGGGCGCAGACGGTTTCGCCCCGCAATAATACAGGCCTTTCGAACCGGCATCTTTTCACGAACCAGCTGGTTGGCAAAGTCTACCAAAACGATGCCGTTGTTTACAACAATACCCACCAAGGCTACAATTCCCACATAGGCATAGAGACTTAGGGTTTGACCAGTTATCTTGTAAATGCCAACTACACCAATAAGCAGCAAGGGAATGGAGAAAAATACAATAAAGGGATCCACCAAGGATTCAAACTGGGCGGCCATTACTACAAAGACCAAGAAAATTGCCAGGCCAATAACCACCAGGAACACCCTTCCAAAATTTTCTATGTCACGGGCATCACCAGCAAATTCCAACTCAACTGAATCTGGCAGCACTATGTTTCCAAGAATCAACTCCTCTACCTGTTGCTGAACCTCTGTAGCAATAGCACCTTCTACAAGGCTTGCAGTAACGTGATTTACCCGCTCCCCATTTTCTTCCCGAATGCTGCGGGGAGAACGTCCCTCCTGGAAGGTAATAAAATTATCCAGGGTCATAAGACCAGCAGAAGAAGAAACCGTTAGAGCTCCCAAGTCGGAGGGGCTTTGAACATCAGACTCCCTAAGCTGCACTACAATGTCCATTTCCTGCCCCTCACTGTGGAAGACGGTGGCAGTGGAGCCGGTAATAGCCGTCTGCAACACCTGCGCAATGGAGCTAACGCTAACTCCAGCCTGAGCGGCGGCAGCTGTATCAATGGAAATCTGGAAGCGAGGAGAACCATCTTCCATGTCGGTGGAAACGTCCTTTACTAGAGGCATTTGCCCTTCTAACAAGGCAACAATTTCATCCATAACGGACTGGGCGGCAATGGTATTGGTGGAAAGAATCTTTACGTCAATGCCGCCGGAGCCACCAAATCCACGACTGCCACCAAGGTTGATGGTAACATCGCTCCACTGGTTAGTATAGGGTGCAAGGGCAGAACGTACCTCTGTTGCGGACATGGTTTGATTTTCTAGGTCCGGGAGGTTTATTCTAATGGAGCCCGAGTTAGAGCTACCGGTATTGAGAATAATAGTTTCGTATACACCATCCAGCTCTTTCATCACTATATCCTGGAATTCAAACAGGTATCTACGAACCACCTCATTATTTGTGCCAATGGGCATACTGATGCTCACATTTACGTAATCGGAGGCACTGGAACCAGGAGCAAGGTTCATTCCCATGGAGTTAAACTGGAGAACACTAACTACCAGCATTACCAACACAAGACTCATAACGATGAATTTATTGTTTAGACAAAATTCCAGCATGAGGGCATAGGCATCCTCAATTTTTTGCTGGACCCTTTCAAATCCATCGTCAATTTTCTTTAACAGGGGATTTTTCAAGGGTTTTTGAGTTCTTGTATTTAATTTTAAGATACTACCACAGAGGGCGGGAACAAGGGTAACAGCCACCACAAAGGATGCCACCAAGGAGACACAGACAGTAATAATCATATCACGGAACATTTGTCCAAACATTTCCAGCTGAGCCTCGTAAATTAACATGGGAATAAATACACAGAGGGTGGTGGCTGTGGAAGCAAAGATGGCCGTCATCATGTTTCTGCTGCCTAAGATTGCGGCAATGGCTGATTTTTGCCCGTTGAGACGACGAATCTGGATATTTTCCAAGATAACGATGGATGAGTCCACCGTCATTCCCAAGCCCAAAATCAAACCCGACATGGTCATAAGGTTTACCGTTAAATCCAGAAAGGACATCACCATGAGGGTAAGCATAAAAGATATGGGAATGGAAAGTCCAATGATAAAGGAGCTTTTGAAGCTTCTCAAAAAGAGAAAGATAATAAGCATAGCCAAGACTGCACCCTCAATGGCAGAGGAGTATACCTGATTTAAGGTGGAGTCAATAAGGGTAGTGTCGTCGCTCATAACCTTTAGGCTAACACCCGAAGGAAGCTGCTCATTGATGAGGCCCATTATTTCATGGATGCCCTTGGCAACGGAGGCGGCATTGGTACCAGACTCATTGGACACACTGATGTAAAGTCCAGGTCCACCATTAATATATACACTTCTTTCTGTTGTATCTTCGTAGATGTCTGCCACATCATCAAGGCGTATGGCCGCCCCGTCCTTTGTTGTAATGATTGTGTTGCGTATATCTTCCAAGGACTCAAAGTACTCGCTGGTAACAATTTCATAGTCCTTATCATTGTGGGTGATGGTTCCAGAAGAAACCTGAATGTTTCGGGCGGCCAGGGCGCTGCGGATGGTTTGGGAGGTGAGACCAAAGGCTTCCAGCCTGTTGCGGGACAGGTCTACCACTATCCTGCGGGAAATACCACCGCTTACACTAGTGGTGGCAACACCATCCACCCGTTCCAGCATGGGCTGCACCACCGTTTCTGCCACGGTTTTTAATTCATCTATGGGTATATCACCTTCCATAACCAACTGCATAATGGGGGCAGAATCCATATTAAACATCATAATTGAAGGAGAACTGCATCCATCCGGCAGCTGGTTGGAGATATTGGACAGGGCGGCAGTAACCTCTTCCTTGGCAGCTTCCAAGTCTGTATCGTAACCAAATTGCAAGGAAATTTGGCTACGACCATTGCGAGAGGAGGAGGTATAAGACTCAAGGCCGGAGATACGGTTCAATCTGCCAGCCACCACATCTGTTACATTGGCATCGATTTCTTCAGGGCCCACGTTGGGATAGGAGGTGCTGACACTAATCATGGGCAGTTCCATTGAAGGATACAGGGCAATTCCCAGACGGGGAATAAACACCAGAGCCAAAACACAGGCCAGTACATAGAGCATGGTAATAGTAACGGGTCGCCGCACTGAAAGTTCTGATATATTCATACTAAGCTTCCCTTCTATTCTTGATTGGGAGTCAAGTTGCTGCCAGCTACGCGAACTGCCAGCCCCTCTGTTACAGAACCAGCGGTAATTACCTGCTCTCCTGCTGAAAGTCCTTCTAGAATTTGAATCTCGTTGTCGTTGAACATTCCAGTTTTTACCATTTTCCTCGTGGCAGTGTTTTCTGGACTGACTACAAAAACCACGTCATCGTCATTATAGTCTTTAATTGCAGCGAGAGGCACCACAAAGGTATCCTTTTCTTCCATTATCACTAGTCGAACCTGGGCAAACATTCCAGGTTTAATTCTTGAATCCTGCTGATCAAGAACAAGGCTCACATCTTGAGTCCTATTGGAGGTGTTTACCACGGGACTAATGGAAGCAATGGTGGCGCTAAAGGTTTCTTCTGGAGCAGAAATAAGAGAGATATAGGCAGGAAGCCCTGTCTTGAGATAGGAGCTGTATTTTTCAGATACCTTTACATTAACCTCCAAGTTGTCTAGGGAACCAATTGTAGCCAAGGCTGTGCTAGTGCTGACGGTGTCTCCCACATTGTAGGCGCATTGAATAATGGTGCCAGAAACAGTGGCAGTGACGGGGCTTGCGGCATAGGCAGAACCAGGGCGGGAGGGATCTACATAGGCAATCACCTCCCCTTTTCTCACTGCATCACCAGCCTTTTTCAAAAGTCGACTCACCTTTCCAGAGGTGTCTGGATAGATGCTTGTTTGGGTTTTGGAAACTACATCCCCATTCAACAAAACTGTTTTTTGAATTGTTTCCGGCTCCATGGCTTTTATAGAAACAGTTACTGCATTTGTCTGATTGGAAGAGCCTTGTCCAAGGCCTGGCATCCCCCGCCCTCCAGCCATGGAACTGGTATTTTTTCCTACCATAGTAAATATTCCCACGGCAATAAAAACACCTATGAGACCAATTACAATAATCTTTCCAATAAAATCAGCCTTTTTTTCCCTATTCATTTCTTCTTCCTTATTCTTTGATTCCATATAATTCATAGACTTCTTGTTCTGTTAAGCCCAAGGCATGGGCAAGTTGCTCCACTCCCACCAGGTATTGGGATTGAGAGGTGCTTCCCGCCAGCTGGGCAGAAACCATTTGCTGACGACTATTTTCCAAATCAGTTTGACTGACAAGACCAGCCCCATATCCTTCTTGAGAAAGTTGATAGGCTCGCTCTGCAATAGTTTCGTTTAATCGGGCTATTTCCACCTCGTTCCACAAAAGTTTTACTTCCTTAACCTTGGTGACAATATCTTGGCTAGCCTGCGCCTTGGTTGTCTCTAAGTTCATTCGGGCCGTGGTTACTGCATCTTCTGTATTTTTAATGGAAAGACTTTTGGAAGAACCAGGAATAAATCCGTCTACAGGGATGGAAACACCTATGGAAAAACTTCCAGAGATGGAAGGCTCTCCATCCATTTTTCCACCAGCCGGACTCATTCGGATTGACTCAGATAAACTGATGGAGGGTGCTCTTGCAGACAGGACTTGAGAAGTTTTTTTCAGTTCTGCTTCCTGCAGGAGCTGCTTCTTTTGAATTACATCCAGGCGATTTTCAAGATAGATGTCTACCAGGTCCTGTGCCGCCGGCAGATTCAGCTGCTGCAACTGAAAATCTCCAGTGGGAATTACAGGCACTTCACTACCAATAAGGAGCTGAAATGCAACCAAGTCAGCCTCATACTGAGATTGAGCCCTTTCTAGCTGCGGTTCTGCAGACACAAAGGCATATTGGGAACGAAGCATATCCAATTCAGAAGCCAAACCCCGGTTATAATTGACCTGGGACTGCTCATATTGCTCTTTGGTCAAGGCAAGGTTGTCCTCCAAAACCTGTAGATTTTTTTTTGCCGTAAGAAGCTTGTAAAAGGAATTGGAGACGTTGGCCATTATTGTTTGAACCTGGCTTTCGTAACTTATCTGAGCCATCTCATATTGGAGAGCTGTCAACTTCATTTGAACAGGAATTCCTGCTGTTAAAGACAGATTGAGTCCGCCGGAAGCACCCCAGTTCCACTGAGCCTCTGAACCGGAGGTAAAGCTATGACTATTGGAAAGACTTCCACTAAGGCTAATTCCCGGCAAAAAGGCATTCCAGCTAGATTGAGCCGCCCTACGACTGGATTCCAGAGCCACGCCCTGGGCTTGGAGGCTAGTGTTTCCTTCAAGGGCCAAATCCAGGGCTTCTTCCAAGGTAACTGCAAGGGCTTTGGATTCTATGACGGCAACCTCGTTTACAGGCAGGGGCGAAGAACCAACTTGTCCCCAAAGAAATCCTCCAGAGATTCCTGCAGCAATTAGAGTCAAGGCCTTTGGCCTTATGCATCGAATCACAGAAAATCCCTCCTTACCCCTTCAAATAAATGATTGTAGAAAATTTTATCATGTGAATGCATTATAGTTATTCCTCTTAAATAAAACTTAAAACAACAGTCATAATTACAATAATATTTTGTTAGATTTTGTAAAAACATCTTAACAAATTTTGCTGACAATGTCATAGTAGAGGAAGTTTGTTGACAGGAGATTACTGTGGGAAACAAAATACTTCTGATAGAAGATACAACTGAATTAGCAGCTCTCATTACCTTGTATCTCAACAAAGAGGGCATGGAAATTCGGCCTGTGGAAAGTGGGGAAGAAGCCTTGGGAGCATTGGAAAGCTTTCAGCCGAATCTCGTTCTTTTAGACTTGAACCTGCCAGGAATGGGCGGCTTTGATTTCCTTCGTATTTTTCGTAAGACAAGCCAGGCTCCTGTGCTGATAATTTCTGCTCGTGACAGCGAGGAGGACATTATAGAAGGCTTGGGAGAGGGAGCAGATGAATACATTACAAAGCCCTTTTCGCCAAAGGTGCTGGTGGCACGGGTCAAAGCCATGCTGAGGAGAACCTCCAGCAGTGGAAACGACAATACCTCGCAGGAACAATCCATTCAATTTGGTCCCTATACCCTGTATTTTGACCGCTACTTATTAACCCTAAACGGAGAGCGAATCCCCCTCTCCTCCAAGGAATTTGCCATTCTTGCCCATCTCGTAAAAAATCCCGGCATTCCCCTAACAGCCCAAGCCATTTACCACGATGTGTGGGGGCGAGCCTATGGAGACATTTCCGCTGTAGCCGTCTACGTGCAGCGATTGAGACGAAAAATTGAGGAAGACCCATCCAAACCAAAATACATTGAGAACATCCACGGCTTGGGCTATCAATTCAATGGTCTAACGCCCCTTCCCACCAAGGAAGAATAGAAGGAATACAACCTGTGAAGATTAGAACTCAATTTATCCTTCTCTTGATTGCACTTTTTTTAATTCCCGTGTTTATGCTGGGAACCCTGGTACTTTCCAGCTGGTTCCGCACCCCTTCCCACATCTTTGTTCCGTCTTGGGAAGTAATTTCCCAAAAAGAAGATGTAAGTCACAGTGAGGAGGAATGGGACAAAATCAGAAACCATATTGACCAGCTGCCAAAATCTGTGGACGTAGCAGTCATGTCAGAAACAGGAAATGTCCTCCTTTCCTCCATCCCAGGTATCCTTGTGGGTGACCACCTGACGGAAAAGGAATTGATGGATGTCTTTGCCACCAACACCGACGAGTATATGTATCAGATTGACAGGAATTTTCAGCTGGATGAAGAAAACAAGGCCACGTCTCCCTTGATGATGGTGACTCGAATGCTGAGGGAAGATAGATACAAGTGGGATGTGGTGATTGACCAATTGCGAGCCCTCATAAATATATTCAGCATCCTTCTCTTTCTCTGCATTAGCGGTATCATTTACCTCTCCCATGTTTTGTCCCGGTCTATGGAAGTACTGGAAAGAGAAACACGAGACCTTGCAAAGGGCAACCTGAACAAGGAAATTCAAGTCCGGGGAAACAACGAAATCCTCTCCCTCACAAACTCCCTCAATAGCATGAGACTGGCCCTGCTGGAAGAACAAAAACGACGTTCATGGCTCATCATGGGAATTAGCCACGATCTGCGCACACCCCTGGCCCTTATCAAGGGGTATACAGAGGCCATTATTGATGGTACAGCTGATTCCCCAGAAATGATGGCAAAGTCATTGGAAATTGTGGAAGAAAAGGTAGACCAGCTTGACTCCATGATTGACGACCTGATTAATTTTGTCCGCATGGATTATGGGGAATGGAAACAAAATCTTGAGTCCCTTCCCATTGCCCCCATTTTAAGAGACTATGCTGCCCGGCTGGAAGATGACGGAAAGATTTTAGGTAGAGCCATTACCACCAGCATTGACTTGCCCGACAATATTGAAATTCCTCTGGATGAAAGGCTTATGATTCGGGTGCTGGACAATCTTTGCAGCAATGCCATCCACTACACAGCACCTGGAGGAACCATTTCTCTTAGTGCCACCCTTTCTTCACCAACTAAAAGAAGGAAAAATAATTCCAAGGGTGGTAAAAATGCTGTCAGCACAACCATTATCCTAAAGATCCAGGACAATGGTTGTGGCATTCCGCCAGAAGATCAACCCCACGTTTTTGACCCCTTCTTTAGAGGAAATAACTCCCTCAAAAGCGAGGGCAAGGGGCTGGGACTGGCGGTGGTTAAAACTGTGGCCGACGGGCTAGACTGGGCCATACAGCTGGACTCAGAACAGGGCAAGGGATGCTGCTTTACCATATTGATTCCCGTGTAAGTCTTCTCCTCATCCGTATCAGAAAAAAAGTATAGACACAACTTGCAAAGTTTATTTTTCCAGAAAAACACCCATTTTTCCCGGCAAAAATTTGCATTCCTTTTCCCAGGATACTACTCTTTACAGTAGGTGGTACAATATGGCAACAGAAAAATATATCAGTGTCCATGAAACAAATCCCGGCTCCATGGGTTGGATGCAGGGGTTTCCTCCCGCTAAGGACAAGATTTTATCTGCCGCAGACGGCTCTTTTTTTACCTTTCCCGCTCTGCGCTACAGCGTAAATCACATGAGGGAATTTGTCCCCACAAGAGAAGTGTCAGCTCCCCATGAAAGGGAGGAAATCCATAGATTTCATGTAAAACTAAACAAGGGAATTGATGAAGTAACCTTTACCCCCTGGAAAGAAACCAATCCCATCACCTGGGCTGAATCCCTGGAAAGAAACTTTACCGATGGCATTATCATTCTTCACAAGGGACACATTGTATACGAGCGGTACTTTGCAGGACTTTCTCCCCAAGGACACCATGCAGCCATGTCCGTCAGCAAGTCCGTGGCAGGTCTGCTTGCCTCTATCTTAATGGCAGAAGGCAAGCTTGACGAAAACAACACTGTTGCCAGCTATATTCCAGAGCTGGCCAACTCCGGTTTTGGAGATGCAAGGGTAAAAAATGTGCTGGAAATGAGCACAGCCATTGCCTTTTCAGAAAACTACAACGACCCAAACTCCGATATTTGGAAATTTTCCCGGGCAGGGAATGTTTTCCGAGGCCCCGACTATGACGGTCCCGGCTGTTACTATGAATATCTTCCCTTGGTGAAAAAACAAGGGGGACGAAATCACGGTGAGGTTTTTGGTTACAAAACAGTAAACACAGCCGTCCTTGGTTGGATTATCTCCCGGGTTACAGGAAAAGGTATTGCCCAGCTCCTTTCCGAGATGATTTGGCAGCCAATGGGCGCCTCCAAGGATGCCTACTACCAGCTGGATCCTGCCGGTATTGCCTTTTCCGGCGGAGGTCTCAATCTAAATCTTAGGGATATGGCTCTCTTGGGAGAGTTGCTGCGTCACGAAGGAAGACTAAACGGCATTCAAATTATTCCTAAAAAGGCAGTACAGGATATTACAAAGGGTGGCGACCCCAGAGCCTTTGAAAAAAGCGGTGAATATCCTGAACTAAGAGGCTGGAGCTACCGCAATATGTGGTGGATTACCCATAACAGCCACAAAGCCTACATGGCCAGAGGTGTCCATGGTCAGGCTATTTACATTGACCCCATAGCGGAAATGGTGATAGCAAGGTTCGCCTCCAATCCCCTTTCCTCCAACAAATACATCGATCCCCTATCCCTTCCCGCCTATGAGGCGGTGGCCGACTATTTGTTAGGCTGCTAAAAGGCTTTGCTGCCCTTTGAGATACTCCTCAAAGGGCAGTTTTTTTTATTCAGGATTCCTGTAGCTCCAAGTCTTTTACTTTTAATCTCTCTGTGCTATACTTCACCCCATGGAAAACACAACCCAAGCCTTCAATTATTTTTATTCAATTATTCAACGCTTGCGTGCCCCAGACGGTTGTCCCTGGGATAGGGAGCAAACCCCCCTTTCCCTTAGAAGCACCCTGATAGAAGAATCCTTTGAGGTAGTGGATGCCATTACCCAGAACGATGCCTGCCACGCAAAGGAAGAGCTGGGAGACGTGCTCCTAAATGGACTGCTTATTTCCTATATTTATGAACAACAGGGTGACTTTACTGTAGCCGATGTTATGAATGAGGTGGCAGAAAAGCTTATTCGCCGCCATCCCCACGTGTTTACAGAATCAGAGGGGCGCTGCCAGCTGCAAAAAAACATTACTACAGGGCAACAGGTGGTTTCCCAGTGGGACGCTATCAAAGAAAAGGTAGAAGGACGTAGGGAAAAATCCATCCTTGATGAAGTTCCCCCAGGCTTTCCTCCCCTGCTCAAGGCTTTAAAATACCAAAAGAAGGCGGCAAAAAAGGCCTTTGACTGGGAGGGCCCGGAACAGGTATTAGCCAAGGTAGAAGAGGAGCTGGAAGAAGTAAAAAATGCCGCCGCCCTGAGAGACAGGGTTCTGGCCTCTGCCACGAATGAAACCCCAACCCAGCCCCCAAAAGGAGCCAAAGTCCCTGGAAAAACTGGCGAAAACCTAGAGGCTCTTACAGTCCATTCCACCCCAGAGCTAGATTCCGCCCAACTCCACCTGGAAGAAGAACTGGGAGACCTCTTGTTTGCAGTGACAAATCTATGCCGCCACTACAAGGTAGACCCCAACGCCGCACTTTCTGCCACCAACGCCAAGTTCTACCGCCGCTTCCGCCACGTAGAACAAAGCATGGAACGCCAGGGCATTCCCATGGACAAGGCGCATTTCCAGCAGATGGACCAGCTCTGGGAGGAGGCAAAGAAGCTGGAGCGGTAGGAAGGATTGATTTCAGCAGGCTATTCTATCAAGCCCAGTCTCAAATACTTTTGCAGCAACTGATAGATGTCCCGCTTCCTGTCGCCATCACGTCTCAGCCCTACCGCCACCACAAGAACCTCCACTTGCTTTTCCCTCACCTGGTAAATGATTCTGTATCGTTGACCCACACTCCGAACCGAACGATAATCCTGTAGATTGCCTTTCAATTGCTTTCCAACCTTCAGTGGTTCATGCCTGAGCACCTCAATCTTTTCAACAACGTGCTGCCGTGCCTGTGGCTCCAAGGATTGGATGAAATCTGCCGCTACTTGGGTAAGCCTTATGGTGTACATGAAAGCTTTTCCATGAAAGAATCGAAATCAATAGTCTTGTCCTCACGAATTTGCTGGATACCCAAAGACAGTGACTTGGACAGTTCCGGATCGCTGAGAATCTCCAGCGTCTCCTGAATACACTCGTAGGTGTCCCACCGCATCAAGGCAAAAACTTCCTTTCCATGATTCGTAATGGAAATCGTATCATCATAGTTCATGACCCCCTCAAGGGACGTAATATTTTTCCGGGCCTCAGATATTGTCATAACAGAAATCATTGCAACCTCCACAAAATAATTGTACATTATTTTGTACAAAATGACAATTTAAAACAATGGAGACGGCTGTACAGAAAGGTACACTCCTTTGGAATTCAATCAATTCAGCATTGAACCTTAAATCGATGAAGTAATAAACCCTAATTCTTACAATCGCTTACAAGTATCTTCTATAACTTTATCATTTTTTTCCATAAGTTTTGCTGCCGTATGTATCATGGAGGCTATACACTCCTGCATATCCAAGGACAAAACATCAAAATCTGAGATTACCTTTCGGTATTTCCTCAACTGCAAAATATCATCCCATTCTTTTTCCAAACTTTTTTCTTTGACAAGAGGTTCAATCCCAGTGACCAGAAATTCCACAGTGGTATCTAAGGCCTTAGCAAGTTTTACCGCAATTTCAGCATTAGGAATCACTGCCCGACTGTCCACATAGGTATCTATCGTCCTCTTGCTGACTCCCGACTTAGCAGATAATTCTTTGATTTTCATACCCTTATATTCAATCTGATCCTTCAAATTATCCCTAAACATATACATAGAATACCAATTTTTCAGTATCCTATTATTGACATAACCCTAAATATAGGTATAATATTTATTATCCCTATATTTAGGTATAGGAAACAAAATTCCCTCAAAAGGTTACATTAAAGGAGGTATCACAATGCTTTCAATCCAAGCCAATGCATATAGCATGATGTTTGGAAAAATCACCGATAAGGTAATGAATTCGATAACAGCCATTTCCCAATGTACGGGATGTATGTGTAATTGTCGCTGTTCTTGTTCTGGTTCCTTTTCAATGGATGTAGAGTGGGAGGAATTGTAAGATGAGTGCTTCGACTGATCAATATGCTGTTCTGTTCGGCAATGTTACCAATAATATTGTCGCAATGCCTCGTTGTGCCTGTGTTAGTTGCAACAGCTGTACTTGTGCCTGCAGTTGCAGGGCAATTCCAACCATCGATGTTGAATGGGAAGATTTCTAAATCGACTCAGTAGTTAGACAAAATACCAGTTATTTTTTGGCCTCGTCCAATAAGTGACTGGTATTATTTTATGGGAGGTAGAATGAAATTCTCAAAATACACACACAAGTATCTCTTGGGCAATGACGTGGCACTATACAATTCCTTACGGATGAAACCTGTATATTTGTCAGAAGAGAAATTTTCCGCAGTCAAATCTATTCTTGATTCAAATGACCAGCAGATAACAGATTACGTGGAGCACGAGTTTGATGAACTATTGAAATATAAGATTATCGTAAAAGACGATGAAACAGACATCAAGATTAAAGAATTTGTACAGTCAAAACTCCCCACACCAGCTGTAAACATTTGTTATTTTATTTTATCGGAACAGTGCAACCTGGCCTGCAAATATTGTTTTCTAGGAAACAATCACCAGAATACAAGAATGAAATTTCATAAAGACAACATGACCAAAGATATTGCAAAGAAAGGGGCTGACTTTTTTATCCAACAACTTGAATTGCAACCATTGGATGAATCCCGTAATCCAAGTGTCATATTCTATGGTGGAGAACCACTCATAAATTTTGAAATTCTCGAATACATTGTCTTGTATTTGAACTCAATGAAATCTGCCCATCCTGTATTGCAAAATATTGACTACTCGATTGTTACGAATGGTTTACTTTTAACTGAAGAACGTTTAAAAAGGCTTGTTGAGCTAGGTGTTTCCATCGGAATTTCTGTCGATGGATGTGACGAGGAGGCAAATCAGTCGAGAATTGATACAAATGGAAATCCTGTATTCCACAAAATCATCGAAACCCTCGACTTAATCAAGTCACTGGGAATCCCTGTTTCATTGTCAATAACATTGACAGAAGAAAGCATCAAAAACAAGGAAAAAATGCTTGACTTGATAAAAAAATATGAAATCAAAGGATTTGGCTTCAACATTATGATGTCTGATCCGAATACGAAGCTCGCTGAATCCTATAGTCATGACGCAGCAAATTTTATCATCGAAATATTTCAGGAACTGAGGAAATTGGGTATCTATGAAGATAGAATAATGAGAAAACTAAAGTCATTCGCAAATGCACAAGTTTATTTTTCAGATTGTGCCGCCACATCTGGTGCTCAAATTGTCATCGCATCTAATGGAGATGTGGGAATCTGCCACGGTTGTCTTGCTGACAGAAAATATTTTGTACAGAACATAACAAATGAAAATTTCAACCCTCAGCACGATGAAGTCTGGAATGAATGGAGCAAACTCTCTCCCATCAACAAGCCAGAGTGTCAAGAGTGCGAGGCTCTTGGTATATGCGGAGGTGGTTGTCCAATCAACGCAATGAACGAAAAGGAAGGGAATGACATTCACTCGTTAGATAAAAGATTCTGTATACATGCGAAAACGACTCTAGAATTTCTCATTAGTGATTTATACAGAATAATAACAGGAAAGAACGAAAGATGTCTCAGGGAATCGTTGTAGAGGGAATTGAAACAAACAACCTCAAAAATATTGATGTTGAAATCGTAAGGAATGCCATCAATGTCATAATCGGGCCGTCTGGTAGTGGAAAAACTTCGCTCGCTTACGATACCATTGCGGCAATCGGATTGCACGAACTCAATTCAATGTATTCAGATGCAGTAAATGAGCCTCGTTACAAGGTTAGAGCGTATAAAAATATGCTTGTGCCTGTTCCTATAAAACAGCTGAACAACAACAACAACATTCATTCTACGATAGGCACATATTTTGATCTCAATCAATATATGTGTCAAATCTTCTCTACAATTCTTAATATTGATTATAATTTCTTTATTTTGAATAAAAAAGATAATATTTGTCCAACCTGTCTTGGTCTCGGTTATGTCAAAGCTCTGGATGTGAATAGAATCATTGACTATGACAAGAATATAGAAGAGGTTCCTATAAAATGCTGGACAAGGCACAAGGATTTTTATCGTGCAATATTAAAAGATTTTTCCATCGACAATGGAATAGATTACAAGAAGAAATTTAGAGAATTATCTTTGCAAGAAAGAAAGATCATTTTGTATGGTCAAAGTAAAAAAAATATTCAGTGCGATACAAAACAACTAATAGAATGGCTCAAAGAACTACGTGTTATTACGGAGTTATGTTAAATAAACCAATGATATTGAATTTTACTCCCAATAATTTCTTTTTCACACCAATTCCCTGCACTGATTGTGATGGCAAAAAGTATTCCAAAGAACACAATGACTTCAAGATTCTTGATTTTTCAATAGGTGATATTCTGTCTATGTCATTTAATGAACTTTCAAAATGGCTCCATGACGTACAACAATGTCAATTAAGCACACAATTAAAATTCTCTCTAAATCAAATTGATGCATTCATTTCAAAAGCCATCGAACTTAAACTGGGACACCTAAACTTGAACAGAAGCATTCCATCCTTATCTGGTGGTGAATTACAAAGATTACGATTAGTTCGCGTTTTTACCTCACAATTAAATGGCCTTCTTATTGTGCTCGATGAGCCTTTGGCAGGACTTTCAAAAATAGAAAAAGAAATTATTTATAATAATATTTTAACACTTGCATCAAGGCATACACTTCTTATTGTAGACCACCATTCAATTTTCTTCGAACGTGCGACACAAATTATTTCTATTGGAGAAAAGAGCGGCAAACAGGGAGGAATGATAATCAATACAGAACAATACATTAAAACACAACAAGCAGATTTTTTGTTGCCAATTATTGAATCACCAAAAACAATACAAGTACGTGTAGAAAATAAAGTTTATAATTACAAGGGGGTAGACTTGTGCATTACAATGAACAGCATGAATCTTATTACAGGACACTCTGGTGCAGGAAAAACGACTTTATTGAGAGAATACCTTCCTCAGCATTTTGACAAATACACATACATAAATCAGAAAACACTAACTGGTCACAATCATTCTTTTGTAATTACAATTCTTGATATTTTTAATTTAACGTTGGATTTGTTTTCAAAAAAATTTAATAAAGATAAATCTTTTTTCTCTAATCATAGTGGTGCAGAAGGGGTTTGCCCAGAATGCGAAGGAACAGGAAGGTTAGTTTATGGAAATGACAATTTTGATAGAGTTATCATACAATGTAAAGATTGTGGTGGAAGTGGTTTTAGGAAAGAGCTGAAGAAATATAGAATTCAAGGTAAAAGTATTTGTGACATATGGACGATGACTATCAGCGAAGCACTCGAATTCTATTCAACCCAATCAAAAAAAATCACCAGCATCTTGCAAAACGCACAAGACATCCTACTCGGACATTTACAATTAGGACAACTTGTATCTACTCTTTCAGGTGGTGAAAATATTAGAATAAAGATATTAAAGTCATTAAAAACTACAACAGAAATCTATGGTATTGATGAACCATTTAAAGGACTGAATAATTTTGAGATATATACTATTTCAAAGTTTTTTCTTAACATGGTTAGAAATGGTAAAACTCTTATTGTAGTAGATCATGAGGAAGAGTCATTCAAATATTTTTCTAAACATATTGAAATCATAAATAAGGACGGATGGCTAATCGAGAAATGACAATTCCTGATTAATCAATACATCTCCTCCTCACCGCCCTAAAAATTTATTTTATCGGCTCTTCCCTTCCTCTCCCTTCCATAGTAAAATCAAAGTCTTGGATCCGGAGGTTTTCTATGGAAGGAACAGTCATCAGCAGAACAGAGGAAATCATTCTTAGCCACATCAAAGAGGAAAACACTGTTTTTGTCTTTCCTACCGGTTTATCTGCCATCACTTGGGCAGAGCAAATGCTGAACCACGTGGCGGCGGTGACCATGGAAAGGTTTATCGCCTGGGACAGTTTCAAGAGCGAGGCCATTCGCTCCCAGCAACAGGACAAGGCCAGCATCCCTTCTATGATGAGAAAAATCTTTGCCAGCCACCTTATTCAACAAAATGCCCAATCTGTAGCAAGGGGAGAAGAGCCCCTTTTTAAAAACCTTATCAACCCAGAATATGCCCAAACTGCCCAAGGTTTTACCAACTGGCTGGCCGGCCTTTTACCCTCCCTAGAAAGCTGGCGCCGCAGTTATCAAAAGGCCCGGGAAGAAGCCAAAAAAAAATCACTTCCCATGGAACAGGATGCCCAAGACAGGGATCTTCTGGAGCTCCACCACCGCTACAGCCAATTTCTGGAAGAAAACCACCGCTTTGATCCAGCTTGGGAGCAGCCCCCCTTCCATAACGATGGCAACCACTACATTATCTTTTACCCTGAAATCCTTAGTGACTTTAGCGAATACCGGCATATTCTGGAGTCCAGCCCCCACATTGTTCTTGTCCACTGCAACACAGAGTCCCAAGCTGCCCCGAACTGCATCTTTTACGACAATGCCCCTCAAGAATTGCGGGAAACAGCCCTGTTTATTCGCAATTTAGTGGCAGAGGGCAATCTTTCCTACTCGGATATTGTAGTAAGCTTGCCGGACATGGAAACACTGGCTCCATACATAAAGAGGGAACTGGAGCTATATGCGGTTCCCGCAGTATTTCGTTCAGGAAAGAATTTGGCAGACTACGGGGCAGGAAGTGTTTTTACCCAGCTAAGAGGCTGTCTTGCTCAAGACTTTTCCTTCAACAGTCTAAAAGAGCTTTTGCTTAATCACCACCTGCCTTGGAAGGAAATGGAGCTAGGGAATGAATTGATTCAGTTTGGCATTGACTATAACTGTATTTGCTCCTACATCCAAGACAATCGTACCATTGACCCTTGGCTGGAAGCCTTTAAGGATGCTCCAAGCCAAGAGCGGCTCCGTGCCTTTTATGCTAGCCTAAGACAGGGGGCAAAGAGATTTGCCGCTGCCACCAGTTTTGAAAAACTGCGGGAAGCCTACTTTCAGTTTAGAGATGACTTTTGGGACATGAGTCGGGCCTCCAGTGAAACAGACTTGGTACTGGGACGATGCATCACAGAATTGGCAGGCCTAATGGATTTAGAAAGGGAATTTCCCCAATTCCCTGTTCCCAACCCCTTTGATTTTTTCCTTCAGGTACTAGAAGAAGGTGAATACCTTCCTCAAAACAAGGACAGGGGTGTTTCTGTAGTACCTTATCGCCTTTTGTCTTCAGCTCCGGCGGGATGCCACATTGTAGTTGGAGCAAACCAAAAGGACATCACACACCTGTTCCAGCAGCTGGGCTTTCTGTCCCAGTCCAAGCGGAACAGGCTGGGTCTCATTGACTCAAATCCCTCGGAAGCCTTTATCCACCTGTATCAGCTTCACAGCAAATACCCAGTGCGATTTTCCGCCTCGGAAAATAGTTTTTCTGGCTATACTATTCCCCACAATGGACTTAGACTTTTGCCCCGCTCCAAGGTGGAGCTAAAGGATGCCACGGGAAGTTCCACTCCCCTACAACAAGACTTTATTATGCAGGAACAAAGGCTTTTCCAAGTGGCAAGAGGGGGAAATAAAGCTACTGCGGGGCAAGTGAATGTAGATTTTACCCCCACAGCCCTGCAGCAAGAAGGTTTTTCCCACTGGAAAACTACAGTGGAAGCAAAATCTAGTCCAAGGACAGGGACAGCCGACCAAAAGGCTACAACTCCTCCAAATATCTTGCCAAGGCAGCAGCACTACAATCCCCACTGGCAGGAAAAAATCCACCAAGCCCTCTTGTTCCATTCCATCAAAGATGAGGCTACAACAGAAAACCCTAAACTCAGGATATCCCAAAGTCACCTAAAGGATTTTTTCACCTGTCCCCGCAAGTGGTATTTTAAGAGAATCCTGAGACTTGAGGAACCAGACACCCAAGCAAAACTCATGCGGGACACTTGGATGGGTACTATTTACCACGAAATCATCCTGCACTATCTGCAACCCCTCCAGAGATGTGGCGCCCCACTACAACCTCCACAAACAGACGAATCTGGTTTCAGCTCTCTTCTTCCAGAGGAGGAAAAAAGACTTTCACAGGCAGTGGACATTGTTCTTGAAAACCAAAAAAAACTTTCGCCCCTTTCCAAGGACTTGCTTAAAGCCCAAAGGAAAAGCATCTTCACCACCGCCAAAAACCTTGTCATTGGCCTGTGCAAAAGTTTTCCTGAGCATCAGGTGGTAGCCCTGGAAGAAGAGCTGCTATGTGAACCAAGGCAGCTTGATTCCCTTTTGGAAAGGCTTGCAACCAAGAAACAATACTCGTCCTCTTCCGCAAGCTTTCCCGCTACACCAGAGGAAAGAGGAGCCTTTTATTCCCAGTTACAGGACTTTGTTCTCTACGGACGACTGGACTGTATCTTGAACAGTCCAGAAGACAACCTTGTGCTTTTGGATTTTAAGCTGGGAAAAACTCCCACTGCAACAGAAAGCTCTGTGGATCCAGATGGCAGGCTGAAGGATTTTCAGCTGGCCTTTTACACCATTCTGTACGAGGGAGTTTATCCAGAGCGAACCCTTGACTCGGCGGCCTTTATGACAATCAAAGACGGGGAAATAACAAAAATCTATGGCTTTGATAAAGTTGTCCAGAGGGAGGAGGGATTTTACAATAAAAATGGAAAGGAAAAACCAGCCTTCAACTACAGCCTTGCAGCCTGTATCCATTACCTAAGAGAATTTGCGGATGCAATCACCACCTGCCGCTTTCCACAACTGGGGGCGGTAGATTATGAGACCTGCAAGGCCTGTCCATGGAAGCGAATCTGTAGAACAACCTACACTATCGGAGGGGATGAAGTATGAAGGAAATCACAAAGGCTGTAGAGAATTGGCTATTGAAAGGAGACGGAGCCAAACACAAGGGACTGAACCCAGAACAAGTTGCCGCCGTAACCTCCAGCAACAACACTGTAACTGCAGCGGGAGCAGGGGCAGGAAAAACCTTTGTCCTAGCCCGCCGTTACGCCTATCTTGTGTGTGTAAAAAAGCTAAAGGTTTCAGAAATTCTCACCCTGACCTTTACCCGCAAGGCCACAGCGGAAATGTATTCCCGCATCTACCAAACCTTAGCCACCATTGCCAACACCTTTTCCTGCCCCCATGCGATTCAGACAGTGGCAGACTTCCACTCCGCCCGCATCCAAACCCTGGATTCCTATTGCTCCAGCATCCTTAAAAATTCGGTAAACCACTACGGCATCAAACCGGACTTTACCATAGATGACCAGCAGGCAAAGACAATTGCCACCCAGATGGCCCTCCCCTTTGTGCTTCAGCACCGCCACCATCCTGCAATCCAGCTTATGGCAACCACAACCCTATCCCGCCTGGACAATCTGGCGGAGGAATTCTTTGCAAAAACCGTGGTGAATTTTTCCACTTTGGCAAGACCCGTGGAATTTTCCCAAGAAATACAGAATCAACTGGCCTATGCTGCCACAAAATTCTGCGACCTGTCTCAAACCATAACAAACCTTGTCCATGATTTGGAGCAAATGGTTCAAGGAGAAGAAAAAAGCTCCAGTCGCTTTGTGCCAAAACTTATTGCCGCCATAGATTTTTTCAATAAAACAGACTTCAATCCTTCCTTTCTTTTGCAAAGAACCCAGGGAAATAGCACAAAATCACCCTTGGAACAAACGGATCCGCTCCCTCTGCTAAGACCAGAAGAAAAGCAAGACTTAATCGATTTTTCTCTGGCAGTCCACGCCCTTGCAAAATTGCAGCTTACAGGTCAGTCTAAAAAACCATGGTGTCAACCTGTTCAAGAAATCAAGAACAAACTTTATCAGGAATTGAACAACCTGGCAAATTACCTGTGCCGTCAAAAAGAACTCTTGCAGCTGGCACAACTCCTGGAAGAATTCCAAGACAACTACAATCATAGCAAACGACAGGCTGGCATCCTCACCTTTAGTGACGCAGCCCTGTTGGCATTGGAAACCTTAAAAACTCAGCCAAGTCTCCGTCAGGATGAAAAAGAAGCCTACAAGTCCATTATGATTGATGAATTCCAAGACGACAACCTGCTTCAAAAGGATTTGCTGTACATTTTGTCAGAAAAACTGGAACTGCAAGGCACAGGAACCGTAGCGGTAGAAAACCTTAGTCCAGGCAAGCTTTTCTTTGTAGGAGATGAGAAGCAGTCCATTTACAAATTCCGAGGAGCGGATGTCAGTGTATTCAGAGGACTTTCAAAGGAGTTGTTCGAAAGGAATGAGGCTCCCTCCTCCAGGGAGGAAGCCAGCCCAAGGGATGCAGGGGGAAGTCTCACCCTGTCCTACAACTACCGCTCCCATCCCACACTCATAGCCGCCTTCAACACCATCTTTGGTGGGCTTTCCTATGGTCAGGATGGAGAAAAGGCCACCTACCCACAGGCAATCTTTATGGAAGAAGGGGAAGATACCCCTGAATATGAGGCCACCTACCGAGAAGTTCTGGCAGGAAAAATCACGGAGGATGAAAGCCCGGAGGATAAAAGCAGGCGGCGAGTCCACCTCTGCCTGTACAAGGAAAATCCAGAAGAAACTGACTCTCCTCCCCTTCACAAAAACAACTGCGAAGCCTTTTTTGTAGCAAAAAAAATCCGCCAGCTAGTAGATCAAGGAAAAAAGCCTTCTGACATTGCCATTCTTTTTTCCACCTATTCAAAGCAGCATCTCTACGAAACCTACTTAAAGACCTTCGATATTCCCTATTCTGCGGAATCCACCGTTGGCTTTTTTCAAGATGCCCCTACTAACGACATTCTAAGTTTCCTTACCCTCTGCTTGTACCCTGCCAACCAAACAGCCTACAGCACACTGCTCCGCTCTCCCCTTGTGGGAATTAGTTCAACTGGCCTTGAGATTCTCATGGCTCATGGTTCTACCGAGATTTTTAACCAGGAAGACAGCTTTCTTCTTCCAAACCAGCAGGAAAGAGATGCCTTCATCCAAGGCTGCAAGTCCTTTCATCAGTTGGCAAGCCAAGCCCTCACCATGCCTATAGCCCAGCTTGTCACCAAACTATGGTATGCCCTGGGCTATCGATATAAAACCATGGAAGAGGAAACAAGCCTACAGTACGCACCCCTTTACGACAAACTCTTTCATCTTGCAGTCCAAGCAGACACCAAGGGTACCAGCCTTGCTGGTTTTGTGCAAACCCTGCAGGACCAGGTGGATAACGAGGGAAAATTTGACGACATAACCGTGCCGCTGGAACGGGAGGGAGGTGTCCAGCTGATGACAATCCACAAGAGCAAGGGGCTGGAATTCCCCATAGTCTTCGTAGTGAATACTGACGGAAAACATAAGACAAACAAAAATGATGCCAGTACCTACAAACACCACAAATGGGGAATTACCATCAACCTGCCTGCCATGAGTCAGCTAGGGGGAACATCCAAGTCAAACTTCTTCTATGATGAGGCAAAAGAAGAGGAAAATGCCAAGGACCAAGCTGAACTGAGACGAGTTCTTTACGTTGCCCTTACCCGAGCAGAGGAGGAGGTGTACATTACTGCCAGTCCTGATTGTTTTGACAAGGACAATCCTGCAAGTTTTAAGGAAAAGGAGAATCCTGACACCATGTTCAAGTTGCTGGTACCTCAAATCAACAAAAACATAGGTCTGGACTCTTCAATCCAGGTGGCCAAGGACTCACCCTTTGATGCAGAATGGATTCCCCCGGTCACCCACCAAGATGTGGAGGAGGCAAAAAAGAGTCTCATCCAGCGGCCTCAGCCCGGAGCAATTTCACAGGATGAGGCTGCCCCGGCAACCAACCATACTGAGACAAGCCAAAACTCCAAACCCAAGGCCAACCAGCTTGCAAAAGCCCTAGCCCCCTGCTACCAAGGGCAGACCATTGTTCCAGCAGTAGAAGAAAGCCCTTACCGTAGCCCCAGCCATCTTGCCCCAAAAAGTCCGGAATACTGGCAGCAAGCGGCAGATGAGGGTATCATCCCGGCAACCCCGGTTATCCCGGCAACATCAGGTATCCTGTCAGGGGCAACAACCAACAAGCCCCAGTCCTCTCAAGCCAAAACCTGCAGTGAAATTGCCCAGCTAGTGGAAAGCACCCTAAAAGCAGATGGAATCCCCGCCTTCACCTATGCCGACTTTGGAACCTGTGTCCATCACTATCTGGAGGCAGCCCTGCACAATCGAGAGCCTATCCTAGCTACAAAGTACCTGCAGCACCTAAGCCAATCAAACCAGAAAAAACTTCATCAGCTGTGCCACACCATGACCCAGCAATTCCTTGCCTCACCCACAGGACAGGTCGTACAAGAAGCCCCTTGGAAAAAAATGGAGTTTCCCTTCAAGCTCAAACTAGGCAAGTACATAATAAATGGCTCTGTGGACCTGATTTATAAAGACAGCCAGGGACGCTACCATATTGTGGACTACAAAACCGACCAGGAAGAGCATCCAGAACACTACTATCCACAACAGGCTGCCTACAAAAAAGCCGTAGCCACCATCTTTAACCTACCAGAAGAACAGGTAAGCTGCAGTCTCTACTACCTCAGGACAGGCCACTTGGTAGATATTTCGCAGGAGTGCAGTCTGGTAAACCTGGAGGAACTGGCAGCCAGGGCAGTATTGTGATACAATGGTCGCAGGATAAAAGTCTATGAGTGACAAGCAAATTGGGCTTTTTGTGTGCTCGTTTCACACGGGCAAGATAACCTTTATTTTGGGAAAGACTTTTATACAATGGATTGAGCAACCACCGCCAGAACCGATGCTTGCTTAATCTCTCACCCCCCAAAGATTGACCAAGAAAACACTTCCTACTATTATTGAACCATGAATCAATCTGCATCCCTGCCCCGCCTGGTACTCATTGACCTGGATGGAACTCTTTTCCATGATGACAAAACTATTTCTGACTATAGCCGTCAAGTTCTTCACCGTTGCCAGGAGGCAGGCATCCTCATAGGCTTCTGCACCTCTCGTGGTATTGTTAGCATTCACCACCACATCAAAAGCGTCCAGCCCGACATTGTAGCCACTAACGGCGGGGCAAGCCTTAGCCTTAAAGGAAAAACTCTCTATCACCAGGGCTTTACCTTGGAAGAAACCCAAAAACTCTTGGACAAGGCCTATCAAGTCCTAGGACCAGATTGTGAGATAACCGTAGACACAGAAGACCAACTGTACTGGAATCGTAGCAACAACAGGTCAGTTATGTTTCATCCCCAGGCCCTAGTCCATGATTTTCGCCATTTTCCCCACCCAGCCATGAAAATCTGTGTTCAAACTGCTGACAAAACAATGGCAGCCCTTATTGCCCAAGCAGTTCCACACTGTCACTCCATTCTTTTTTCTGATGTACCTTGGCATACCGTTGCTCCCAGCCATGCCACAAAGGAAGCTGTTGTCCATCGCTTGTCCCAAGAGCTTTCCATTCCATTAGAAAGCATCATGGCCTTTGGAGACGACTTTAACGACCTGGGAATGCTTGCCACCGCGGGCTGGGGAGTCGCCATGGGCAACGCTATCCCTGAAATCAAGGCGGCGGCAAATGATGTCACTGCCACCAACAATGAGGATGGCGTTGCACAGTATTTGGAGAAGCTGCTACAGAGCCAAGGGAACAAGTGATTTTCATTGTTCAAGTGACAACTATCTAACAGAGGAAATTATCCGGGAACAGCAGGATGAGCAGCGGCGATTGCTCACACCCTCCAGCCTTCCTTTTTCAGACGGAACCAGCTGCGACGGCTCTCCACAATTCCCTCCTTCTGCAGCTTGCCGATCTCTGCGGAAAGGGCGCTGCGCTCCACGCACAGGTAGTCCGCTAACTGCTGACGGTCGTAGGGAATAGAGAATTCGGGGCTGGCTTCCTTCTTGGCACAGGATAAAAGATAGGACAACAGCCGCTCCCGGATGGAACGGCGGGAAAGCAGCTCCAGCTTCTGATTCAGCTGCAGGGTCTTGGTGGCAACAATGGCCAGCAGGTTCTTTATCAGGCGACTGTGAAAGGCACAGGCAGAAGAACATACACTCATGATTCGCTGGCAGTTCAAGAGCATCACCTGGCCGGGAGCCGAGGCCACCACGCTCACGGGATAGGAAGGTGTGCCGGCACAGGCAAAGGCCTCGGCAAACAAGCCCCCCGGCTCCACCTGGGCCACAATGGTGCGGCTGCCGTAGTAGTCGTCCCGAACAACCTGCACTGCCCCCTCCAGCACAATCCCCATGTCCTGAGCAGAATCCCCCTCCCAGAAGATGGTCTGCTGCTTCTTCACCGACACCACCCGGGCACAAAGGCATTCCAGAAGTACAGGAATGTCGGCGGCGGCAATGCCATCAAAGAGGGGGCAGCGGGACAGGACGGGATGGGGCATTGGCACACCAGTCTGCCTACAGGTCGTCCACCAAGGCACTGGCCTTTGCGTAGGCGGTTGACCGTGCCTCAAAGAAGTCGGTCTTGACCATGTTGGCGTTTGAGTAGGCGGAGACCCAAGCCATGTCCTCCGGCTCCTTGTCGTGGCCGGGATACAGGGGCTCGAACTCCAGATTCATCCACCGCAGGTTCCCCAGGTAGTTGATGTAGTCCTCCACCATCTTTGTAGTGAGTCCGGGAATCTTGTCTCCGATGACGTACTTGCCCCACTCAATCTCCTGACGTACACCCTCCCGCATCATGTCTGCGTAGACGGCCACCTTGTCGGGGGTGAACATCTCTGGCTCCTCCTTCTTGAGCTCCAGTATGATATTCTTGAACAGCCACAGGTGGGTGTTCTCGTCACGGTTGATGTAGCGGATTTCCTGGGCGGAACCGGGCATCTTGCCGTTGCGGGCGAGATTATAGAAGAACATGAAGCCTGAGTAGAAGTAGATTCCCTCAAGGATGTAGTTGGCAATCAGCACCTTCATAAAACGGAAGAAATCCTTGTTTTCTTGGAATTCGTTATAGCAATTGCCGATGAAGGTGTTCCGCCGCAGCAGGTGCTCGTCGGTCTTCCACTGGTACAAAATGTCTGTTCTCTGTTCTGGAGAGCAAATTGTATCCAACATATAAGAGTAGCTTTGGGAGTGGACAGCCTCCTGAAAGGTCTGGATATTCAGACAAAGGTTCACCTCGTTGGCTGTGACGTACTCCGAGACATTGGGCAGATTGGCCGTCTGGATGGAGTCAAGGAAGACCAGGAAGGAGAGAATCTTGTCGTAGGCGGTTCGCTCCTCCGCCGACAGCTTGGGGTAGTCCTTGGTATCCTGCGCCAAATTAATCTCTTCTGGAATCCAGAAATTGTTCATGGCCTGCCGATACCAGCCGGAGACCCACTGGTATTTCATGTTGTTGAAATCGTTCAGGTTGGTGGTGTTGCCCCCAACCATCCGCCGCATTCTGATGTCTATGTCCCCGTCGGGATTGAAAAGGGGACGTTTAATCAAGCTCATGGTCGCTCCTAAAAAGATTTTCCCGCCCTCTGTGAACCGAGCGGGAAAGGCTACACTGATTCTATCTGATTTTTTCACGCCGTTCAAGAGAAGACGGAGACTTTGAGCAGGGCAAGGGGATATGCTTAACAGTCAATTTTCTCGCCGCCCCCCAAGCTACAAATCCTGCCTAGGAGCTACAGCTCTCGCACTCCTCCACCTCAAGGGACTTGGAGCGGACGTAGTACACGGTCTTCACCCCGCTCTCCCAGGCTAGCAGGTACAGGTCCAGCACCTGC
>JAGBFT010000083.1 GCA_017936345.1 Spirochaetaceae bacterium
CGTCACGTGGAACCAGAGGGCGTCGGAAAAAATGGATTTCCAGTCAAAGCTCCCTGCCCCGCAGCGGGAAATGCAGCTTTCCTCCCGGTCGTAGACCACCACCGAGGGGCGGGCGCAGGCACCATTTTCCAAAAAATAAATCCCTAGGCGGCCGTCTCGCTCCTGTCGTACAGCGGACACGTCCACACCGTATCCACGCAAGCAGGAAAGGGCAGCCCGCCCAATGGGATTGTCCGGGACGGCGGTAAGGTAGGAGACATCGCAGCCAAGGTGGGCCAGGGAAACGGCAACATTCGCCTCGCCGCCGCCAAAGGTTGCCTCCAGCCCAGGGGACTGGAAGAAGCGCTCCTGACCCGGAGCCTTGAGCCGCAGCATAATCTCACCAAAGGTAACTGTTCTTGACATATAGTCTCCTCAACTATTTTATAGAGTAAAACATTTTCGAAATTGGGGAACACCCTGATTCTTTGAGATGTGGGCTCACCAAGCCTCCAACGTTTTCCCATTATAAAGAACTTCAACAAAAATTTGAAGACAAATCAACAAAAATTGCCTACCTAGTTGACAAAACAGACAGATACTGTAGTATTTTATCAAAAAAAATAGATAGTCGGGATTATGGGCTAGCTTTAAGTATCACAGATGTCTTAATGGAATCATTCCAAGATTTTCTATCTAATTGGATAATACAAAGAAGATTATGCTGTATAGAAAAAAGTAAGCAAAAAATCCTGTACATAATTTCAAAGATTCACAGGAAGAGGGGAAAGTGTCTATGAGCAATACCAATGTAGCGGGGGACACCATTCAGGCAAAGCGCAACTTGTCAAAGTATTATTTCTACGGTTTGCTCTCACATTTGTTCTTTGAGCGGGGAATTTTTATCATCTATTTGGGATACAAGGGATTGACCATTCCCCAAATATCCCTTTTTCAAGGAATCATCAATGCCGCTATGATGGTTGCCGAAATTCCCACCGGAATCATCGCTGACCGTATCGGGAAAAAATACTCACTGCTGCTGGGCAACATCATGATGATTACATACTACCTTCTGATGATATACTCCAGCTCCATATTTGGGTTTTTATGCGCTGCTATTATCTTTGGGGTGGGAAGCACTTTTGTCTCAGGGACAATCGAGGCATACTTGTATGACCTTGTTCCGGGCAAGGAGTCGAGCGTCAAGTATTTGGGTCGCTTGTCTTCAATAATTACACTTGCGTTAGGTGTGGCAATGATTGCAGGGGGCTACATCCAGTTGTACAGTTGGGAGCTGCTACTGATGGCAGGTGCACTCATGCAGTTTGTGGGAATACTTGTGCTACTCTTTCTACCCAACATTGTTTATGAGGCTGCGGCCAGCAAGGGACAGATTTTTGCAGTGATTGACAATGTAAAGCGGGACAAGGTGCTGCTAGAAATTGCAGTTTTTCTTGGAGTCAATGTCGGCATGGTGTCTGCATCCTATATTTTGGGACAGCGAATCCTTTCAGACTTTGGAATGCCGACACAATATGTTTCCCTGTTCTTTTTTGCAGACAACATTATCGCCACGCTGGTATTCTCTCAGGTTGAAAACATCTTGCGGTTCTTTGGCCAGAAGAAATCTCTTGTTACCAGCTTTGTTATGATGGCCGCAGGATTCGTACTTCTGTTAGCAGATACGCTGTGGTGGTCTGCCGCATCAATTTTGATTATAAGCATTACGTGCAATTATACCAGCACCGTGTTCATGGATTGCTTTTATAACAGAATCGAAGATAGTGTGCGGGCAACGGGAGGCTCGGTATTCAATATGCTGTCATCACTGATTATGGCAGGGGTCTTTGGCCTTGTCAGTCTGTTTGGTCCCCACTACCTGATGATAATCTCTTTTGCAGGAGCTATGTCGGCAGTGGTGATGCTACTCTTTTCCTTAAAGACATTAACTATGGTGGAAGAATAGACAACAAGAGATGGAGCGCATCGAATTTTCTTGTCCATATTCCTCTCTAGCGGTGGCGCAATCCCGCCATAGCTTCCTTCTTCCTGTCCAGATAGCCGGAATCCTCAAGATACTTGCGGCGGGTCATCACCAGCTCGATGAGCTCCTGATACATGCGGAAGTC
>JAGBFT010000084.1 GCA_017936345.1 Spirochaetaceae bacterium
CGGAAATGGAGCGGACTTTTCTCCAATAGTGGGAGAGGAACACCTCCATGAAGAAAGCCTTTCTGTGGACGAATTAAGGGCGGAATTACAGCAGTCAGAACCAGATGTAAATAAGGTTCGAGCCTATATTCCCGGAGAAATTGCCCCCACCCACCAGTTCTACGACTACGACGCAAAATACACCGACCCAAATGGTGCGAAATTAATTATTCCCGCCGATATAAAGGAAGAGCAGCAGGAAAAAATACGCTCCCTTGCCATCAAGGCCTATAAGGCTTTGGATTGTACAGGACTGTCTCGTGTGGATTTCTTTTTAGAAAAAGATACAGGAAATCTATATCTCAACGAGATTAACACTATTCCAGGGTTCACTTCCATCAGTATGTTCCCAAAAATGTGCCAAGAGGCGGGGCTGGAGTATAGTGAATTATTGGATTTAATTATTCTGCAGGGTTTGTCTCGCTTTCAACGGCGACTTTCCTTGCAAACAAGCAGGAGCTGAGAATGAGCAAGCCATATTCCTACCCACCTGGATGTAGCATTACGTCCTTGGAAGATATTGCTGGAAAAAAAATTACCGTTATGGGTCTAGGATTACACGGTGGCGGGGAGGCCACAGTCCGATTCCTTGTAAAGCATGGAGCCATTGTCACCGTCACAGATATGAAGACAAAGGAGCAGTTGCTTCCAACCTTGCGAAATCTTACTCCAGAAATAAGAAACTATGGACGAAGGCTTAAATTCGTTCTAGGAGAACATAGAGAAGTTGATTTTAGCGATGCAGATATTGTCATTAAAAATCCCGGAGTTAAAATTCAAGGGAACAAGTATCTTGCAAAGGCAAAGGTCATTGAAACAGATATTTCCATTTTTTTAAGTCTTACCAAGGCTCCCATCATTGCTGTAACGGGAAGCAAGGGAAAATCGACCACCGTAAGCGCCATTCATTTTGGACTCAAGACAGCTGGCTTCAATGCCTTCCTTGGGGGAAATATTACAGTAAGCCCCCTAACCTTCCTTGAGGAGACTAACGAAACAACTCCTGTAGTACTCGAGCTTTCCAGCTGGCAGTTGGCAGATTTGCGGGGAAGAGGCATTTTAAAGCCAAAGATAGCCGTCATTACCACTATTGTTCCTGACCATCAAAACTGGTATGACTCCATGGAAGAATATGTGGAAGACAAAAAACTGATTTACGCCAATCAAGATTCCCGTCAATGGACTATTTGTGGACAAGACAGATGGGGAGATGTTTTTGCCTCGGAAACAAGGGGAAAGGTTATCCGTTACTCTGCAACACCCCTGTCCATGGAACAGGTGGCCAATTCCACCAATGGTAGCTGCTGGCTTGATTCAGCAGGCAGGGGGTGGGTTGTCCTGCCCACGGAACAGTTTCCTAATTTTGCAAAAAATTCAATCGACGCCACAGGGCAGTTGAGTCAGCCCCAGCAAATTTTAAGCAATCTACTGGTACCAGGTATTCACTCCAAACAAAATGCCCTTACAGCTGCCCTGGTGATGGCACTTGTTCAAGTTACTCCTCAAAAAATCCAACAAATACTTGCGCAGTGGCCTGGAATTCCCCATCGTTTGGAATACTTCTTTAGCTGGAATCTCTTTTTGAAGGAAAATGGAAGCCAGCTGGAATATCGTTTTTATAATGACTCTGCAGCTACAGTTCCAGAGGCTGCCGCTGCCGCTACCAGTTCCTTTTCTTCTCTAGTCCAGCTAATTTGTGGTGGTACTGACAAGGATTTGGATTTTACAAATTTTATCAAAACCTTAAAGGAACATCCCCCTGCCAACGTTCACCTTTTGGCAGGAACAGCCACCAACAAGCTTGTGCCTATGCTTGTGCAAGCAGGTATCCCATACCGGGGTCCCTACACAAAATTGGAGCAACTCTTGTATGAATTAAAACGATATTTGGAGTCAAGTGCTTCCTGGACCATAAAACAACTGGGAAACAAGACACCAGAATTCATTCCCATTGTTTTTTCTCCGGGGGCTACATCCTTCGGAATGTTCAACAATGAGTTTCACCGTGGGGAAACATTCAAAAATCTAGTAAAGAAAATCTTCTAGTTACCACCCTCTTCGTACAAGCCTTCCCTATTCTTTTTTCTTGGTGAAGGGGAATTTATATAAATAACGCTTGATTTTTTGGCTAGCGGTTTTTTCAAACTCATCTATATCCTGAACTGTACCCAGACGGGAATTCTTGTTTATCCGTTTATTTACAAAGAACTGGATTTCTGAAAGGATTTCCTCCCGTTTATACAAAAAGTCTTCCTTTACGTCTTGGGCAGCGTGACCAATGGCTGAACCAACCGCACTAAATGCATTTTCCACTAGCTTTACCAAGGCTACCAGGTTACCCTTTTCCCCTTCCACAACTAGGGATTCTGCCACAAGGGGGTGCTGATTCAAAATAAACTCAATGTCTTCTGGATAGATATTTTCTCCTGATGAACCAAGAATCATATTTTTTGAACGACCTTTGAGAGAAAGCCAGTCTCTACCTCGCCTTTTTTCCAAGATTCCTAAATCCCCAGTTTTAAACCAACCCGCCCCACAAGCATCTTCTTCTGTTGTAAAGGCCTCCGCCGTTAGCCCGGGATTTTTGTAATAGCCCTTCATTACGTTAGGGCCACGTGCCACAACCTCACCAATACCGGTTTGTGGATTTGGATTGATAATCTGTAATTCCACCCCTTCTAGAACAGGTCCTACAGTTTCCGGGATAGTTTCCTTAGGACCACTACCTGCCAACAACGGGGAGGTTTCTGTCAATCCATAACCGATAGCATAGGGGAAACGAGCCCTTTTCAAAAAAAGCTCTACGTCTGGGTCAAGACGGGCCCCACCTATACCAAAGAAGACAAGTTTTCCACCAAAGGCCTTTTTTAAGCTACGACCAGCTACATAATTCATCAGTCCCCGTACTGGAGGAATTTTATACAGTCTTTTCTTTAAATCTGTGCCTTGTAAGGTGGGATAAATTTTATGCTTGTAAATCTTTTCCATAATCATGGGTACACTTAAAACTATTGTGGGACGAACCTTTAGAAAAGCAGGCAAAAGACTTGAAACTGTAGGGGGACGATCCAAATAATAGATACAACTACCGTTTAGAATCTGCAATACAAAACCAATGGTAAACTCGTAAACATGGGATAGAGGCAAAAAAGACAAACAACGGTCATACTTATTTACACGATGGACAGTTTGACACTGAAGCCCTGTCCACACTAAATTCTTATGGCTTAACTCTACGCCTTTTGGAGTGCCAGTAGTACCAGAGGTGTAGATTATGGAAGCAATATCATCTTCGTGCACCGCATCTGGTTTTGGCAAAAAGCCCCTAACCAAGTCAGCCGGCTTCCCCCGTATAGGGGAAAAATCCTCCAAGGAAATGATTACAGGAACAAGGCTCTTGTCTAGATTTTGTATCTTGGGATAGAGAGCCTTACTTACCACCATCATATCTATTCCGGCGTGACTAATTATTGATTCCACCTCACTTGCAGTAAAATCAGGAAGAAGAGGGACTGCAATTCCTCCACGACACACTGTAGCAAGATAGGTTGCTCCCCATTGAGCCATTCCACTACCAAAAATTGCAATCTTTTTTTTAGGAGCAAATCCGTTGGTAGTCATAACCCGAGCAACACTATCCATCATTTGCTGGAAATCCCGATAGGTGATGGGAGGTTCTAAATTTTCCTTGCTGGAAACAAGTCCAAAAGCTGGTCTATCCTTAAACTTTTCTAAAGTATTCCGTAACAGACTCTGAAAGGTATAGGAACCCAATTCCTCTATAGTTGCCATAAAAACCTCTTCACTTAAAGGATAATATAAGCATTTTGACCTTTCCAGAAAACAAAGGCCCTACCGATGCATGGTAAGATAAAACTGGCGGAATTCCCAGCAGATTGAATCAATCATTTTTCCCAGGGATTCCGCCGGACAAAGGTTTCCGAACGCTCATATCCTACAGAAATAATATCTACTGGTGTTTCAGTATATTCCTCAATAAAGTCTACATAGGTACGAGCAGCGGGATGCAATTCACCGTAGGACTTGCAATTCTTTAATGGTGTCTTCCATCCAGAGAATTTCTTTAAAACAGGCTCTGCACAATTCAAGTCGGGTATGGAAGCAGGAAAGTCAGTTATCTCTTTACCATCAATCTTGTAGGCAACACAGGCTTCAATTTCATCAAGAGTATCGTAAATGTCCAAGTGGGTAAGCACCAGTCCGTCAATGGAATTGGTCTGGCAAGCATAACGAAGAGCAACCAAGTCCAGGTAGCCACACCGCCGGGGTCGTCCGGTAGTAACACCGTACTCACGACCTGTATCCCGAACAAAGCGATACAATTCACTTTGGCTCTCCTCATCGAATTCCGTGGGCATGGGACCGTTGCCCACACGGGTGGAATAGGCCTTGAAGACCCCCAGCACTCTGTCTATGGCACGAGGCCCAATACCAGAACCAATGGCGGCACCAGCAGAGCAGGACATACCGGAAGAGACGTAGGGGTAGGTTCCAGAATCCAAATCCAACAAGGCTCCCTGGGCTCCCTCCATAAGCACCCTCTCATTTTTGAGCTCCTGCATTTTTGCAGTAAGGTTTACCCTCATAGAAAGGAGCCTGTCTACAAAGGGAGCCAAAAAGTCTCTGTCCTCCTGCTCAAGCTCCTCCATCTTTTCCTTCCAGTCCAAATCTGCAAGACGGATTCCATCACGGTCACTTTTCATTGAATAGGTGATGCCAATTCCACGACCAGTGGTACCGATAGGCTTTTTCCGCTGGGCATCACGCTGCTTGTCCAACTCCCGGTAGCGGGGCAGCACGAGATGAGCCCTATCTGAAATAAACACACGGCCTTCCCAGTCCACTCCCCGCTCCTTCAGCATGGCAAGCTCATTGAACAGGGCATCGGGATCTATAACCATACCAGAACCAAGATATACAACCTTCCCCGGATACAGGATGCCAGACGGCACTAAATGCAAGGCATATTGCTGGTCTCCAATAACAATGGTGTGACCTGCATTTGCCCCGCCAGAATAACGGACAATTGCGGTGGCATCATCTGCCAGAAAGTCAACAATCTTACCCTTGCCCTCATCACCCCACTGGGCTCCAATTACAACCACGTTCATACAATCATCCTCCGTTGCAGGCAAAAACCTTTACAAGCTCAGCTAGCTTATTTTAAGTCAAGGTTCCCAAGGATTATATCATAAAGTGAGGATATAGGCAAAGGTAAGCCTGAATAAAAAAAGGGTCGCCCAATTTTAGGCGACCCTCATCCACTTCAAAACCTAGCTTGCAAAACTTGGTTTAGACAAACTTATTTCTTTGAAGTGTAGCTGAACACAAAGTATCCGAGTGGTGTATAGAATGCACCATCAATATCCTGCATGAGGTACTTCTGTGTGTAGAAGTAGATAGGACCAAGAGCCCAGTCACGTCCCATGATGATGTCCTCAGCCTTGTGCATGGCAGTCATACGAACATTAGGATCAGCAGATGCCTTTGCCTCGGCAATAAGAGCATCGTACTCAGGAACAGCGTACTGTGCATCGTTGTTTCCGCCACCAGTCATCCACATATCCAGGACGGAGATGGGGTCATTGTAGTCAGCAATCCATCCGTTACGTGCAATCTGATACTCACCATTCTTGCGGTTCTCAAGGAATGCATTCCATTCCTGATTCTGCAGCTGAACGGTTACACCCAAAGCATTCTGCCACATCTGCTGCAATGCCTCACCGATAGCCTTGTGGGCATCAGAGGTATTATACAGGTATGTTACAACAGGAAAGCCCTCACCATTGGGATAACCAGCCTCAGCCAGAAGCTGCTTTGCCTCGGCCACGTTCTTTGCGTAGATTTCTTCTGTAGTTGGAATTTCCCAGTAGTTGCCACCAGTGGTGCGGAAGTCTGCTCCAGAAGGATCGGCATCATAAATACCAGCAGGAACGAAGCCAGCAGCAGGAACCTCACCACTCTGGGTAATCTGCTCTACGATGTAAGGACTGTCGATAGCCAGTGTAAATGCCTTGCGAACACGCCAATCATCAAAGGGAGCCTTCTGTGTCTGGTATACTACATAGTATGTACCAATATAATCCACAATGTTCAATTCACCGGAAGCCAAAAGACCAGCAGTCTCGTCAACAGGCATGTCTTGGATGAACTGCAGGTCGCCGGAGCGGTAACCAGCCAGCATGGCGTTCTGGTCGTTCATCAGGCGGAAGGTGATGGTGTCGGGTCCCAGGTTGGCAACATCGTAGTGGTGCTCATTGGGAACCATCTTGATGTAGGAGTCGTGAACCCACTCTGCCAGCTTGTAGGGACCGTTGGAAATGTAGTTTGCAGAGTTGTTTTCAGTTGTCCATGTATCAGGATTTGCCTCTACGATGTCCTTGCGAACAGGGAAGGTTGCAGGGAACGCACATACCTCCAGGAAGTAGGGGCAGTCATAGGTGATGGTCACCTGGAAGGTGCTGGCATCAGGAGCAGAAACAGCCAAGGTACTAGGCTCAGCTTCTCCTGAGTTGACCTCTGCATAACCCTTTACCATATCAATCATGTAGCAATAGTCGGCTGCAGTGGCAGGAGTAGCCAGACGCTGCCATGTGTAGACAAAGTCATCAGCAGTTACAGCCTTGCCATCGGACCACTTGGCATCTGGGCGAATCTTGAAGGTGTAGGTAACAGTTCCGTCATCATTCACCACCTTCTCGTAGGAAGAAGCCTGACCGTTAACCAGCTTGGCATAGTTCATGTCGCCCTTGTCAGTAGCTGGATTTCCACCATCTGCCCACTTCATCAAACCTTCAAACATATGCTGAAGCATAACAGCACCGTCAACTGCTGAGTTCAGCGCAGGGTCAATGGTCTGGGGCTCAGAAGCGAAACAAACAGACAAATCATATGTGCTGTCTGCAGCAGCAACAGGAGCGGGAGCTTCCTTCTTGCTGCATCCAAAGAAGGTCATGCTTACGATTAGGGTCAAGCCCAGCACAACCAATAATGATTTCTTGAGATTCTTCATTATCATCCTCTCGACTTAAAATTATATGCCAGGAAAAGAACATCCCAGCCTAAAATTAGTTCAACTATATCATACACCGCATTTGATGTAAAGATACGAAACAAAAATCACGATAATGTAAGATAAGTAAAAAAACAATATATTTTGCAATAAGCAAGGAGTTCTTATGATTGATGCAATCATTGCTTTTTTTACCCCGGAAATTCTCTCTAAAATTGTTAGTGTAGTGGTGGGGCTGCTGATTTTTACTCTGGTGTATTTGGTTGTTAAACACCTGGTAAAAAAGCTTGCCTTAAAAAAATTAAAGCCACAAACTGCTATGATTGTAATGAAGGTCATTCGTTATACCTTCTATGTTCTCGTGGTAATCTATGTGCTGGGCATCTTCAACATCAACTTGTCCGCGCTCTTTGGTGCGGCGGGTATTGCTGGAGTGGCCATTGGCTTTGCCTCCCAAACCTCCATGAGCAATGTTATCAGTGGATTCTTTGTGCTTACAGACCACGCACTCAAGGTTGGGGATTTTATTACTGTAGATGAGGTTTCCGGTACCGTAGACTCTGTGGATATGCTTTCTGTCAAGGTTAAGACTCCCGATGGCAAGATGGTCCGTATTCCCAACGAAACAATTATCAATACCAAGTTGCAGAATGTTTCAAGCTACCCTACCCGCCGCTTTGACGTAGTAGTTTCTGTAGCCTACGAAACAGATCTTCGCAAGGCGCTGGAGATTCTCAAGACTGTCCCCGGA
>JAGBFT010000085.1 GCA_017936345.1 Spirochaetaceae bacterium
CTGGAAAGAAGAGTTCTATCGTACCAACGGTCTGACCTTGGAGCCTGTTGATCCTGTAAAGATTCCAAAAGGGATAGATATTGCCCCAAAAAAACTTCCCCCTCACTCCCCATCCGCCATGGAAGCATACCCGCCGTCACCAAAGTCGTAGGCGGGCAGTGCTGCGATGGTGCGGGGCTTCCAGCCGGACTGGAAGCCGTTGAACAGGGCTGAGCGGTACATTGCCTCCAGCTTGCTGTAGGTGTAGGACTTGAAGTCTTCCCGCACCAAGGGCAGGTCAAGGTTCAGCAGTGAGAGGTTCCGCCGCTTCATGTCCGCAAGGTAGCTTTCCGCCGGCAGGGTGTTGCTCTTGGCGGAGTTGCAGGCGGGGCAGGAGAGGACAAAGTTCCAAAGCTTGTCGTCCTTGACGAAGGACCAAGGGATGCAGTGGTCCACCGGCGTGGCGGCTCCTTCCTGCCTGAGACCCTTGTGGCAGTAGAAGCAGTGCTGCTGGCCGAACTGCTGCAGTGCTTGGCGGTAGGGAGTCAGTTTGCTCCGCTCTGTGGAGGCATCCAGCTTGTTTGCCAGTGCGTAGGCATCCTCCTCCTTGTTCACCTTCTCCAGATACTTTATCCATTCATAGTAGTTGATGCAAAATATCTGGACAGTTTATTTCCAAAAACCTGTTCACCAAACTCTATCCAAGGAAATTGATCTCCTTTGGGAGACCTCCCCCTATCTAATGGTGGATAATTTCTCCAAAAAGAATACAGATAAGAAGCTTCATCATAATCTCTTTTTATTTCTGGAAGATGTAAGTTTATAAAATGCTTTATCTCTTCCATAATAAAGAATTCAATGTCAATTAGAGCATCAAAGCTCTTAGTATAAAAATTAATTGCATCATTATAAGATGAAAACTGTTCTTTACAGTAAGTTTTAAGCATCGTTATCAGCCTTGAAAAATTATCAGATAATTTTACACAATTTTTGTTTTTTTCTAGTAATTTTGTGCCCGGACGGGTATCCATATATCAGACGATTCCATTTTATGAAATAGCTTGTGTCTCCAGCAGCATCCTGTTCGTGTTTCTCTCCAACATTGACTAATCCAGCAAAAGCTGTACCTTCATCCTGCCAAAGCCCTTGAATCTCTTGTCATTTTCTGGGTAACAGCGAGTTGTTACGCCGTTTATGTCATCTATACCGTCATTGTTGGTATCTTTTTGGGTGCTGTCAATAAAATAAATGGCACCATTTTCTATCCTGTCAAAAATAGCTATGTGGGTAGTCCGCCCGCTGTTTTCTTCACCCATAAAAATGAGGTTCCCCCGCTTTAAGTCCTTTTTTTCTATCGGGGTTGCTGCATTTTCATGCATATAGGCTGCGGTCATATCAGAAGCAAGGAGACTATATTTTGTGTCAACCAAGGCGTACTTGTAACACATGACTACAAGGCCGGAGCAATCCATTTGAATTGCCCGCAGGGGATCTTGGCCTCCCCAAGCATATTCTGTTTCGGCCCCCTCGTATAGCTTGGCAAACTGATAGGCAGATTCACAGATTCTGTCAGGGGCATCCACTATCTCATAATCACCAAAAGAATGCTGTGGCTGGCTACAGGAAAAAAGGAGGATTGGAATTATGGGGATAATGAATGCGTTTCTTTTCATGGACATGATTATACAATACGCCTTATCATAGCTGCAAGGATCACTGTGGTATTGCCTGGCATTCCGCGAACCAGTTTTTATAACATTGACTAAAGACTTAAAAACTGATATATTTTCTATTCATACTGTACAGTGCAGTATTCTGTCAATACTAGGCTTTGAGTCCAACCCTTTTCAAAAATGGGCAGGAGGAGAAGCCTTTGGAGGATATACGTGGTCAGAATCAGACTGAAGAAGCTTGGAACCAAGAAGCGGCCCTATTACCGCATCGTAGTAATGGACTCACGAAAACCCCGTGACGGTGAGACAATCGAAGAGATTGGCATCTATCATCCCATCGAGGTTGAAGAAAAGCAGATTGCTTTTAACGAAGAAAGAGCCCGTTACTGGTTGAGTGTAGGCGCCCAGCCTTCAGACATTGTTCGTAAGCTCTTTAACAAGAAGAACTTTACGCTGTAAGTGATGGGAGTGGCGGGAAATGGAAAAAGACCTGATTGAATACATCGCAAAATCACTGGTCGATGATCCCGGTGCAGTCTCAGTAACGGAAGCTGAAGGCGAAAAGTCCACAATCCTGGAGCTACGTGTTGCCGAAGAGGATATTGGCAAGGTAATTGGTAAGTATGGTCGCATTGCAAAGGCCCTTCGTACCGTACTAAGCGCTTCTTCTAATAAAAGCGGCAAGCGTTATAGCTTGGAAATAATGGATTGATGGAGCACTTCGTAGTTGGAATTATCCGGGGCACCCACGGCCTTGGGGGTAATTGTAAGGTGGAAAGCACATCTGGAGAGTTTCAGCATTTTGCTGGGATGAAGGATGTTGTCTTGCGGAAGAACGGTATCGAAAGCAAACGCACCATAGAAAAGGTAAGCTTTGGTAACGGGATTCTGTACATTAAGTTTTCGGGAGTCAATTCACCGGAGGAAGCGAAGAAGTTTTCTGGCAGTGAGATTGTGGTTTCCCGGGAGTTTGCTTGTCCTTGTGGAAAGGATGAGTATTATGTGGAAGACTTGAAGCAGTGTCATCTCGTTTATGGTGGTGGCAAGGCGAAAGGATTGGCGGAAAAGACCGCACCTGCCTCAGGGGAACCTGTAGTGGTGGGCACTATCACAGACGTATTGGAAGGCGGAGCCGGCGACCTGTTTGAGGTTGTCCTCTCCGAGAGTTGCGACCTCTTGTCCCAGGAGCTGCGAACCACTTCTTCTGGCAAGCCACGGAAAGTGCTTGTACCTTTTAAGAAGGAGTTTATCGGTACTGTAGACATCAGAAACAAGCAGGTACAGCTGATGCACCTCTGGATTCTGGAGTAACCATGAAGTTCCATGTGCTGACCTTGTTTCCTGAGATACCCCGTGCTTTCTTTGAGAGCTCAATCATGGCAAAGGCGGTGGATCGGGGAATTGTTGCCTACGATTTGGTGAATATCAGGGATTTTGCCCATGATAAGCACAAGACATGTGATGACAATCCTTACGGTGGAGGAGCGGGAATGCTGATGCTTCCTGAGCCTCTGGGCCGGGCGTTGGAGTATGTAAAGGCGTACAAGAAGCGGGTGATTTATGTAACTCCCTCTGGAAAAACCTTTACCCAGCGGTTGGCAAGAGAATTGAGCCAAGAAGAAGAACTTGTCTTTATCTGCGGTCGTTACGAGGGTATTGATCAGCGGATTATAGACTCTTGGGTGGATGACGAGATTTCCATTGGAGATTACGTCCTGTCCTCTGGAGAAATTGCCGCCACGGTAATTATCGATGCAGTGTATCGGTTGCTGGAGGGTGTTATTTCCCAAGAATCCCTAGAGGAGGAAAGTTTTTCTGCAGGACTTCTTGAGTATCCCCAGTACACTCGTCCGGAGATGTATCAGGGAATGAGGGTTCCAGAAGTATTGCTTTCTGGGCACCACGAAAACATCAGGAAGTGGCGGCTCCAGCAACAGCTGGCAAAGACCATGGCAAATAGGCCTGACTTGATAAATCAGGCTCGTGACAATGGGCTTTTGACAGCAGAAGCTGAAAAGATGATTGAGACTATTACGGGCCAGGTTCCAAAATCTGGTTCCAAAAGAAGGCACCCCAGATTTAAGGGGAAGGAGTAGTCCCTATGGATTTGATTAGAACTATTGAAGAGTCCCAGAAGAAAGAAGATGTTGGTAACTTCAAGGTTGGAGACACTGTAAAAGTTTACTTCAGGATTATTGAAGGCAAAAATGAGCGTATTCAGGTTTACGAAGGATTGGTAATCTGCTTCAAAAACTCTGGTATTCGCCGTACCTTTACTGTTCGTAAGAATTCCTACGGAGTTGGTGTTGAACGTATATTCCCCCTCAACTCACCCCGTATTGCTAAGGTGGAACGAGTTCGTGCCGGTAAGGTTCGCCGTTCAAAGCTTTACTACATCCGTGGTAAGGTTGGTAAGGCTGCCAAGGTTAAGGAACTTATCATCAGAAAGTCCGACATTCAGAAGGCAAAATAAAGAGGAAGGGGCTGGTGGGTCTAGGATGTTTTCGTCAACTCCTGGCCCCTTTTGTTTTGCATAAGGATTTTCTGGCCTTGTTTTGTTAAAAATTGGTTGGATTATGGTAGAACGTGTTAAAGTTATTAAAGTTGCAGAGCTTTGTGCTGGTTCTCGTTTTTCTGAGCCATTGTTCTTTGATGATGGAAAGCATATGTTCTTGCCAAGAGATTTTCCTTTGACCCAACATTTGATAAACACCCTGATTTTTTGGAATATTCCCCATGTTGTTACCTGCGGATTGGAGATTTTTTCTCCCATAGATGAAGGTGCAGAGGATGATATTCCGGAATTGGAGGTTGTCGGTTAAAGTGAAAGCTGGTGGCTTAGAGTCCTATCGGAAGGGTCACGAAGGTGAGCAAAGGGCTGCAAAACATCTCATGGAGCAGGGCTACCAGATTTTATCTCAAAATTGGAAGACAAGAACCGGTGAAGTTGATATAATAGCCTTTAAGGAACCCTATCTTGTATTCGTAGAGGTTAAAACATTGCCTCATGGAGATTTAGCCATGCTGGATCTGGTTCTGAACAACATCAAGCGGAAAAGAATTACCGAAACGGCTAAATATTTTGTCCATAAGTTTCGACAATATAGTAATAGCTACATACGATTTGATGTGCTAATTGTTGATATGCCGGGGCTCCCTCCCTTGTATCACATAGAAAATGCCTTTTCGGAGAATTCATAATGTCCGCTACTAAAGAAAATCCTAAGAAAGCTATTAGGGCTGCTAGGGTTCGTGAATTACAAGACAAAGTATATGAACCAACGTATATGGATGCTGCAATTCAACGTATAGCCTTGGTGCTGAGCCGAAAGCTTGTGGAAACTAAGACGACTGGAAGGACATAGAATGGAACGTTCAGGAAACAGCCGCAGAAATAATAGGCGGAATTGGAATAATCGTCACTCACAAGAGGAAGGACGAAAGAAAAACAACAAACGTGGCGGAAATCGTAATCACGAGGCCCGCCAACCACAGAATCCAGAGACAAGACTTCCCCAATATGTGCATGAAGGAATGCAAAGGAATCTGGAGTCTATCAAAGAATTGAAGCAAAGAGAAGTTGTTTGTTCCAAATGTGGAAAGCAGATTGAAGACTTGTCTTCAGCCCTAGCGGATAAAGCCACTGGTAATCCTGTACATTTCGACTGTGTTCTTGATGAAATCCAAAGACAAGTTGAGCTGGAGGCGAATCAGCGTGTAACCTACATTGGACAGGGCAGGTTTGCGGTGGTTCACTTTCCTAACATCCACGATACAAGGAAATTCAGCATTGTGCGGATAATTGAATGGGAAGAAAAAGATAAGAAATTCGACTGGCGCCAGGAAATCGCCGGAATGTACAGTCAAGTGCATTGAGTTGTTCGGTAAGGATAAAGCTTAATCTGTAGGCAAGAGGACTGGAAAATCCAGTCCTTTTTTATGCCCATCCACCAATTTTCAGTGTAAGGATAAACTGAGTCCCCATGGAAATGTTGCCTACAAGGGCAGTAAACAGCCACCTGGGGCATAAAAAACCGCATTGCACGAGCAATGCGGTCTTGCCGGAAACCGGAATCGAACCGGCACGGATTATTCATCCGAGGGATTTTAAGTCCCTTGTGTCTACCAATTCCACCATTCCGGCAACTGAAAC